>DASTML010000191.1:0-35852 GCA_035714175.1 Bryobacteraceae bacterium | reverse complement strand
CGGCCAACGCCGTGCATCGCCAGTACAGGATTGGCGATCACCAGCACATTGAAAAAGCTGCCCAACTCTGGATAGACATTGTTGATCCTGGGCTTCCGCCGTTTGATGTCCATCAGCACGTTGTGCCAAGTCATGTCGCCGGTCTCCGGATTGACATTCTGGAGGGTCTTGAACTCCGGTTCGAAGGGGCCGTGCTCGAGCGCCGAATGGTAGATGACGAACTGGAGGTCCGGATTCTCCAGGGCGGCCTTCTCTACGTCCTTGGGATTTGCCAGATGGCCCAGCGTCTTCGACTGGTACGAGTATCCCTTGTGCACAGAGAAGAGCTTGATGCCGCGCTTGCGCGACTCGCTATAGAAGAAGGCGGCATTGTCATCGTCCAGTTGAAACCCGCCGCCGGACTTGCCGGGGTCCGTGTGGCAATACCACTTCCAGGAAGCAATACCGTACTGCTTCACTTCGCGGTCCATCTGGTCCAGCAACGCGGCGCGGTCCATTCTGTTCGCCGCCCTGTCCCAGTAGTGGTTGGGCGCCAGGTTGCCCTGGCATATGGCGCGCTGCGAATCCGCCAGCGCGTTAATTTCCCTAGCCGCCTGCGACATCAGCCAACTTGGCAACAAGCCGCCGCCGCGTCCGCGACCTTCCTGTTTCACGCCCGCCGCATTTTTGTCTACTTCGCGACCCGGCACGCCGCTGATCACCACCAGTGACGTTTCGCTATCGAGGAACATCTCTTTCACGAAGTTCCGGTAGCTGTACGCCTCTTTGTCTTCGCTGAGCTGGAAACCCATGCCGCGTATGATTTCGTTGTTCCGGAACCCTAACGCATAACCATCGGTGAAATGCGCCTGCACGTCCATAATGAAATAGTCGTCGGCCGCCGCACGGCTATCGATCGCCGCCTGCTCCCACGTCTCCGCTTCGTCCACGTCAAAGACCTTGCCGTAGACCTGATTCGTCGCCGCCAGGCAGGTCGCCATGCCCATTGCCGACCGCAGAAACGACGCACGGTCCATTCCCAGTTTCCTGGCCCTTTCCGCAGCCATTGTGCCGATCAGGTGTTCGACGCGCTTCTGCCCCTCGCTCTGCGGCCGCGGCGTGAACTCTTCGTTCGACACCACCTGCGTCGGTAGCGGCGAATCCACGCCCTTGGCGCGGTCCCGGGTGACTTTCCGAATCCACATGCGTCAGTCGCCTTTCACCGGCACGGTATATGTGAACCAGCCAATCATCATTTCTTCCCACGTCTGATCGCCCCAGCGGACGGGCTTCGACGGGTCGGGATTGTTGCGGTTATTGGGAGAGTTATCGTAGTGCGCTTCGCACTCCATGCGTGCGCCGGCTGGTACTTGCAGCGGGGTGACCGGCTCATAGGAGAGTTGCCAGCCAAAGTCGTACTTCGGCACGTCGAGCAACACTTCGCGCCGTCCGTCCGGGTAGTTCATCGCGTATTGGAATGACTTCCCGCGCACGTGCATGTGGGGCATATAGCTAATGATTTCCACGGGCCGCCGAAATTTCCAGTCCGCCTTCTCCACGTGGTCAGCGGCCATGGCGGGAATGGCAAGCCGTGTGTTGATCGCACGGCCGGTGATGGCTTCCCGCGTGGGCGGCTTCTTGGCGTAGCGCAGGCCGAAATAGGTACGGTCATTGACGGGCTTGCCATTCGGCGTGTAGTGCATCTGCACGCGGAACCGCGTGCCGGCTTTCACGCGCATGGCGGTCCCTTCCGGCAGTCGGAGCGGCGGATCGCCGGGAGCCCAGCCGACCAGCAGGTCTCCGCCCGCGTCGTCTACTGGTTTACCGTTCGCGTCGTTCATGAAGACGATTACGTGATGGACCACCGACCGTTGATCCGGCCGTATCTCCGCCGCCTCCACCCATGCATCTTCCTTGAAGCCAGGATCCACCTCGAAGTACTGATACGGCACAGTGCCCGAAGCCGGCACCGCATATTCCCGGCCGATATCGATTACCCGGTCCGGCTTGCCGATGTTCCATCCGGTGACCATCGGCGGCAGCGGCGGCAGTTCTTGCGGCATTCCTTCCGGCGCGCCCGCGGCCACCCATTGACGAATTGTTTCCTTCTCCAAGGCCGACAGGCTCCGGTCGTTCTTGAACTTCCCGTGCTCCGGATCGGCGAGCCAAACCGGCATGCGGTTGGCAAGTACAGCTTCCCGAATCGCCTTGGCGAACGGCCGCACTTCTTTATAGGTCGTCAAGGCCATGGGGGCCGCTTCCCCGGCGCGATGGCACTCCACGCAGCGCCGGTACAATATGGGAGCAACGTCTTTGGTAAACGTCGGCGCGGCATAAGCCGCCCCGCCCAG
Organism: Bryobacteraceae bacterium; assembly: GCA_035714175.1. Classification (GTDB taxonomy): domain Bacteria; phylum Acidobacteriota; class Terriglobia; order Bryobacterales; family Bryobacteraceae. Next base: position 33,522 of record DASTML010000191.1, on the reverse strand, counting down.
CAGCAACGCAAAGAGTGGGAGTCGCATAAAGTCTCCCCCAATTGTAGGCGTGTTCCGCTAGCCGGGGAAGCCCAGTGCCGCCGCCAACGGAGCCGGATCCGGCAGGCCGCCTTGCGCCATGGCAGCGCCGCCGCCGCCGCGTCCGAACTGCTTCAACAGATTGCCGCAGTGCACGCCTGCCTCGGGAGAGGCAGCCACCAATGCCGCTCCGCCGCCCGTCGCCAGGTAGATCCCTGGACCGCATGCCAGGAAGGTCTGAGCGGCGGCACGGGCCGCTTCGTCTACGGCCGCCAATTGTGCCCAGTGCCGCCGTACGCCATCCTGCCCGGGGCTCGCGGCGGCGAACTGCTCGCGTCCCCTGTAGGCGGCCAGTTCCAGCGCGAGCGCTTTTGTGGATTTTGCCGACTCCCTGGCCGCCTCCTGCAAAGCCGCAACCGCGGCCGGCATCTCCTCCACGGGCCGTGACACGACCCGTGCCGCCGCCGAAAGCAGGTCGAAATCAAGCCGTGCGCGGCGCACCGCCATCCGGCCGCAGACAAATTCCACCCGTGTATTGCCCCGGATCTTCTCCTGCCGCCGCAGCAACAACGATCCAATCTCGCCGGTCCGATGCACATGCGTTCCCCCGCATGCGCTCTTGTCGACGCCTTCAATGGTGACAACGCGTAGCGGCCCCGTCCGTTCGGAGGGCTTTCGCAGCCCCTGCGGATTCTCTTCGAAAGCGATGGTGACCGGCAAGTTCGCCGTGATCACGGCGTTCGCCCTGGTCTCGGCCTCTCGCAACTGCTCATCGCTGAGCGCGCCGGCCTCCAACTCCACTGTGCCGCCCTCTTCGCCCAGGTGCACGCTCGCCGTGGCGAAGCCAAATTGTTCGTGGAAGACGGCGGAGAGCAGGTGTTGACCCGTGTGCTGCTGCATGAAGGCAAAGCGGCGCTCCCAATCCACGCATCCTTGCACCGGGCCGGCGGCAATAGGGGCCTCGAGAAGGTGCACCACCAACTCACCGTCGTCGATCACCTCCCGCACGCGGATGCCGTTCAATTCTCCGGTATCGAACAGTTGGCCGCCCGAGGTTGGGTAAAACGCCGAGCGGTCCAAAACGGCGCGCAGGCCGTCCCCGGAAACCGAGAGGGCCTGCGCATCGAACCGTGTCAAGTAGCAGTCGGTATAGTAAAGCCGTTCTGTCACGGCGGCTCCTATTGGATGGCGAGTTCTACCGTATTGCTGAACACGTTATCGCCCATATTCAGGAACACCGGTACGTTAGAGCCCTTCTCCACGGTCGAAGGGATGGTGACATTGATCTGGTAGAGTCCCACAAAACCGGGCGTCAGACCGACGAACAGAGGCGCGGTGCCGTCGCTGCCGGAGATTGACAAGCGGCCAAACTGCACTAACGGCGTAGGCGTGATCTGTGCCAGCGGAGAGGACGGCGAAGCAGCGCCGCTGGCCACGCCGGGAGAGGTGGGTCCCAGACCGATGGCGTACATCACCAGCGTGTCGCCCACGCGGGCCGGCCGGCCCGCCGAACCCAGCGCTGTGTTGTTCGGTATCGGGAATGTGCCGTCGGTATTGACGAAAATGCCGTAGTCTCCGATGCCGAGTTTCAGCAGACGCGGCGCGCGGTTGGCAATCGGTACGGTCACGCCGTTGGAGCGCTGCCCGTTGGCTTCCACGACGATGGTGGCTATGCCGACGGCCGCGTCGTAAGGAATCTGGAAGTTAATCTGTCCATAGGACGAGAAGTAAACCGGTGCGGCTACGTTGTTGACCAGCACGCGGACGCCGCCCAGTGTCGTACCGAGGGGCAGGGAACTCGCTGCCGCCGGTTCGCCAAATACAAACTGTTCGCCGAAGATCGCGGCGATCGTTCCTCGCGCCAACTGATCGCCGCCCGCGAACGTGGCGTTGTTGACCACGCCCCCCGGCGTAATCACCGGCGCGCCTTTATTCACGACTTCAAAGCTTACGGGAACGGTCTGCCCGCTATTGGCGGCGTTGCTGGCCACCTTCACCGTGCCAGTATAGATGCCGGGCGCCAGCGCGCCAACCGTCGCTTTCACCTGGATGATATCGGCGGTTACCAGCGAGGCCGACAGCCAGTCCGCACCGCTGGCCATCGCCACTTCCGGCGCTTGCAGCGCCAGAGAGCCGCGGCCCCGGTTGGAGACGACGAGGTTAAAAAGCTGCGCCGGCGCGTCGGCCGAGGCTCGCAATTGAATGGAGGAGGCGCTCAGGCTGGCAATGGGCTGACCTGTCACGTGGAGAGTGGCCGCTACAGTCTTGTTGTCGACGGGCTGGGTGGCGCTGGTAATTTTCAATGAACCCGAATAGTTGCCCTCCGCCAGATTGCCCGGGTTCTGCGCAACGATGGCATACGGCAGCACGAATGCGAAGCTCCCTTGGCCCTGAAACGCCAGCGAGAGCCAGTTGCCGCCGCCCGTTGTTGTAGGGACGCCGTCCAGCAGGCCGTTTGTCGTAATACGCACGCTGTCCCTGGAGCCCGCGTCCGGAGAAACATAGAGGTCCACCGCGTCGGGAATCGAGCCTCCGATAACGATGGTCACCGTAATAGTCTGCGGTGCGTCGAGCGCGTTTGGATCGCTCACTGTAATTGCCGCTGTATAGACGCCCTTCGCCAAGGATGCCGTATTCAGAGCGACCTGTACCGGAGTACATGTACCGCTGCCTGACCCGAAAATCGAGCAGATGCGCGCTGTACCGAGCGTGGGCGTTGCCCAGGCAGCCGACGACCGTAACGTCACATTCAGGGTGCCGTCACCGGCATTGGTAAATTCCACCGAACGCGCCGGACCATTTTGTCCCTCAGCGATCGATACCGGGCCAATCGTCGTTTCGGACAGTCGTAATGCCGGAGCAGCCAGCAGCCAAGCGGCGCTTAGGGTGCTCAGGACTAAACTGCGTATAACTTTCATGGGTAGGAGTCCTCTTGTCCAAAACATATTCTTATATTTTGTTTTGGTTATCTGTAGGGACGCAATCGTCCTAACAGGTAAATTTTTGTTGGATTTGAAGGGAGCGCGGGAGCGGGGCGGGAATCGCCTGCTGCTTTTTTTGTAGGGCAGACCGGCAATCTACGGGCAGAATAGCATCCCTTTTTCGTTTTGTACATCAGATAATGGGAGCTAGCGCATGTTCGCCACGATCCGAGAGCAAATCGACACTATCTTTCGCGAGGACCCTGCCGCCAAGAGCGTCATCGAGATCCTGCTCTGTTACCCCGGTCTCCATGCCATTCTTCTGCACCGGATCGCTCATCCGCTGTATAAGGCCGGCGTACCGCTTATACCCCGGCTCATCTCGCAGTTCGCGCGTTGGTTGACGGGCATCGAGATTCACCCTGGCGCGAAGATCGGGCGGCGATTTTTCATTGACCACGGCATGGGCGTGGTTATTGGAGAGACGGCAGAAATTGGCGATGGGGTGCTTCTCTATCAGGGCGTCACCTTGGGCGGCACGGGTAAGGAGTGCGGCAAGCGCCACCCGACGCTAGGGAACAACGTAGTGGTCGGGACAGGCGCCAAGGTGTTGGGGAATATCAAGATCGGCAACGACGCCCGTATCGGCGCAGGCAGCGTGGTGATCCACCCCGTACCTGACAATTCCACTGTCGTCGGCATTCCGGGAAAAGTGGTTCGCACCAGGGAAGATGCCAGCGGCCCGTTGGACCACGGAAAACTGCCCGATCCGGAAGGTCAGGCGATTGACGACCTGATTCGCCGTGTGGCCGAACTGGAAGAGCAGGTCCGGATTCTCTCAGACGGTCAACTCTTGTCCAACAAGTCCCGCGCCAGATAGAAGCCGGCCACCGAGTGCATGTCGCTGATCGCGCCGGAGCGAACCTGCGCGAGAGTCTCGTCCCAGGTCCCTACTTCTACTCCTTCAATCTCTCCATCCACCTCATACGTGGCCGGTTCCGCGTCCGCTTCGAGATAAACGACGGTACAGGTGGAATGCAACCACGCGGCCAGGGCATCGAATTTCCCCAACACGCGAGGGTGACGCCCGTTGTAACCCGTCTCCTCCCGGAATTCGCGCAGCGCGGCCTGTTCGGGAGTTTCGCCCTCATCGATGAAGCCCGCCGGAAAGCTTAGGTGCATCTTGCCGCTGCCCGGACGGAACTCACGTACCAGCAATAATCCCTTCGGGGATTCGCCCACGACCAGCACGTACGAGGGCTTTTCCATCACCCAGTAGCTGGGCAGTTGTTTGCCGGAGGGCAGTTCGTAGTGATTCTCGCGGAGAGTTAGCCACCTGTTGCTGAGGTGCAGGCGGGAATCCAGTAATTTCCATGCCACCCGGATTAGAATAGCGTGGTGCGCCATTTATTACTGTTTCTTGCCGCTCTCCCTCTGCTCGCCGTGGAAAGCGCGCGCATCTGGGATTCTGCCCCGCATAGCGCCTTCACGGACCTGATCCGCCATAAAAACCAATGGATTTGCGTCTTCCGCGAAGGGCGCGGCCATGTGTCCTCCGACGGATCCATTCGCGTGATCGGCAGCACGGACGGACAGAAATGGGAGTCGCTGTCCCATCTCACGATGCCCAATATTGATCTCCGCGACCCGAAAATCACCATCACTCCACGCGGAGAGCTGATGCTCACCGGCGCTGCCGCCCACCGCACGCAGGACGGCCAGAAGAACGTGGATCACGACACGATGGTGTGGTTTTCGCGAGACGGCAAATCGTGGTCCGAACCGAAGATCATCGGGGACCATAACTATTGGCTGTGGCGGGCGACGTGGTTCAAGAAGCAGGTTTTGATGGTCGGCTACCCCACCAACAGCGGGGGTTCCGGGGAACGCGCAACCCGGCTTTACACCTCCAGTGACGGCCGCAACTTCATGTCGCTGGTGCCTTCCCTGGTTGCGGAAGGTTTTTCCAATGAATCGACCATCCTCTTTCGCAAGGACGGTACCGCCCTTTGCCTGATGCGCCGTGACGAAAAGGGCTTCAACGGGCTGCTGGGCACGGCGAAACCGCCGTACATGGAGTGGAAATGGGCCGATGTGGGCGCCCGCATTGGCGGCCCCAATTTTATCGAGCTTCCCAACGGCCGCTTGATTGGCGTTGTTCGCCTCTACGATGGCAAGACCCGCACGTCGATTGTGGAATTGAAAGCGAGCGGCGGCTTGCAGGAGTTGGAGACACTGCCCTCGAACGGTGATTCCAGCTATGCCGGCATCGCGTTGCACAATGGGGAACTCTGGATCAGCTACTACAGCTCGCACGAGGGTAAAACGGCCATCTACCTCGCCCGCTGGAAACCCTGATCGCGCGCGTCGTCGGAGAATGCGCACTGTCTGGCATTCTCCGACATTGCGGCCAGTTCCTCGTCGCGAAAGCCCATAGCGCGAGCAGTTGCAAACTCACCGGGCAGCGAACACCCGAAAATCGCCGGGTCGTCGGAATTGAGGGTCACCCGCACTCCGGCGTCGAATAGCCTCCGGAGCGGATGCTCGGCGAACGAACGAACCGCCCCCGTCCGCACATTACTGGTGGGACACACCTCCAGCCCGATGCCCCGCTCGCGCAGCAGGGCCAGCAACTCCGCGTCGTTCGCCGCCCGTATGCCATGGCCGATCCGGTCCGCGCCCATTCGGACCATTTCCCAGACGTTTTCCGCGTTGGATGTCTCGCCGGCATGGGGGGTGAATCGCAGCCCCGCTTCCCTCGCCATCGCAACGGCTCGCGAAAACTCGGCCGCCGGTCGCGCGGTCTCATCCCCACCGATCCCGAACGATACGATGCCCTCGCCGGCATGCCGCGCCGCCCATTCCGCGATGCGTTCCGCAGGGTCTCCTCCGAACTGCCGTACTACATCGGCATTCCAGCGCACCGCGAGAGGAGCGCCTTCCGCCGCCGCTCGCAGTGCCGCCCACACTTCGTCCAGGCTCTGCTGTTTCCATTCCACCACGCCCGCCGAAAAAATCACCTCTGCATACCGGATTCCTTGATCGGCCAGGCGTCCAAACAGCGCTGCGGCCGCCTGGCCGTAGTGTTCCGGCGTCTGCAGACGCCGTACGGCGGACTTGAAACCTTCAAGGAAACCCGCAAAATCGGAAAACCGGTAAAACGCCCGCGCGTCGTCCAATGTCAGCGACGGATCCAGCCGGCAGAGCAACTCCGGCTCCAGGGATCCCTCCAAATGCACATGCAGTTCCACATCCGCGCAAGTCACAGTTGCCATAATAGCGGGATGCTCCCTGCCGAGTTTCGCGCCGAAGTTGATGCAGTCGTGGGCGGCTACCATGCCGACGCTTTCCACATACTGGGTCCACATGCCGTTCCAAACGGCTGGAGTGTCCGTGCTTTCCTGCCTCATGCCGAGTCCGCCGCTGTGGAACTCGAAGACGCGCTTGTTCCCATGGAGCGCGTCCACGACGCCGGCTTCTTCATCGCCATGCTTCCAGGGCAACCCGCCCGCTATCGCCTCACCGTCAAAACCAGAGACGGAAACGCGGAGACCATCGACGATCCCTACCGCTTCGGTCCGATCATCTCGAACTTTGATCTGCATTTACACACCGAGGGGACTCTTCACAGAGCCTGGGAAACCTTCGGCGCACATCCGCAGACGGTCGATGGAGTCTCTGGCGTCCGTTTTGCCGTGTGGGCCCCGGCCGCTCTCTGCGTGACGGTTACGGGGGCGTTCAACGATTGGCATGGCACGCGCCATCCCATGCGCATGCGCGACGGCGGCGTCTGGGAACTGTTCCTGCCCGGCATTCAGTCCGGCGACGTCTACAAATACCGGATCAAGTCACGGCACGACGATTATGAGCAACTCAAATGCGATCCGTATGCTTTTCGCGCCGAGGTGCCGCCGCTAACCGCCAGCGTGGTGCACCAGTGGTCCGGCTATGAATGGCGAGACGCCGCATGGTTGGACCGCCGCCGCCGGACCAACTGGCTGGAAGCTCCCATCAGTATTTACGAAGTTCATTTAGAGAGCTGGATGAAAGGCCCGGACGGCAATCCGCTCTCCTACCGCGAGTTTGCCCACACGCTCGTAGAATACGTCCGGCGCCTCCACTACACGCACATTGAACTCATGCCCATCATGGAGCATCCCTTTTCGGGATCCTGGGGCTATCAGGTCACCGGCTTTTTCGCCGCCACTTCCCGTTTCGGCACCCCAGAAGACTTCATGTACTTTGTGGACGCCTGCCACGAGGCGAATATCGGCGTCATTCTCGATTGGGTACCCGGTCACTTCCCCAAAGATGCGCATGGACTCGCCTGGTTTGACGGGACGGCCCTCTACGAACATGCCGACCCGCGCCAGGGAGAACACCGCGGTTGGGGTACGCACGTTTTCAACTACGGCCGGAACGAGGTTCGCTCCTTCCTCATCTCCAATGCTCTCTTTTGGCTCGAACAGTTTCACATCGACGGCCTGCGCGTGGATGCCGTGGCCTCCATGCTGTTCCTTGACTATGGCCGCGAAGGCGGCGAGTGGGTACCCAATCAATACGGCGGCCGGGAGAATCTCGAAGCTGTCGAGTTCTTGAAACAGTTCAATATCGCGGCGCACAGAGTGCCCGGCGCCATCACCATTGCGGAAGAGTCCACCTCGTTTGGCGCCGTGACGCGCCCCGTCTATCTGGGCGGGCTTGGCTTCACTATGAAATGGAACATGGGCTGGATGCACGACATGTTCAACTATTTCAAGCAGGAGCCCGTTTTCCGCCGTTTTTCTCAAAACAACATCACGTTCAGCCTCCTATACGCCTTTACGGAGAACTTTCTTCTTCCCATCTCGCACGATGAGGTGGTTCATGGCAAGTCGGCGTTGATCGGCAAGATGCCTGGCGATGAGTGGCAGAGATTCGCCAATGCCCGCGCATTTCTCGGCTATATGTATGGCCATCCGGGAAAAAAACTGCTCTTCATGGGCCAGGAACTTGGGCAATACGAAGAGTGGGACTGGCAGGGACAGATTCATTGGGAACTTTTGGAGTACGATTTCCATCGAAAGTTGCAGGCGCTGGTGGCGGAACTGAACAGTCTCTACGTCTCTGAGCCCGCGCTTTACGAAGTAGATACCAGCTTTGAGGGATTTTCGTGGATCGATTTCCGGGATGTCGATGCGTCAGTGATTGCCTTTCTTCGCCGGGCCAAGGATCCCAGCGATCTGCTGGTCTTCGTATGCAATTTCACTCCGGTACCTCGGCACAACTACCGCATCGGCGTGCCGCGCGACGGCAACTACGTCGAACGGTTGAATACGGATGCGGCATCGTTTGGGGGGGGCAACATGGGTAATTTCGGCTGGCGAAATGCGGATGCGATACCGGCGCATGGCCATTCCTACAGCTTGTCGTTGACGCTTCCACCGCTCTCGGTGGTGGTCTTCAAACCTGAACCGCCGGCGATTCCGGAATGAACCCGGCCGCGTTGCAAAACCTGGCGTTGCTGGCGCTTTTCGGCCTGCAACACAGCCTGATGGCGCGGACATTTTTCAAACAAGCTATCCGTTTGCCGCGGCCCCGGCGCAGCTATGCGTTGTCCACCGTGGCCGTGCTCGTCCTCATGTGGCAACTGTGGGCCCCCATGCCGGAAGTAGCCTGGCTCTGGACCGGAGCTATTGCCCTCGGACTTTACGCCGTTTGGACCCTCGGACTGCAACTCGTCCTCTTCGGCGCGCTGTCCATCGATTGGCGCTCTCTCGTGGGCCTTGCCGAACCTGGCCCGCCGGCATTTCGCACGCCGTTTCTCTATACCATCGTGCGACATCCCCTCTACCTGGGGGTAATTCTCATGCTGTGGGCCACGCCTCGCATGACCCACGGCCGTTTACTCTTCGCCGCCGGAATGACGCTCTATATTCTGGTCGGCATTCAATTTGAGGAACGCGACCTGGAGCGTACTTTTGGCGACGTCTACCGCGTCTACAAGCAACGCGTGCCGATGCTCATTCCGCGGCCTCGTTTATAGTCAGCCCTTGATTTCGAAAACTACTTCCACTTCCACGGCGGCGCCGGTCGGCAGCGACGCAAAGCCCAGCGCGGAGCGGGCGTGATAGCCGTCGCCTGTTTTTCCAAACACTTCGTGCAGCAAATCAGATGCTCCGTTGATCACCAGGTGCTGTTCCACAAACTCAGGCGCGGAGTTCACGCAGCCCAATACCTTGATTACGCGAAGGCCGTCCAGCGTGCCATGCGTGTTCCAAACAGAGTTCAGAATTTTTGCCGCGCATTCCCGCGCAGCCGCGTAGCCCTCTTCCGTCGTCAGGCCTCCTCCCAGTTTGCCCTTCAGGGTGCTCACGTGGCCGGAGCTAAGCAACTGATTGCCGGAACGAATGCATAGATTCAAGTAGCCTGGAGTCTGCTTTTCGAAGGTCAGTCCAATTTGTACAGCAGTTTCTTGCGGATTCATGAGTGGAATCTCCAAGATATTCGGCTATGATCTCTCTATGCAACTGGCCCGCCTAGCATTTTCCGCACTTCTTTCTGCTTTCGCCGTCTTTGCTGCTGATGTCAACGGCAAATGGACCGCCGAGATCAACACGAACAACGGTCCCGTGCAGGTCACCATGCAGTTCAAGGCCGAAGGAGAAACGCTCACCGGCGTAATGTCTACGCACATGGGGGATTTGCCCATTAAAGAAGGCAAGGTGAAGGGCGACGAGTTGAGTTGGGTTGCTACCGTGGACCGCGATGGAAACTCCATGCGAATTCAGAGCAAGGCCAAGGTCACCGGGGCGGAAATGAAAGTAACCGTGACCATCGAAGGCCGGGAAGACCGGACTATCGAATATACGGCGAAGAAGAGTTCTTGACCTGGTCGGTGGACCGGCGTGTTCCAACCATCCTCGTAAAGCGCGGCGGTCGGGACACGCGTTAAGGGCACACAAAAGTTTGTAGACCCTCCCTTCATGGATCGTTCGGACTCCGGTGTCGCCGCACAGTGGGCTTCGCCCGGCTGTAATTCCGGGACGGCGCCTATCTGGCGGCGGACAGGCCATGTCTTTCCCTTACTCCACGCTATACTGTAAGAAATGCAGGAGATGAGCCTTTTCTGGCTGCGCGTGGCCGCGGCGCTCTACTCCGCTGGGTTGCTTTATGTAGTTGCCTTCCTGCTCCGCCGGGGAAGCGCTCTCTACCGCCCGGCGCTCATGGCATTCTCCGTTGGCGTCGTTTTCCATTTCGTTTCCATCGTGGAACAGTCGATGCTCAATGGCCACATTGCCGCGCAGGACGTCCACCAGACTGTATCGCTGCTGGCCCTCGTCCTTGCTATCGTCTTTCTGGTCGTTCTCTGGATCTACGACTTTTCCAGCCTCGGTCTCATCGCCTTCCCCTTGGTGGCCGCGCTGACCACATTTGGAGCCGCACACCATGAACTGGGGCCCTGGCCGGATTCCGGTCTTCGCGACGCATGGCTCCTCGTTCATGTATTGCTCAATATTGGAGGATTCACTGCCACGCTCTTCATGGCGCTGGCCTCCGTTTTTTATCTCTTGCAGGAACGGCACCTGAAAACGAAGCGGCCGGCTCGCTTCTTCCACCGCCTCCCGCCCCTCCATACGCTGGACCAGTTGGCTTCCCGCGCCATGATCGCCGGCTTCCTCTTCACCACGCTAGGCGTCTTCGCCGGGTTCGGCTGGGCGTACATGGAAACTGGAAATCGTTGGATCGGAGAGGGCAAAGTCCACATCAGTCTATTTACCTGGTGTTTTTATCTGGCTGTGGTATTTCTGCGCACCAACGCTGGCTGGCGTGGCCGCCGGGCGGCTTTTCTGGCCTTTTACGTCCTCCTGTTCAGCACTCTGACCTGGGTTTCTCATGCCGGCCTCCGGCCGCTGCTTGCCAAGTAACCGAATGAAACTCCACGTCACAGGCCTAAACCATCGCACCGCACCCGTGGAATTGCGCGAACGGTTGGCCTTTGATCCAGCCACTTTGCCTGTCGCTCTCCGGGCGTTGCGCGGCGAAAACGGAGTCCAGGAGAGCCTCATATTATCCACCTGCAATCGTGTCGAGATCGTAGTCGCCACTGACGAAAAGCAGGACGCAAATACCCAGGTCGCCGGCTTCCTGGAACGCGCCAAGCCCGGAGCCTGCGTCGACTTCCAGCGCCATTTCTATCACTTCGAAGACCGAGCGGCCATTCATCACCTTTTCCGCGTCGCCTCCTCGCTCGATTCCATGGTCGTCGGTGAGCCGCAGATCCTCGGCCAGCTCAAGGACGCCTGGTCTCTCGCCAAGGAGCAGGGCGTTCTGGGGCAATACCTCGATACCGTACTGACCCGCGCCTTTAACGTAGCCAAACGCGTTCGTACCGAAACCACGATTGGCGAAAGCGCCGTTTCCGTCTCCTTCGCCGCGGTCGAATTGGCCCGCGAAATATTTGGGTCTCTCGAAGGCTGCGGTGTCCTGCTGATCGGCGCCGGTAAAATGAGCGAACTCGCCGCGCGCCATCTTCACCGTTCCGGGGCCAGCCCGATTTTCGTCACCAATCGCACCCGCGCCCGTGCCGAAGAAATGGCGTTGTTGTTCAATGGCGCCATCATCGACTACGACGCCTTCCTGGAAGCCATGCCGGATATCGACATCGTGATCGCTTCTTCCGGTGCGCCTCATTACATCCTCACCGAAGCCCAGATGCGCCAGGTTCGCTCTCGCCGCAAGGGCCGCCCGATATTCCTTATCGATATCGCTGTGCCGCGAAATATCGAACCCAGCGTAAACTCGCTGGAAAACGTCTTCCTCTACGACATTGACGATCTCGGCCGCGTGGTGGAACAAAATCGCAAGGGACGCGAAGCCGAAGCCGAAGCCGCCGAAAGAATCATTGCCGAGGAAGTGGACAAACTCCTCGCCCGGCTAAAGGAGCGCGAAGCCGTGCCCGTCATCGTTGCTCTGCAGGAGCAGTTGGAGACAATCCGCCAATCGGAGCTGCAGCGTATGCGCGGCCGGCTCGGTCCGCTCTCTCCGCAGCAGGAAGAAGCGATCGACGCGTTGACCCGCGGGCTGATCGCCAAAATTGCGCACGGTCCCATTACCGAGATCCGCCGCGGCGCGGCCCAAACGGACGGTTGGCAGCTTATGGAGCAGGTCCGCCGCATGTTCAAACTGGAGTTACCCGAAGAATGAGCGAGCTTGTCATCGGTTCGCGCGGTTCCAAATTGGCCCTCTGGCAGGCCAACCACGTCGCTGCGCTCCTGGCCGCCAACGGCCACAGCACCCGTATCGAGATCATCCAAACTACCGGCGACAAAATTACCGATGTCGCTCTCAGCAAGGTTGGTACGAAGGGCCTGTTCACCAAAGAGATTGAGGAGGCTCTGCTCGCCGGGACGATTGACTTGGCCGTCCATTCGGCCAAGGACATGCCAACCGAGCTTCCGGAACGGCTCGTCCTCTCCGCCTTTCCAGAACGCGAAGACGCCCGGGATGCCCTGATCGGCGCCGCCCTGGCAGACCTGCCCTTGCGTGCGGTGGTCGGCACCAGTTCTCTCCGGCGCGCTGCCCAAATACGTGCTCTCCGGCCGGATCTCGGTGTAGCCGACCTGCGCGGCAATGTGGATACCCGGCTTCGCAAGCAGGCCGAAGGCCAGTACGCCGCCATCTTGTTGGCGGCGGCCGGGCTCACCCGTCTCGGCTGGCAGGACCGCATCTCAGAATATCTTGACCCCGCCGTTTTCGTTCCCGCCGTCGGGCAGGGAGCCCTTGCCATCGAAACCCGCGCGGATGCCGGAGCCGGACATACTGCCGTAACCGCATTGGATAACGCCGCCGTCCGTGCCCGTCTCACCGCCGAACGCGCAGCATTGCATGCCATCGGCGGCGGCTGCCAGGTACCCCTCGGCGCCCACGCGGTGCTGACGCCGGAAGGAATGCTGCGTATGCATGGCGTTGTGGTTTCGCACGACGGCAAGTCCGTCTTTCGCGCCGAGGTAAACGGACCCGCCGCGGAGGCGGAGGCCCTCGGAGCACGACTGGGCCGGGATCTGCTCGATGCCGGCGCGCATTCCGTCCTCGTCCAGGCAGGAATGTGACCGGCAAAGTTTATCTCGTAGGCGCCGGCCCCGGCGACCCGGACCTCATCACTGTGAAGGGAAGGGAACTGCTCGGCTTGGCCGATGTCATCCTCTACGACAACCTGGCCTCGCGGGAACTCCTCGATCACGCCCGTCCCGATGCGGAGCGCATTTACGTAGGAAAGAAAAAGTCGGACCATTCTTTGCCGCAGGAAGAGATCTGCCGCCTGCTCATTGCGTACGCCCGGACCCATTCGATTGTCGTCCGCCTGAAAGGAGGAGACCCTTACGTTTTTGGCCGCGGCGGGGAAGAGGTCGAAGCGCTTGCCGCGGAGGGCATCCCGTTCGAAGTTGTTCCTGGAGTCACGGCGGCCCTTGGTTTGGCGGCCTATACGGGCGTTCCTCTCACGCACCGCGAGCACACTTCTTCAGTCAGTTTCGTCACCGGCCACAATCCGGACCAAATCGATTGGAGCCGAGTCGGCCACTCTGAGACCTTGGTAATTTACATGGGCCTTACCACCATCGGGGCCATCGCCGAACGTCTCATCGCCGCCGGGCGCTCGCCCGCCACACCCGCCGTTGTCGTCCAGCGTGCCACCACACCGCGCCAACACACCATCTTCACGTCGCTCGCCGAAATCAAATCCGTGGTCGACGCCGCCAACCTCAAGCCTCCCGCCACCATTGTCATCGGTGAAGTCGCATCCCTTCGGGGCAAGCTGGATTGGTTTGAAAAGCAGCCCCTCTTTGGCGTCAACGTACTGGTCACCCGTGCCGAAGGCCAGGGAGACGAGGGCAATCGCCGGCTCCGCCAACTGGGCGCGAACGTTCTCGATGTTCCCGTCATCGCTATCCAACCGCCGGAAGATGAAGCGCCGCTCCGCTCCGCGCTCTCCAATCTCAGCGTGTATGACTGGCTGCTGTTCACCAGCGCCAACGCGGTGAGCCGCTTTTTCGCCGCGCTTCTTTCGTCGGGCAGGGACGCCCGCGCTATCCGTGGCCGTGTCTGCGCCATTGGCGACAAGACGGCCGCCGCCCTCGCCTCTGCGGGAGTGCGTCCAGATCGAATTGCTCCCCAGGCCATTGCCGAAGGTGTTGTCGAAGCATTTGCCGGTGAGGACCTCGCTGGTGCGCGCATCTTGCTGCCTCGCGCCGCCGCGGGTAGGGACGTGATTCCTGTCGAGTTCAGAAAGCGTGGGGCACGTGTCGACGTCGTACCCGTGTACCGCACCGTAGTTCCCTCAGAAAGCCGGGAACGCCTTGCCGCCATCGACCGCGTCGATTGGATTACCTTCACTAGCTCCAGCACAGTCAAAAACTTCCTCGCCCTTGGCGGCCGCCGCCTCCTGGAAGCCGGGGCCAAAACCGCAAGTATCGGCCCCGCCACAAGCGAAACAATGGCTGCTCATGAGGTGCGTGTCACCGTAGAAGCCCGGACGCACACGATGGATGGCGTCATCGCCGCCATGTTGACTCCCTGATTTTTCCACAGTTATCCACAGCCTTTTGCACAGGGCATCCACATTTTCAGTACCCTAGGCAATCATGCTGTGGTTCCTGCTCTTTGCCCTCCGTGTCCCGTTGGGCCTGGACTCCCACATCCCCGCGCCTCCCGACAATCCGCTTCGCGACGACTCGATTCGTCTCGGCCGAGCCCTCTTCTTTGATAAACGCCTCTCTCGCGATCAGTCCCTCTCCTGCGCCACTTGCCACGATCCGGCCCGGGCTTTCACGGATGCGCTGCCTCGCGCTAGGGGCATCAACGGACAAATAGGCCCGCGCCGTTCTCCGCGCATTCTGAATCGCGCTTGGGGCCGGTCCTTTTTCTGGGATGGCCGCGCGGCAACGCTCGAAGAGCAGGTGGTGCAGCCAATCGCCAATCCTCTAGAAATGGACCTGCCCGTCGAAGCCGCTGCCGACCGGGTCCATCTCGACGTTCCCACCCTCCGCCGCGCCCTCGCCACCTACGTCCGTACAATCCTGGCGGGCGATTCTCCCTATGACCGCTATCTCGCCGGCGACCCTGCCTCCCTGACTCCCGTCCAAAAACGAGGTCTCCATCTCTTTCGCGGCAAGGCCGGCTGCATCGGCTGCCACCTTGGTCCCAACCTTACCGATGAAGACCTGCACGACACGGGAGCCGGGAGATCGAACGATCCCGGCCGGGCCGGGGCTTTCAAAACCCCCAGTCTTCGTCAAGTCGCTGAAGCCGCCCCCTACTTCCACGACGGCAGCGCTGCTACCCTCGAAGAGGTCATTGATCACTACAATAGCGGCGGACCCGCGGGCCGCGCCAGCCTCGACAACGAAATGCGTCCGCTCCACCTGTCGGCGGCCGAAAAGCAGGATCTCGCTGCCTTCCTGCGCTCCTTCTCCGGCGTCATTCGGGAGGGCCTATGATCTCCCAACTCTTTTTGCTCTGGCAGTTATCCAACCCCACCGATCCAGCCCCACTCGCCCGCCTCCATGAAGAACGCATCGCCCGCTTCCCGGCCGATTCAGTCGAAAGCCGCGCCGCGCGCCGCGATCTTGGCCTCTTTTGGCTCCGCAATGCTAACCCTGCCGAAGCGGAACGCTGGCTCCGGCAGGCTTTGCCGGACGCCGCGATCCTCCCGTATCTTGCCGAAGCGGTCGCGGCCCAACGGCGAGACGCCGAAGCCGAAACTCTCTTCGGCCAGTGCCGCGCACTAACACGGTGTCTGGGCCGCCTGGCCGACTACGCCCAGCGCCGCGGCGATATTTCCGCCGCGCTTGTACTCTACCGTCAGGCGGCAGCAAGCGAACCATCCCCCGCCCGCCGCAACGACTACGGGCAAGCCCTTCAGGCCGCCGGAAAGCTTCCCGCCGCCGAGGCCCAATTCCGCTTGGCAGCAGCCGGTCCGCCCGCCAGTCCGGAAACGGCGGCAGCGTGGAACAATCTCGCGTCGCTCCTGTTATCCACCGGACGTACGGCCGAGGCTGAAACTTGGCAGCGGAAGGCGCTCGCTTCCCTTGAGAAAACGCTAGGTCCCATCCATCTCCGTACCGGCCTCGCAGCCAGCAACTTGGCCGACATACTGCGCGCTCGCGGCCAGGAGTCCGGTGCCCTGATCCTTTATCGCCGAGCCCTCGATGTCTTCGAAGCCAGCCTGCCGCCTGGCCATCCTTGGACCGCCGAAGCGCGCCAGGCACTCACCGCCGCAAAGTGATATTGTGCCCGCCTCCCCCAACATGAGATTCTGTCAATGTGCTTCTCAACCGACGCTCGCTTCTGACCACCGCTCTTAGCCCGCTCCTCGTAGCCGCTGGACGTTCCCAGAGCGCCGCAACGGTACCACAGGGCCTCTGGCCAGTCATGTTGACCCCTTTTAAGGAGGACAAGTCCATCGACTGGGAAGCCCTCGATGCGCTCACCGACTGGTACATCCAAAACGGCGCCGACGGCCTCTTCGCCTGCTGCCAGTCCAGCGAGGTATGGGAACTCACGGAAACCGAAAGGCTACAGATTGCCGCGCGTGTCGTGAAGCGCGCCGGAAAGACGCCGGTCGTCGCCGGTGGTTTGCCCGGCTTCGCCGCCGCCCCTGTCGCTTCTTTTGTTGAAAAACTGGCTGGGCACGGCGTGAAAGCGGCGGTTCTCACTACGTGTCAGGTCTCAGAAAAATCAGATCCGGACTCGCTCTGGAAGGACCGGGTGGAGTCGATACTCGCCGCTAGCAATCACCTGCCTTTTGGTCTCTATGAAGCGCCGCGGCCTTACAAACGCCTTCTTTCGCCAGAAATGATGCATTGGGCAGGCCGCACGAACCGGTTCGTGTTTCACAAGGACACCTCGTGCGAAATCGGCGCCATCGCTGCTAAGGTGCAGGCCGTCAAAGGCACACCCTTCCGTATCTTCAACGCCCATGTACCGATCCTGATCGACGCCATCCGTAAGGGAGGCCACGGGTTTAGCGGCGTCGCTGCCAACGCTTGGCCTAATGTGGTGGCTTATGCCGTCCATCATGAGAAAGACCGGCCGGAACGCGCCGCCCAGGCGCAGGAATTCCTCACGAAGGCGGAAAAGGTCCTAAGCGTCCGTTACCCGCTCTCGGCGAAGATTCTCGCCAACCTTGCCGGTATCCCCGTAAAGCCCGTTTGCCGTCGCAATATCGTGCCGCTCACGGATCAGCAAATGTCCGCTCTCCGCGATGTGCGGAAGTCAGCAGACTCTCTACTCGGATAAGTTATTCCTTTTCAGTGTCTTGCAATTAAAACGCCCGCCCAGGCCTTCTGGGCGGGCGTTTTGGTTTCCGACAATCCTAGGTGTTAGTGGCTATCTATCCGATATAGCCGGGACCGGCTCGCGTCGATCGATACTATACGTGCCTATAGGCTACGGCGGGCAAGCGGAACGGAATAGTTGCGAAGTACAAATGAAAACATTCCGCTTACCTACGCACTACATCAGGGAATACATGGTCAACGAAAAATAGAAAATGCTTTTGACACCCGTGTTCAACTGACGCTCTCTTATATGAAAAAGCTATTTCTGATCACACTTGTGGCCGGCTTAGGCCAGGTCACCGCTTGGGGGGCGGCTTGCGCCGTTGGACCTAGCCTTCTATCCACGATGACTTCCACCTGCGACATAGGAGGTTGGACTATTGGCGGCTTCGGTCTCCTCCCCGACGCGGCCGCGTATGGTTACAATGCCACTCCCACGACCGCTGACTTCAATGTGGAAATCTCCGCTGCCGGAGCCGTTCCCGGCTTCGGCCCCGGCTTCTCCGTGACCTTGACTGCGGCGCCGGGTTATCCGAACTTCATGTACGCCGCGGGTGTACAGTCGTCCAATTTCACCCTGGTGTACGACATTTTGTCCGGCCCCGCCATTCAGGAAGTACAACTGGGTATTGTGAATGGCTCCGTGGTTCCTGCCGGAAACAATGGGTCCATCAATATCCTGAAAACGCTGTACGATACCACCCAACCCGGTGACCCTGCCTTTTCTGGAAATAACGTTCTCACTGTGGGCCTGGGCCAAAGCACCAATCCCATTTCGCTCCGGGGGTTAGCCGGCAACCTGCTCACGCAGATGCGCGTCACTGATTCCTACCAGATCGCCGCAGGCAACGGGGGTGTTGCCTCGCTTACTGGGTCCACCAATACCTTCTACCAGTCGGATGTGCCTGAACCAGCCACCTACGGCATGATCGGCGCGGGACTCATTCTGGTGGCCCTCCGCCGCCGGATTCGGTAGTTCGCCCGTGCGCGCTTCGGTCCGCTTGTTTAGGGCCGGAGCGCAACCAGTTGGTTCGTTGCGTTCCGCACGAAAAGCATCCCCTGCGCCAACGCCGGGTAGGCGCGTATCGTTCCTTCCAGCGCTCGGAACGTTCCGATGCTCTGATAGCCTGCCGGATTCGCCTCCGCCAATACGATCTCCCCGTTCTCCCGCACTAGCAAGATCCGGTTCATGACAAGAAGAATACTTCCGGCGCCAAACCCTTCTTTCGCCCAACGTACCTTGCCCGTCTTCCACTCCACGCACCGCAACTCCGCGCCCATCTCCTGCCGCCCGTGGTACCCGTAAAGGAACCCGTTCCTAAGAACGGGCGTCGCATAGTGGCACGACATCGAATCGTCTCCGGACCACACGATCTTCGGTTGTCCGCTGCTCATGTCCACCAGCGCGGCCCCCGTACCGTAGCTAGCCGTCAGGAAGATCTGGTCGCCGTTCACTAACGGAGTCGCCGCATTGACCGACGCTTGGGACCGTGACCGCCACCTCATTTGTGCCGCCACTTTTCCGGTCCCGGGGTCCAAGACGGCCAGCCCCGTTCGCGTGAAGAAGATGGCCCGCGGCGTCCCCTGGATAGGCGCCACGACGGGCGATGAATAGCCTGCTTCGTCGTTTAGTGCCTGCCATGCCGTCTTACCGTTCGCCGCGTCGAAAGCCACCACCCCTCCGCCAGTAGGGCCGCCTACGCCCACCAGCACCTTGTTGTCGTAAACAACGGGTGAACAAGCAGCGCCGAAATACCCTTTCGGTGCCCCAAAGTCCTTTATTGCCGTTCGCTGCCACAATCGTTTCCCTGTCGCCGCCTCTGTCGCGGTCAACACTCCCTCTGCCCCGTACGTGAACACGCGGCCGCCGCTGAGGCAGGGAGCACCCCTTGGTCCTTCGTCAAACCCGAAATCGTCGCGATACGCGGTCGGATACTCCGACTTCCACAACGGCTTGCCCGTTCGGGCCTCCAACGATTCCAGCGTTTCCCGCTCCCCTAACCGGTGGAAAACAAAAAGACGCCCATTTTCCGCCGCCGGGGCGGCAAAGCCTGCGCCGACTGTGCGTCTCCATGCCGTCGTCAACGCCTTTCCGCTCCAGGCAAAGTCGCTGTCCGCATAGAAGCCATTTCGCGCTGGTCCTAAGTGCTGAGGCCATTCCCCAGCCAGCGCCACGGTTGGCCCCCATGCGGCCATCAGGATTTCTCGCCTGCCTATAGTAGTAGTCATGCGCATTTGCTCTCCTATTGTCCTGCTCTTTGTCTTGGAAATGGGACTATGCGCGCAAACCTTCCGCGGCGCACTGGGTGTTACCGTTCGCGATGGTTCGCGCGCCGTCGTGCGCCAGGCGCAGGTCGTCATCACGGACCGTTTCGCCGGTAGACAATGGACCGCGCAGACTGACAATGCGGGCATCTTCATGTTTCCGTCTCTCCCGCCCGGTGATTACCGCCTCGTCATCGACAGCCCGGGCTTCCGCCGGCATGCCCAATCGGTCACCCTAACCGTTGGACAAGAGCAGCAAACGGAGATCCTTCTCCAGCCCGGCGACCGTACCGAAACCGTCGAAGTCCTCGCAAGCAGTGAGCCTCTTCAACCAGAATCCGCCGCGCTCGGCATAACGATCGAAAACAAACCCATCACAGCCCTTCCCTTGGACGGCCGTAATTTTGTGGAACTCGCTCTCCTTTCCCCCGGTGCAGGTCTCCCTGCCCAGGGTTCGGCCGGAACGGCACGCGGCGAATTTACTTTCCAATCAAACGGCGGCCGGGAAGACGCCAATGCCTTCCTTCTGGATGGCGTTAACAACTCGGACCCTAAACTGAACGGCGTTGGCGTTACGCCCTCGGTCGACGCCATTCGGGAGTTCGAAGTCCTCACCGGCAACTACGACGCCTCCTTTGCCCGCAACAGCGGGGGACAGGTCAACGTCGTCGTAAAATCCGGCAGCAACGCCCTGCACGGAACTCTTTACGAATTCTTCCGCAATCAGGCAATGGATGCCCGCAACTTCTTTGCTCCTGCTGGTCCCGATCCCCGCTACCAGCGCAACCAGTTCGGCGGCGCCATCGGCGGGCCCATCGTAAAAAACCGGACGTTTTTCTTCCTGGATTACGAGGGCCGCCGCTCCCGGGAAGGGATCACCCGCACCACCCGCGTACCTACCCCGCTCGAACGCAATGGCGACTTCAGCCGTTCCGACCCCCGCACTCCGCCCATCGATATCTTTACCCAGACCCCATTCCCGGGCGGCGTCATCCCTTCTTCCCGCATCCATCCCATCGCTCGCGGCATCCTCGGCTTCTACCCGCAAGTCAATCGTGCCGATTTCTCCCAAAATTTTAGCGCCGCTCCTTCGCTCCGCGACCAGAACCACACCGCCGATCTCCGCATGGATCACCGGCTTGCCCGCAATTCTGATCTAGCCGTCCGTTACAGCATCGCTGATCGCGCCTCCTTTGAACCCTACGCCGGAGCCAACTTCGCCGCCGTACCCGGCTTCGGCAACAATCTCAACCGCCGCGCGCAGAACCTGATGGCCGCTGAAACCCATGCCTTCACTCCCTCCTTTCTCAACGAGCTTCGCTTTGGCTTCAACCGCGTGACTTTTTCTGCCGCCCACCAGAATTCCGGAACCAGTCTGAATCGCCAAATTGGCCTGCCTGAAACGTCAGCCAACCCACGCGACTTCGGCCTCAGCTTTATCAACGTCGCTGGCTATTCCTCCGTCGGCGACGAATACAATAATCCTCAAAGTGGAACGGCTACCACCTGGCAGGTCCTAGATCACCTCACATGGACCCGTGGCCGCCACCTGTTCCGGTTCGGCGGTGATCTCCGTCTCACAAGCCAACGGGCCTATCGCGATGTGATGTCCCGCGGCCTCATCAGCTTCACCGGTTTCACCGGCAATGGCTTAGCCGAACTGCTCCAGGGCGTTCCCACTGTCACCAGCGTTTCCAAACTCGACAATCCGCAAAATCTTCGCACGCAAAGTTACAGCCTCTTCGCTCACGATCAATGGCGTCTCACCGCAAAACTCACGCTCACGCTCGGAGCCCGTTACGAATACAACCGGCCCCCATATGATGCCGATAACCGGGCATCTGTTTTTGATCCCACCACGCGTTCTCTGGTTCCTCTCGGCTCGATTCCTGGAACGCGCGGCGCCTTCCTCCCGGACCGGAATAACCTCGCTCCCCGCTTCGGGATAGCCTACGCGCTCCGTCCGGGAACAATCCTTCGCGCCGGGTACGGCATCTACTACGATCAGGCTCCCCTGGCGCCGGGCGAAGGCATCTATTTCAACAGCCCCTATTTCCAACTCAATACCTATTTCATTGGCCAAGACTATCTCCTCTTTCTCAACAATCCCTACCCGGCGGACTTCCCCACCTTCGTTCCGCCTTCGGCCGTCACCTTCCAGCGCGACTACCGCACGGCCTACTCGCAACACTGGAGCCTGAATATGCACCAGAGCCTGGGAGGCGGCCGTGTTGTCGAATTCGGCTACGTGGGAACAAAAGCCTCGAAACTGCTCGCGGGCCGCGACGGCAACCAAGCCGCACCCAGCGCCGCTCCACTGAATCTGCGTCCGGATCCGCGCTGGGGCGACATCACGTATCTCGAAAGCCGTGCGAATTCGAACTACCATTCGCTCCAAACCCGCTTGGAGCAGCGCATGGCGCGGGGTTTCTCTCTTCTCGCCTCGTACACTCTTGGCAAGTCCATCGACGACGCGTCGGGCTTCTTCGCCTCCGCCGGCGATCCGAATTTCCCCATGGATTCCAATCACTTGGCTCTGGAACGTGCTCGCTCGGGCTTCGACATCCGCCACCGTCTCACTGCCGCCTACGTTTTCGATATTCCTTTTGGACGGCGCCGCTGGTACGGCGGTTGGCAGACCAACGGCGTCTGGACGTTCCAAACCGGCCGGCCCTTTACCGTCAGCCTCTTAAGTGACCTGGACCAGTCCAACACGGGTCGTACCAGTTATGGTTTCGGAGCCAATGACCGTCCGAACCGTCTGTCCAGCGGACTCCTTTCCTCGCCCACCCCGGAAAGGTGGTTCGATACCGCCTCGTTCTTCCTCCAGCCGTTCGGTACGCTCGGCAATGCCGGTCGCAATATTTTGGATGGCCCCGGCCTGGCTGTCATGAATCTATCGATCGTAAAAAACACCGCCATTTCCGAACGGACTTCGCTTCAGTTCCGCGCGGAGGCCTTTAATGCACTCAACCGAACCAACTTTGACCTGCCGGATTCAACCCTCGGATCGGGGACCTTTGGGCGAGTCCTGTCATCCGGGCCGCCCAGGCATCTCCAGCTTGGATTGAAACTGTTGTTCTAACGCGCACGTCCCAAGTATGGTGAAATAGTCCGCAAGCGAGGAGTGTCGATGCGTATACGCAACTGGTTGGCTTTGTTGATTTTGGGTTCGTTTGTGGGCAATATGACATCAGTTTCGGCGCAGGGTCCTGGCCCCAAATCGTCGGAAACGGTGGCCCGTCCCAGGAAAAAAGCCAATCCGGACGCTCCTGAAGAGAAGAAAGAGGAGCCGGGCGATAAGGTCGAATCCAAGTTCAAGAAAAAGCCCGACGGCGAATTGCCGGTCGGACTGCCCACCTTTAAGAGCGATGTGTCGACGGTCCAAGTGGATGTGGCGGTGCTCGACAAGAACGGCCGGTTCATTCCCAATATTCCTCGCGGCAACTTCCGGGTTCTCGAAGACGGCGTGCCGCAGCAGGTCAGCGGTTACACTCTGGGCGAAGCGCCCATGACCATTTGCATGGTCATCGAGTTTTCCAATTTGTACCAGCAGTACTGGTCTAGCGGATGGTATGAAACTTTGCAGGCTTCCTACGGCTTCCTGGATACCCTAAAGCCGGAAGACTACGTCGCGATTGTCGCCTATGATCTCCGCCCGGAAATTCTTTCTGATTTTTCTACGGACAAACGCAAGGCACAGGAAGGTATGCAGCGTCTCCGCATTGCTGCCTACTCCGAATCGAACCTGTACGACGCCCTGACAGACACGGCGGACCGCATGAGCGAAATTGAAGGCCGCAAAGCCATCGTTTTGATTGCCAGCGGCGTTGACACGTTCAGCAAACTGACCTTTGACCAGACGCGTAAGAAAATCCAACAGGCTGGCGTGCCTATCTATGCGATCGGCATTATGCAAGCCCTTCGCGAGTGGATGGACTCGCGCGGCTATATGGGTTCCCTGCAGCGCCTGGACTTCCTGCAGGCCGATAATCAGATGCGCACATTCGCCCGCGAGAGCGGCGGGCAATCTTTCTTCCCCCGCTTCTTCGGCGAATTCCCCAATATCTATCGCGGCATTCACCAGGCGTTGCGTAACCAATATACGCTCACCTACCAGCCCACTAATCTCGCCAAGGACGGCAAGTTCCGTAAGATCACCGTGCAATTGGTTAACCCGGCTACCAACGAACCGCTGCGGATTGTCGATGAAAAGGGTAAACCCATGAAGTACTCTGTCGTCGCTAAGCAGGGTTATAACGCTCCGCGGGAAGTAGAGTAGCTGATAGCGAATATCGTGGTCCGCCGGCTTCTTCACACCATCCCTTGTGGTATGTAAGTAGGTGCGGTTGCACACTTTGGGATGCTCCGGAAAATAGGGTTCCGGACCCCATCTACGTCAGAATTGTCAAGCGAAACATCTCGCGGTGAATGAGGCTCTTAGAAGCATATTGACAGTCTTGTGATTGTCCTGTTACCTTCGCCTTCGTCCTCTTTTCCTCTAATGAATTCGGTATCTGAAAGAACCAATGCGGCGCCGGTACGGTTGCTGCTCGTAGACGATCATCCGGCGGGTTTAGCGGCTCGCACCTCGGTGCTAACTGAACTGGGTTTCGCCATTACTTCGGCTACTTCCGCCGAAGCGGCACTGGAGAAATTTCAGTCGGATCCGTTTCCTCTCGTCGTTACCGACTATAAATTGCCCGGCAAGACAGGTGTGGACCTCATCGCCGGCATTCGGGCTGTCGCGCCTGAAACACGTATTGTCTTGATCTCTGGCTTTGTGGATGCTCTTGGCCTTACCGAGCATTCCACTGGCGCCGATGCCGTTCTTTCAAAGAGTGCCAACGAAGTTTCGCAGTTGATCCGCGCGGTCAACCGCTTGCTCCGCCGTTCTGTTGCCAAGAAACCGGGCTCCGCCCGGAAGTCCTCGTCTCGCAGAACGGGCACGGCCGGGTGAGGATCCCGGCGGCGATCGCGGCGTTCGTCTGTGGCATCGGCATTAGCCTGCTGTCCGGAGCGCCGCCTGCCGCCAAATCCAAATCGAAGAAGAAAACCCCACCGCCCGCGGCCAAAACTGTACCTGCAAAACCGGCCGTCCTAGGCGAAAATGCCACGGTGGAGCGTCTGTTGCAAGGCATGACGCTCCGCCAGCGCGTTGCCCAGTTGATCGTGATTCGAACTCACGGCAATATGGCCAATGCGCGCGGCAAGGAATGGCTCAACATTCTTCGGTGGGTTCGCGATTCGCAGGTGGGCGGTATCATCGTGGTCAATCGCGTCCGCCGCGGAGCGGTGGTCAAGGCGCAACCTTACGAAACCACCCAGTTCATCAATCGACTTCAGCGCCTGGCAAAAACGCCGCTGTTGGTCGGAGGCGATTTTGAACGCAGCGTCTCGATGCGCTTCGATGGCACCATACAGTTCCCGCATGCCATGGCCTATGGAGCCGCCGGCCATCCGGAATGGACCGCGGAGTTTGGCCGCATCACCGTCCGGGAAGCTCGTGCATTGGGTTTCCAATGGGTATTTGCGCCGGATGCCGACGTCAATAGCAATGCGGCCAATCCCATCATCGGTATTCGTTCCTTTGGAGTGGACCCGGCCACCGTATCCACTCACGTGCAGGCATTCATCCGTGGAGCGCGTTCCGTCTCCCCTGGCGCTCTGGTCACCGTGAAGCATTTTCCAGGCCACGGCGATACCGATACCGACAGCCACGTCGGCATGCCTGTCATCCGCACCGGGCGGGAACGTCTGGATGCTGTCGAACTGGCTCCGTTTCGTGCCGCCGTTACCGCCGGTGTCGATTCCGTCATGAGTGCGCACATCGCGCTTCCCAACATCGACCCCACCGGCGTCCCTTCCACCATTTCGCCCATCCTCATCGGAGACGTACTAAAGAAGCAGTTAGGGTTTACCGGCATCGTCACAACCGATGCCATGGATATGGAGGGCCTCGCCCGCGAATACGGCAGCGCAGAATCATCGGTACGCGCGCTGGAATCCGGTGTCGATGTGCTCCTCATGCCGCGCGATCCGGACCAAGCCATCGAAGCCGTTATGAAAGCGCTGACCGCCAAGCGCCTTTCCGCCGCGCGTATTAATGAAAGCGTGCGGAAAGTCCTGCACGCCAAAGTCCGGTTGGGCCTGCTGAGAACCCGGCTCGTTGACGGCGATGCCATCCCTGAGGTGACCGAAGACGAATCGTCCATGATTCACGCACAGAAAGTGGCCGATGCGGCGGTGGCTATCCTCCGGGGCGACCGCTCCAAATTGCCGATTCTCAAAACTCCCAACGTTTGTATCTTGGCTCTCACCGAACGCCAGGGCAATGGGCAGGGCCTGCAGATGGCCGATGAACTTCGCAATCGTTCTCTCACGCCGCGCCTGATCATCCTGGATCCTCAAATGCCGGAAGCGGCGCTCGCTGAGCCGCCCGGCGATTGTGACAGCACTGTCGCCGCCGCCTTTCTGGGCTTCGGCGGAACCGGCAAGTTGAACCCCGCCTACGGCCCTCTGCTCGATAAGCTCTTGGCCTCCGGGAAACCCCTCATTCTGGCTGCCCTCGGCAATCCCTTCCTGGTACAGGCGTATCCGTCCGCCACCCTGTCCCTCACCACGTATTCCACCGTCACCGTCTCGGAGATTGCCTTGGTAAAAGCGCTGGCAGGCGAGATCCCCGCCGGCGGAAAATCGTTCCTGGAGAACTAGCATGGTCACCATCACCTGGTTAGGACATTCAAGCTTTTCGCTACGACTGGAGTCCGGCGAAGTAACTCTCATCGATCCGTGGTTCGAGGGGAATCCCAAATTTCCTGCTCACTACAAACTGGACCGTGTAGATTCCATTCTCATCACCCACGGCCACTTTGATCACATCACCAATGTCCGCTCCGTGGCCGCCGAATACCAGCCGCAGATCTTCGCGAACTTCGAGATTGCTGGCTGGCTGACCAGGAAAGGAGTGGCGAACTGCACGGGGATGAATAAGGGGGGCCGTGTAGCGCTTCCCGGCGGTCTCGGCGCCACGATGACCCACGCGCTTCATTCCAGCGGCATCACGGAGGAGGACGGATCTCTCGTCTATGGAGGGGAAGCAGGCGGCTTCATTCTTCACCTACCGGACGGCCGCAACGCCTATTTTGCTGGTGATACCGAGGTCTTCGCTGAAATGGCCTTCCTGGCTGACCTTCACGCGCCGCAGCTCGCGTTCCTCCCCATCGGAGATCTCTACACCATGGGCCCTCGAGGCGCCGCCCTGGCGGCCCGTCTTCTTGGCTTCCCCGAGATTATACCTATGCACTATGGCACCTTCCCTCCATTGACCGGTACGCCCGCCGAGCTTGCCGCGCTCACCGAATCCAAAGTGATCGAACTCATCCCTGGAGTGGAGTTCACCTGGTAAGTGGCTCCGCGCCGCGAGTCCGCTTCCTGTATACTTCCCCCGATGGGTGTTCGGGATCAGTAAATACGAAAGGACTCTAACGATGATCAGGAAAACTCTGTCGATACTAGGCGGCCTTGCTTTGGCCGTATCGATGCTGGCGGCTGATATTACCGGTAAGTGGACAGGCAAGGTGGAAACGCCCAACGGCTCTCGCGATGTGAACATGACGTTCAAAGCAGACGGCTCCACGTTGACGGGTACCGTCTCAGGCCGCAACGGCGATTCTCCCATCGAGAACGGCAAGATATCCGGTGACGATATCTCCTTCACCGTTACCCGTAAGTTCAACGACAACGAAATCAAAATGAACTATACGGGCAAAGTGTCCGGGGATTCCATCCAATTGAAGTACCAGATGCGCGACAACGACGTCACGTTGACCCTCAAACGCGCCGCCTCCTGAGGCCTTTCGGGAAGGCTGCCGCTGATGGGCCGGCAGCCTTCGCCCCGTCTACTCGAACAGCGCAAAGGCAACGATGTTGGACCCATTGGCAATTGCGACGTACTGTTTGCCGCCGGCGCTGTACGTTATCGGTTGCGCACTGATCTGCTGGCCGGTGTTGAAGGACCACAACGCCTTTCCCGTCCGCGCGTCCAGCGCCGTCAGAAAGCCTTGGTCGTCCCCGCCGAAAATCAGCCCGCCCGCTGTCGATAGCAAGCCTGCCGCGTACCGCCGCGAATTGATCTGCTTATACTCCCACTGGAGTTTGCCCGTCGTCACGTCGAGAGCGCGTATATACATTTGCCACGGTTCCTCCGGGCTCTCCACATATCCCGTCCCCATGAAGCTATTGCCTCCCGGCCGGAACGTATCGCGCGATTTCGTGTTGATGCCGCATCCCTCCTGGGCCACGATATAAAACCACTTCGTATCGGGGTTGTACGCTGGCGACATCCAATTCGTTGCGCCCGATGTGGCGGGACATGTTTTGGTGCCTTTTAAACTCGGAATTACGCCCTCCACACGGATCGGCCGCCCTTTTGCCGTAAGTCCTGAGGCCCAGTTCAACTCTTTAATGAACGGCGTCCCCAGCAAAAACTCCCCCGTCACCCGGTCCAACACGTAATAGAATCCGTTCCGGTTCCCCTGCACCAGTAACTTCCGCATCTTTCCCTGGTACGGCGTGTCCACCAGAATCGGTATTTCCACGGCGTCCCAGTCGTGGACGTCCCACGGCGTCGTCTGGAAAAACCATTTCATCTTCCCGGTATCGGCATCCAACGCCACGATGCACTCCGTATATAGGTTGTCGCCCTTTCGTACGTCGCCGTCAAAGTCGGGGGCCGGATTTCCTGTTCCCCAATACAACAGGTTCAACTCCGGATCGTACGAACCCGTCAACCATGTGCCGCCTCCGCCGGTCTTCCACGAATCCCCCGCCCACGTATCGTTATGCGGCTCGCCGGGGCGGGGAATTGCATGCCACCGCCAAAGCCGCTCGCCCGTATTAGCGTCATAGGCATCCAAAAATCCGTTCAGTCCATGGTCGCTGGGCGCGATGCCCATGATGACCTTGTCTTTGATCACCATTGGGGCGGCCGGCGACCAATATCCCTCCGATGCTTCGGCGATCTTCGTCTCCCAGAGCAGGCTGCCGTTGCGAGCGTCCAGCGCCACCAGATGCGCATCCGGCGTACCGATATAGACGCGGTTCCCGTAGACCGCGGCGCCTCGGTTCGGCCCCTTCTGCAATGCTGGCTGCCGCTCGTACCGCCAGATCTCACGCCCCGTCCGCGCGTCCAGTGCGTAGACCTCGTTGGGGTTCGTGAAGTACATTACCCCGTCCACCACAATCGGTACCGATTCCAATCGCCGCGCTGAGTCCACGTGATAGATCCATTGCGGCGTCAGACGCTTCACATTGGACGCTGTAATCTGCCGCAACCCCGAGTGCCGCTGTGAGTGATACTGCCCGCTGTAATGTACCCAATTCTCCGGTTTCGGCCGCAGTAGATCGCCATACTGCACTTGCCCAAATAAACTGGCCCCCGCCAGCGCAAATAGGATGGTCCGCATGGTCTATCTCCGGCTCCGTGCCAACCGGCTCAAATACGCCAGCAGGTTCTGAAATTCCGCCTCGTTCATCCGCTTTTCTACGCCCGTAGGCATCAGGGACGTTTTCCCGTAACTCATCTCCCGCACCTCTCCCGCCGTCAGCAGATACAACTTCTCGTCCAACCCCAGAATCTGGAACGAAGTATTGTGCTGATTCTTCATCAATCCTTCAATCCGCTTTCCCGCTACTGTCGTCACCGTCACCGGCTGAAAACCGCGCGGCGGTGTAGGTTTCGCGATGGTCAACGACTCACGGATCGCCGCCAGACTCCGTTCCGCTCCCAAGTTGGATAAATCCGGCCCCAGGATGCCGCCCTGCCCGTTCACCATGTGGCACTTTGCGCAGCCCGCTTTCCCCTGAAACAACGCCTGACCGGCAGCCGCGTCGCCTGGCACATCCAGGTCCACCGCCGTCGCCCGGAGACTATGGATAAACGCCGTCACTTTGCGAATGTCCCCTTCCGCCATCGCCGGAGAGGCAGGCATATTGGTGCCCTTGATGCCATTCTTGATCGCGTCAAGCAATTCTTCGGTCGTCGCTCGTAAATAGCGTCGTTGCGCTCCTAGCGCCGGAGCCCGGTCACCCGCCGCTCCATCCAGCCCGTGGCACATTGTGCAGGAACGGTTGTAGATGTCCCGCCCCTCCCTGGCTTCCGCGGCGTCAAACCGCACCCGCCGCCCTCCGCGCCCCCTCTGCTGCGCCAAACACGCGAGCGATAACACGCACGCCAAAACAATCCATTGGAAACGCATCGCCAAATAGAATACATCCGCCATGGGCTGCGCCGGAATTCGAGTTGGTTGACCGGGTAGTCAGTTCACTGTATTCTCTGGTCAATGACCGTAGCTGGAAGAACAAAAAAAGAGGTGATTCAGGAGTTCCGCACCGCGGAGATTCTGGAAGCCGCCCGAGGCGTTTTCGCCGAAAAAGGCTTTGAAGGAGCCACGATTGACTCCATTGCCCTCGCCGCCGGCGTCGCCAAGGGTACCGTCTATCTCTATTTCGAATCCAAGCGCGAGCTCTTCCTCGCCTCCCTGCGCGATGGAGTCTGCGCTTTGCATGAAGAAGTTGCCGCCCAAATGGCGAATGCCGAAAACTGCGAAGCCAAGCTGCACGCCTTCATCGCGGGCCGGTTTCTCTACTTCTCCCGCAATCACGAGTTCTTCCGCATTTATTACACCGAGTTCTCCCGCCTTATCTGTGGCACGGCCAGCGCTCAGCCCGAATTTCAGGACCTCTATGAACGGCAGGCCGCATTGCTGGAGGGTGTACTGGCGCAGGGGATCCGCGAGGGCCGTCTGCGGGAGTTCGAAGTTCCGCGCACTGCCCGCTTGATTTATGACCTGATTCGCACCGCGCTGGCCCACCACATCTTGCATGGCGGCGGCGAGGAGCCAGGAAAACCCGTGCGCGCCGTATTTGATTTTGTCTGGAAAGGCATTGGAGCCCAATGAAATCCCCGAACTGGCAAACAGCCGCATTTTGCGCGGCGCTCGCAGCCCTCACCGGTTGCGTCAAAAACGAACCCACCGCCAAAGCCGCTACTGAAGCGGCCGCGCCCGCCGTGACGGTAAAGGTTACGCAGGCCGACATCCGTACGATGCCTGTCGAAATCCGTACCATCGGAAAGGTAGAGGCCTTCTCTTCCGTCCAGGTTAAGTCCCTCATCGCGGGAACCATCATGAAGGCCCACTTCACCGAAGGCGGCTCCGTGAGAAAGGGGGACCTGCTTTTTGAGATCGATCCCCGTCCCTACCAGGAAGCCGTCAAGCAGTGGGAGGCCAATCTCGCGCGCGATCAGGCTCTCCAGGCGCAGTCCGAGGCCCAGCTCGCCAGCGCCCAGGCTCAGGAAACCTTCTACACCATGCAGGCCTCCCGCTACGAAAAGTTGGCCGCCCAGGGTCTCGCCTCTCGCGAGCAGGCAGATCAGGCCGCCGTCGAGGCCCGTGCCCGCCGCACCAACGTCCGCGCCGTTCAAGCCTCTATTGAGAGCGTCAAAGCCACCATCCGCGCCGATGCCGCCGCCCTCGACAATGCCAAGCTCAATCTCAGCTATTGCAGCGTCCGGTCTCCGCTTGACGGCCGCACCGGCGACATGCGCATCAAGCCCGGCAACGTCGTCAAGGCCAATGAGTCGGAACTCATCACCATACACCAGGTCCAGCCAGCCTACGTCGCATTCACTATCCCCGAAGCCAAGCTCATCCCTCTCCGGCAGCGCATGGGCAGGAACGGCCTGGGAGTCACCGCCTCTATTCCCGGCGACACCCTCCCGCCTTCTCGCGGCACGATCAGCTTTCTCGATAACGCAGTGGATGCCGCCACTGGTACGATCCGCCTGAAAGCAACGTTTCCGAATGCCGAGACCCGCCTGTGGACCGGCCAATTCGTCAACGTCCGCGTCCTTTTGGAGGAACAGGCCAACACCGTCGTGATCCCCTCTGCTGCCCTGCAGAACAGCCAGACGGGCAACTTTGTCTACGTCGTCACGGATGCGCAGCAAGTCGAGATGCGACCCGTTACAATCGGCGTGCGCTCGGACCGCGACGTTGCGATCGACAAAGGCCTCGCTGGCGGCGAGCGCGTTGTGATCGAAGGTCAATTACGTCTCGCCCCAGGAATGAAAGTGAAGGCATCCTCATGAGCCATCCGCCCACTGATAAAAGCGGGTTTACAGGAATTTTCATTGAGCGGGCGGTCGCCACGTCGCTCATCATGATCGCCATCTCTCTATTTGGTGTTGTTGCTTATAAGTTCCTCCCCGTCAGCGATCTCCCGAACGTCGATCTCCCCACTCTCGTAGTCAGCGCCAGCCTTCCCGGCGCGAATCCGGAGACCATGGCCTCCGCCGTCGCTACTCCCCTCGAACGCCAGTTCTCCACGATTGAGGGGCTCGATTCCATGAACTCCACCAGCGCGCTTGGCTCCACGTCCGTCACACTTCAGTTCGCTCTCAGCCGCGAACTGGATGCGGCCGCCCAGGATGTCCAGGCCGCTATTACGCAGGCATCTCCCTTACTTCCGCCGGGGATGCCCAATCCACCCACCTTCAAGAAGGTGAACCCGGCCGACCAGCCCGTTCTCTACATGACCATCACCTCGAAAACCATGCCGCTTTACCGCTTGCATGAGTACGCCGACACCATGATGGCCCAGCGCATCTCCATGGTTCCCGGCGTCGCCCAGGTGCAGATCATGGGCGCGCAGAAATATGCGGTCCGCATTCAGGTCAA
Organism: Bryobacteraceae bacterium; assembly: GCA_035714175.1. Classification (GTDB taxonomy): domain Bacteria; phylum Acidobacteriota; class Terriglobia; order Bryobacterales; family Bryobacteraceae. Next base: position 1,260 of record DASTML010000191.1, on the reverse strand, counting down.
TCCGGACGCACTCGCCGCCAAAGGGCTTGGGATCGACGAAGTGGAGGCCGCCATCCGGCGCCACAACGTAAACATCCCTACCGGTACCCTGTACGGCAAGGACCAGATGGTCACCATCCACGCCACCGGCCAGTTGGTCGACGCGGATGCCTATAAGCCTATGATCGTCGCCTACTCCGGCGGAGCGCCGGTGCGCCTGGATGAAATTGCCACCGTGATTGATAGTGTCGAAGACGACAAAGCCGCCTCCTGGTATAACACGCCCAAGGAGAGTCAGCGGGCGCTTGTCCTCGCGGTTCTCCGCCAACCCGGCACCAACGCCGTCGAAGTCGCCGACGGCGTCAAGGCCCTCTTCCCTTCGTTCAATGCTGCTCTGCCTCCCACCGTCAAGCTGGGAATTCTCACGGACCGGGCCGCCACCATCCGGGAATCGTTTGAAGACGTGCAATTCACCATGATCCTTACCCTTGGCCTCGTCATCATGGTCATCTTCCTCTTCCTGCGCAATTTCTCGGCCACCGTCATTCCAAGTCTCGCCCTTCCCATCGCGGTCCTCGGCACGTTTGCCGTCATGTACATGTGTGACTACAGCCTGGACAACCTGTCTATGATGGCTCTGATCCTCGCCATCGGCTTTGTGGTCGACGATGCCATCGTAGTCCTGGAAAACATCGTGCGCCATATGGAAAACGGCGTTCCGCCCATGCGCGCCGCTTTTGACGGAGCTCGCGAGGTCAGTTTCACTATCGTCTCCATGACGATTTCGCTGGCCGCTGTTTTTATCCCCCTTCTTTTCATGGGCGGTATCCTCGGCCGGCTTTTCCGCGAGTTTTCCGTCACCATCGTCGTCGCCATTCTCGTCTCCGGCTTCGTCTCGGTTACGTTGACGCCCATGCTCTCGGCACGTTTCCTGAAGCCCCACCACGGAGCCCACGGCAAGCTCTATAACTTCACCGAAAGCATCTTTGACGGCATGCTCCGCCTCTATGACCGCAGCCTCCTTTGGACGCTGCGTCATCGGCTGTCCATGCTCGTCTTTTCCTTCGTCATCCTCGGCGCTACCGTATGGCTCTTCCAACTGGTTCCTAAAGGCTTCATTCCCTCCGAAGATACAGGCCAGATCTTCACCATCGTGGAAGCTCCGCAAGGCACTTCCCATCTGCAAATGATGGAAAACGTGCAGAAGCTGGCTGACATCGCCCGTACCGATCCCGCCGTGGAAGCGTTCTTCAGCGGTATGGGCGGCACCTCCGGTTCCGT
>DASTML010000190.1:0-8268 GCA_035714175.1 Bryobacteraceae bacterium | reverse complement strand
AATCTCGGGTCACCGCCGTCATGAACGCATTTGGGCGTTTTTCGAAATGAAAGAGAACCGACGTCCCGGCGACGGCGAACGCCCCTAGCGTCAGCATCCGGATTAGCGTTCCTTGATTCGGCAACTCCCTACCCGCCCGGTAGATGAGTTGTAGCACCAGGAGAAACGTAACCAGTTGCGAGGCCAGCGCCAGCATCCAATACATCCGCTGCGCGCTCACCAGAGACCAGTTCCCGTTGCTTACATACGAAGCGATCGGAGGAACCACCCCGGCCAATAGCAATATCAGTATGCCGCACAGCAAATAGTATTGGCGCCACCAGCCGGACAAAAGCCGCTGGAGCGTTAATACCGCCAAGGCGAGCGTAACAGCCGTGGTCAGTCCGTAGAATATCCGCTCAATATCCAAATAAGAAAGCCTCCGCCCACCTTATTTCTTATCGGCGGGAGGAGGCTGATTGATTACGCTGACTACAAAGAAATCCGTACTAGCGCCCAAGTACTACTCGTAGGCTAGTAGTTGGAGTCTTCAACAGGGGGCGGCGGCAGAGGGCCAAATTTAAGGTAAACCGAGTCTTCCACCGGAGGAGGCGGAAGCGGACCAAATTTCAGATAGGCCGAATCTTCCACCGGGGGTGGAGGAAGGGGACCGAACTTGGCGTTGCGCGCAAAAGACACGCTCGCCACTGCCATCATAGACAGGGCCAATACGCCGTACCGCACAGCTAGTTTGAAGTTTTTCATTAGAACACCTTCGCCTGACAGGCTTATTAAGTGCCCTAGATTGTCATCTAGGTGCACCCTACCTCTCTAAGAGGACATGCTTATTCTAAGAGCAAACACTGCTGTTGAAATCTAGGATTTGCCCTAAAGGAATAGAAGGAAATCCTCGACCTATCGGATCTCGCCCGCAGGGGTATTCCGGCGTTCGCCGATGGCGCCAAATGACGCAAAAAAGCCGCCTAAAGTAGGCCTTTAGGCGGCTTTTTGCATCCAGAATGTATCGTTTTCGTGCGCTCTTAGTCGCCCCGGTCCGTGAAAGAGGGGTGTTCCAGCGGGACATCGTAGTCTCGCCGGGCCGTTCGGGATCGCCGTCCCGCCCATTCCAGCCGCATGTCGTTGCTAACCTCTTCCAACGTCTCCATCGACACGAACCGCTGCTCAGCCGCGAAGGCCGTCAATAGCGAGTTGTCGCATATCCCATTGATAAGACGAGGGATTCCCTGTGACCGGCGATGGATTTCCGACAAAACTTCCGGCGAAAACACCTTCTGGTCTTCCATGCCCGCGCGCGCTAGCCGCGTCTCAACGTATTCGATCGTCTCAGCCTCGCTGAACGGCTTCAAATTGTACCTAAGTACAATGCGCTGTTTGAGTTGGCGAAGATTGGGTGCGTCCAGCTTACGGTCGAGCTCAGGTTGCCCGGCCAACACAATCTGCAACAACTTCCCGCGCCGGTTCTCCAGGTTGCCCAGCAACCGGATCTCCTCCAGCACATCCCAGTCCAGATTGTGGGCTTCATCGACAATCAGCACGCTGGTACGGCCTTCGTTAGCCTGTTGGATCAAGAGGCTATTAAGCGCGAATAGTACTTCCGTCTTCGAAGTCCTCTCACACCGCAGATCCAGATCGTAGGCGATCATTTCAAAAAACTGCTGCGGGTTGATCCGGCTATTGAACAAAGACGCGTATTCGATGTACTGCGACTCCAGATACTCGCGCAGACACTCGAGCATCGTTGTCTTTCCCGTACCAACCTCTCCCGTAAGGACGATGAACCCCTTACGGCTTTGCACACCATAAATCAGATTCGCCAGCGCCTCTTCGTGCTGCGGACTGCGGTAGAGAAATGTCGGATCGGGACTAAGGCTGAAAGGGTTTTCGGAAATGCCAAAAAAGGCGTTGTACATAGAAAGCCTGGGCGGCTGCTTCCGGTAGCAGAACTACGACCATACTACCATGAGTCCAGAAACGGACGCCTTTTCTACCAATCGACGCAAATCCGGGAAACCTTAGGGAAAACTGCCCACTAAGGCAAGTTTCTTATTCCCATTGCAGTCGGACCCATCCGCAGAGTGCCGCACCGCCCCCTCCGTCCAGAGCTATGCGCCGTGTTTTGGGGAACGGCAGACCGGGAACTACAGACTTCCGGATGCCCGGCATCCCGCTCAATACCATGCGCGCTTCCGGCGTTCCCGTATCCGGAGCCAGGGTCTTGGACCGGAATCCGGCGCCCCAGCCGATCTGCAACAGGCAAGCGTCCCCGTCGAGTTTCGACTCTTCTTCGCGGACCTTTTCCACCGTTTCCAGCAACGGCTTCAAGCCCGCATGCCGGGCGAACGCGGTCTGGTCGCCAATCCAGCGGCGAGTTTGTACGCGCAGAGCCTCGGTTACACCCGGCGGCAGGGCGCCCCGTCCTTCAAAAACGGCGCCAGGACGTGCCATTTCGGCGAACTGTTGGCCAGGTTTCCATTCCGCCGGTCCGTTTTTGGACTCCGTACGCAGCACGAGCACCCGCGTCTGGTAAATACGGAAGGAATCGGCCGGTGTCCGCGCATCGGTGAAGGCGAGTCCATCCAGGCCATGCCGTCCCCCCGCGGCGTCCAGCGCCGACAACGTTTTCCAGCGCAGACCCTCCGAGGCGCACTCCGTCCAAATCTGCTTCGCCTTTTCCGGGTCGATGGCGCCGCCGAGCCACGCGGTGCGGAACGCGCCTTTCAACGCGCTGCCGGGCAGCAGTCGCCGTCCGCCGCCATGGGCGAATCGTGGAATATGCAGGTCTTCGGTTCGCGCTTTGTCCCAAATCGTGGCCAAGCCGCCGGAGGCAAACGGTATTTTCGCCGAACTATACCCCTGCGCGTAGCCTCCCCATTGTGACCACTGCAACCGGTCGCCCTTTCGCAACTGGTCCAGGTAGCTCTCCAAGCGGGGATTTCGGGCCAAGAGCTTGAAAATACGCTCCTGATCAAGAACCCGCACTTCGTTCTGCCACACCATGTAGTCGATCGGCGTCAACGACTCGCCAGACCCCGCCAGCACCGGCGTAAGTACCGTCAGACGAAACTTACGATTCATCCCTGCGCCTCCCAGGGCCAGGGCAGCGCCAATCCCGCCCCGTAACGGGTTACCGGATACGCTGCTCCCTCCACTGTCGACTCGCTAATACGGCCCATCGGCTCGGTTTCGCTTACTAAAACGGCGCCTTCCCGTACAAAGCGCAGCGCTGGCTTCGATCCGGCTCCTTCCACCCAGCCTGCCCGCCCCATCGTTCGATAGGCGCCCTGGTCCCAGGCGACGGCATCCTCGGTATGTGGGGCAAAGAGACCCAATGTCCACCACTGCGTGGTGGCTGTTTCGTCCGCGGCTGGCTTCCAACCGGCCTGCGCCAACAGCCGGCCGGCTTCGCCCTCCCGGAAACGAGGGCGGCGGGACCGGCCCCAACCCGCATTTCTCCATCCGCCAATACCGGCGTCGGACAGCAGGCGGAAGACGGCCTTCAGGCGCGGGGCCCAAAGCGCGGCGCTCTCGGCGCCGTCGAAAACAAAAAGGCCCCAGGCGCCGGCATGAGGGGCAAACTCTACACCCTCTCCGGCGGCGGCCGTCGTCGCAACTCCCGACAAACGGTCTACGGCGGAGCGGTGGCGCTCGATGGAACGGAACGGGCTGCCGGATGCGGTACGGTCGGTAGGCTGCAGGCAGCCGCTGCCCATGTCCAGAACCCAACGATTCTCGTCAAATTTCTTCGCGGCCAAGTCCGCAATGGCGGCAAGGGTGGCGAACCGCACGGCCTCCAAACGAACGCGCCGCAATCCGGCATAGGTGCGCACTTTTTCCGGAAGCGGCGCATAATAAATGTCGTTTTGCACGGGCAGCAGCGACGTGAAGCGCGTGGCCGGTGCACCGGTTTGCAGCCATTCGGGCAACCAGCCGAGTAGGCGCATGGCGTCGCACACGGCGCCGAATAGCGAGTCGCTGGGCACCAGGGAAGCCGGTTCTTCCGGCCGCCCCACGCCGCAGCGCCAGGGGGTAATTGGTTGTAGTTGAACCAGAAGTGCTGGCCGTGCAATCGGCATGTTTGGTTATTCCGTCAAGCGAAGCGGAAATTCGTCGGCCAGAACGGCGCGTTGCAGCGCTTCCGTGTTCGGGGCCTTGGCCACTTCCTCTTCCTGCGCCCCATCGGCGTAATATCGCCGGCTGCGCCACGCCGCCCGGATGTTCTGAAACTCAACCCGTCCGCTCCCCCGCGAACCGCCGCCGCCCAGCGCCGCGTCTTCCAACAGCCGCAGTCCTTGCACGACCAGCGACACCAGTTTCCGGTCTTCGTCCTGCAGAATATCGATGACAAGGCGGACCCGGAAGCGCGCCCCGGCGGGAACGCGCTCCAACGTGCGCGGATTGGCCTGCGCCGTGATGCGGTCCATCGCATTTTCGCTCTTTACTTCCGTCAGTTCGTCGTCCAACTGCTCGCGCATCTGGGCGGTGATGGATTCCACTTCGAGCGGTGCGTCATAGATGGCCAGCCGGGCTGGCGTGACGTGCCGCGATTCCAGCGCCTCTCCTTTCACCCGCTCCATCCGGCCGGGATTACGGCCGAACAGCAGGCAGATGGGGTCGTCGACTCGGTCGCTCTGGTGAATGCGCACTTCCTGCCCGCGGCGGCGCGAAAGGTAGACCATCTCGTCGGGCGCGGTGAGGCCCAGCGCCTGCTCCAACAGGCTTCGCATGCGTCCACGCAGGGAAGATCCGGGCACAATGGGGCGGCCGAACGCATCCTTCACCACCGGATTATCGGCGCCGCCAATTTCCAGCGATCCTTTGCCGGCGCCGATGTGCAGGCCGGTAAGGCATACGAGCGACGCGTCGAGAATTAGCTTACCCGTCAAACGGATTTCGGGGACTTGAGAAGTTGAGCTCATGAGATTCCTGGATTCGCCGTAGGGGGGCGTGTCGTTATTCGTTATACGCGATGATCGCTTCAAACAGATCGCGGAACCGGTCATAGCCGCGCGTCTCGTTGCGGCGGGTCACCTGGAGGAGCAGTTTTTCCAGGGGGTCCAGGCTGCGAAGGCCATGCCGGGCGATGGTGTAGGCCAAGCGGGCGCGCAGCATGACGAACTGGTGCTGCCGGTCGGCCTCCGGTGCGCGGCAGGCACGGCGGACGGCTCCATAGAGCCGCCGCAATTGGCTGCGGGTACCAGCGTCCAGGTCCCGGAGCCGCGCTACGATGACGTGCGCCTGGTTGTCCAGATAGAGGCTGTCGGAGACCAGCTTGTCGAATTCAATCTCAATAGGACCCTCGGGCCGGCGCTGTTCCGGGCGGCGATCATTGCGACCCGCGCCTTCCCGCGGGCGCTCGCCGCCGCGCGCGTCCTGCCCTCTGCGTTCATTGCCGCCCTTGTTATTCGGATGGGCGCCGCCCTGGCCCTTGTTCTGCCCCTGTTGCTGTTGCCGCTCGCGGTCCTTGGGCGGGCGTTCGCCGCGCGGCGGCCGTTCGCCCTTCGGGGGGCGTTCTCCTTGCGGAGGACGCTCCGTTCTTGCGGCGGGAGCGGCTTCGGTGCTGACTGTTTCCTGGGGTGTTGCGGCAGCGGCCGGGGCTGCGGCGGGGGCCGCCGGTTCCGCAGCGGGGGCGGGTTCTGGAATGGCCGCCTGCTCTACCGGCGTTGCATCGGCCGGCAGTGGAGTATCCGTTTGTATTTCTTCCGACATACGTTCGATTCGAACTCTCTTTCCCTATTCCTGGCCTCGCGAGCCGCCTTCCAACCGAGCCCAGTCCAGGGCCACTTTCCCGGCGGGCCGCAACTGCTTCTGCACCTGTCCGCGGCCGATCAGATCTCCCAGAAACGCGCGCCATTGGCGCTCAAATTCCGATCCGGTACGGTCTCCAGCCAATCGCCGCAGGCGGCTATGAAATCGCCACGGCCGGTCTACACTCCGCTCCCGCCGCCGCGAGCGAGGCGAAGCCAACTGGTCTCCCGCGCCGCGAACGCCATAGAAATCCTCCAGCTCTTCAAACACTTCCGCTGGACAGTGGTACACGTCACGCAATTTCCGAATGCGCGCTTTGAGGCCTTCGGCGTCTTTCAAGGCCGGCCAATCCAGAATACGCCCGAAGAGCGCCAGTGCGTTCCGCCCGGAGGCGCGCACGGACTCCAGCGATTCCCGATTCCTTTTCCATACGGCCGGCAACGATTCGCCGGACCGCGCGACGGCCAAAGCGGCGGAGAGCGAGACGCCTTCGGCCAACTCCTTGCCGCCTGGAAGGTCAGCTGAAAACAACGTGAATACGCGATGGAACTCGGCGGCCACGCTCAGCAGGGCATCCCAGGCGCCGGTGACGGCAAAGTCATGCCCGCCGCTATAGAGGATGGCGACCCGGCCCTCGTGCGCAGGCATATTGGCAATGCGCTGTAGTTCGCCGGCCACCAAACCTTTGTACAGGAGCGCCAGGAACTGAAAGTTCTCGGCAGAGTCCGCCAGGTCCAGTCGGGCCGACGCCAGATCAATTTCACAACAGAGCAGGCCCCAGGCCCGCCGTCCACGTGCTTTCCGGCCCAGGTCCTGCGGCGTGACTTCCCGCGGCGCCAGTCCGTCCCACGGATGCGGGCCTACGGCGGCCGCAGGCATCGGCGCGTCAAACGCTTCCGCGCCCCGGTGCGCTAGCGGCGCCAGCCGTTTCTGCAAGATGCCGTCACGCAAACGCTTCCAGACGTGGGGCCAGCTTCCCAGATTCTCTGTCGAGGACCAGTAGAGCGTCAGCGCGCCGCCGGTGGCCGATTCCACGGTATCCCGCAGCGAGGCCAGATGGGAGTCGGCCTCGGCAATCATCGTTTCCGGCAATAGTAAAAGGAACGTGCCGCCGGCCGCATACCCAACCAGCAGCGGCGACAGTCCGCGCGCCTCCAAAAACTCCTTTGGCGTTGATTCGGTCAGTTGCGACACCCACAAGCTGCGGTCGGCAAAAGAAGCCGCGTCGCTCGCGCTACACACGAACGGTTCAATTCCGCGAAACTGGGCGTAGAGGAATACTTGAAGCGACATGGGTTTACCAGGAATGTCCGCCGCGAAAACTCAATGTAGCACGCCGGAGGGTCCGGTCCGTGTTTGGCGGTCGGATCGGCCGGTCCGGCTGGAGCAATTTCTGCAGGAACAGATACCGGACGCCTCCCGGGACAGCGTCCGGCGCGCCTTGGCGGCGGGAGCCTGCCGGGTGGATGGAATGCCGCGGCCCTGGGGGTACCACGTGGCGGCCGGTGCGGAAATTGTATTGGACGCCAGCGCGCGGATTAGCCGGATTCCACCGGAGAACCTTCCTCTGGAAATCCTCTACGAAGACGAAGAATTGATCGCCGTGAACAAGCCATCCGGCATGTTGGTCCACCCGACTACGCGGGAGCGTACGGGAACGGCGGCCAACGCGTTGCGCGGGTTGGGGCTACGGGATGTCCACTTTTTGCACCGGTTGGATCGCGGTACCTCCGGGGTTTTATTGGCTGCCAAGCATCTGCCCAAAGGCTCGCCATGGGCGCGGCTGTTTGCCTCCCGGGCGGTGGAGAAGCAGTATCTGGCTGTCGTTGCTGGTCCGGTTCCCTGGGAAGAGCAGACTGTGGACGCGCCGATCGGCCGGGAACCGGACCGGACGCCGCCGTGGAACGTGGACGTCTCCGGCGCATTCGCCCAGACTCATTTTCGCGTTCTTGAGCGCGCCGGCGGCCAAGTGTTTCTCGCCGCCAATCCGGTTACCGGCCGGACTAACCAGATCCGGATTCACTGTGCCGCCATCGGCCTGCCGATACTCGGCGATACCGTCTACGGAGGTGGTGCGGCCGACCGGTTGCTGCTTCATGCGTGGCGGCTCTCGTTTCCCGGCGAGGACGGGCAGGAGAGGACGATCAGCGCGCCCGCGCCGGCGGAATGCCGGCCTCCGGGGCTGCCGCTGGCGTGGCCCCCTGAGTGGCCCCTCTGAGTGGCCATTGGACACCATGCACGGATGTGGGACGATAAAATATAGCACCGCAAGAAGTTAGTGCAATTAAGATCTTGTATCCCGCGGCTAAAGGAATCGATCTTAATGGCCGATGGTACCGTAAGTAGTAGCGAGCGCGTTCCGGATCATGGGGACCTTTCTGCGCAAGTTGGCGACGGTAGCTGCTGTTGTGCTGCTGCTGGTTGCCCCCGCCGTGGGGCAGCATTTTAGCTTAGACCACTACGGACTCGCCAATGGTTTGTCCAACCTCAGCGTGCGCGCGATTGCGCAAGATCGCAGCGGCC
>DASTML010000189.1:0-6580 GCA_035714175.1 Bryobacteraceae bacterium | reverse complement strand
TTTTCGGCTCGTTCGGGTAGGCGGGCAACTCTCCCGGTTCCGGATGCAGATTATCCACCTGAAAGTTACCGATCCGGAAGTTCTGGATAAACGGCGCATGCCGCATATGGGGCGAGAACTTCGGCGCGCCGACGAAAATCGTGTTCGAACCGTGGACGTTGTCCCAGGAGAGCAGATTGCTGCGCACCAGGGTCGGGTTGGCATACCGTCCCAGCGCCTTGCTCAAGGTCGCCGTCGCCATCGCCTCCCCCACCGCCATGTAGTGGTGCCGGGGCTCCAGCTTGTCCGGTTTCAACAGTTTTCGCCACGATTCCAGGAGTTTTCCTTCCTCGGCGGCCGCTTCCACCGGCCACTCATTCAGGCGGCCATCGCGTACGTCGCCCGCCAGCACCGTCCCATCCGGACCTTTACTTTCAAAATGGATCCACATCGGAATCCCCATGGAAATCAGGATGAGGTGCTCCGACGCCAGGTACGGCTTCCACAACTCCTGAAACGCGGCCCCACCGTCGGTCTTGCGGTCCTGCATCGGCGAATAAAAAAGGGAAAGTATGATGGCCACGCCCAGCAGCCCCAGCGCAATCCAGGCAACCGGCCGGATCCGTGCCGGCGGCGGCATAGCCGGCGCGGCGGGCGGAGGCGGTTCCAGAGGTTCCGCCACCGGCGCTTCCACCGCCGTCCGGCGCTCTTCGAACACGACGCCAAATCCGCCCTTCGGGACGGAAATCACGATTGGATCTTGCGCACCTTCGGTCTGGTAGTATTCGGCCAGCCGCGACCGCAGCCGCCCTACCTGCACGCGCACGGACGGGTCGACACGGGGATCGTAGACCTCCGCCTTCCCGAGCGCCTCGACTCCGATCCGGTACTCCTTGAGATCCTGGGCGCCGCCGTCCAGCGTTTGTTCCGTCAGGTATTCCAGCAGCCGCCGAAGCGAAGTCGAGCTCCGAAAAGCGGAACTCGACAATATATGTTCCACTTGCCGACGTACCGCATCCTCATGTTGGACCGGGCTATTCACCCGAACATCCTATCAGGAACAACCCCTGGTTACCGTAATGCATCCAGCCGGTTACCATAGGCTACTTTTGTGCCGCTGCGCGGGCACATATGCTGTACATAGCCATGCCCAGACTTCGCCAAGTTCTGCTGTGCGCCCTGTTGCCCGCCGGCCTTTCGCTGGCGGCTGACGATCGTTTTGAAAAGATCATCCGTCCCCTGCTGGTATCCAAGTGCGGCAGCTGCCACAATCCCCAGGTGAAGACCGGCGGGATGGACCTCACTACGCCCGAGGGCCTACGCACCGCCGATCGTGAAGTGGGTCTCCTTACGTCCGGTTTGCTGATGAACGCCGTACGCTGGCAAGGGAAAGTGAAAATGCCGCCGTCCAAGCAACTTGCCCCCGCCGAGCTCGAATCCCTCGACTCCTGGGTCCGCGACGGCGCCACCCTCCCCGCCGCGGGCGCCACCGCCGCCGCAGGCAACTGGAAGGAGCGATACACCCACTGGTCCTTCCAGCCGATTCGCAAACCCGATGTCCCGGAGGTGAAGAACGCGGCGAGAGTCCGGAACGACATTGACCGGTTCCTCTTCTCGAAACTCGAACGCGCCGGATTGGCGATACCGGGAGACGCTGAGAAGCTCGTGCTGCTCCGCCGCGCCACCTACGACCTCCATGGACTCCCCCCGTCTGTCGAGGAGATCCACTCGTTCCTGGCCGATGAGGCGCCCGACGCCTACGAGCGCCTCATCGACCGCCTCCTCGCCTCGCCGCGCTACGGCGAGCGCTGGGGCCGCCACTGGCTCGATACTGCCCGCTTCGCCGAAACCACCGGCATCGACGAGAACCAGGCATACCGGGAAGCTTGGCGATATCGCGAATACGTTATCGATGCTTTCAACCGCGATCTGCCCTACAACCGCTTCATGCTGGAGCAGGTCGCCGGTGACATCTGCGTGGACCGGTCCGACTACGTTCGCGGCCGGATCGCCACGGGCTTCCTGGCCCTCGGCCCCAAGGCGATCGTCGAGCAGGACAAGACCAAGCAGCTTTATGACGTGATCGATGAGCAGATCGACACCACGTCGAAAGCCTTCCTTGGCCTCACTATCTCCTGCGCCCGCTGCCACGATCACAAGTTCGATCCCATCACGGCGGAGGACTATTATGCGCTCGCCTCGATTTTCCGCAGCACGAAACTCTACGACACGATCGAAGGCCGCAGTTCGACTCTCTATTTTGCGCCCCTGGCTCCCGACGATGTGTATCAGAAATTCAAGCGCCGCCAGGATGAGATCGCCGCGAAGCAGTTGCAAATTGAAGCCATACTGGAACCAGAAGTAACGGCCTATGTCTATCGCGAGATCCACCCAAAGCTGCCCGACTACCTGAAAGCCGCCTATGCGGTCGAGAAGCAGAAGGGCTTCGCGTCCGATATCGCCAAGGAACGCAAGCTCGACGCCGCTATCCTGGAAAAGCTCGTCAAATACCTGAAGCCCGACGGCTCCTTCCGCCCATTTCTCACCAAGTGGTATTCCGCTACCCCGGAAACCCTGCCGCAAATCGCCCAGGAATACGCGGCGATGATCGCCGAGCCAGCCGCACGCTGGCGCGGGATTGTCGACAATTGGGCCGCAGGTGCGCTCAAGGAGATCGCAGCCGGCAAAAAGCCGACCCCACAGGTACGCTTCGAGGGGTTCGCGTTCACGAAAGAGTCCGAGCGCTTCTTCGGCGATATCTCCTTCCTGGCGAAAACCTTCAACGAAAAGGACCGGGAAGACGGCGCCTTCGCCATCCCAGAAAAGGACCGCAAACGCTACGTCAGACCTGAAACCCGCGCCAAGGTGGAGGCGTTGGAGAAGGAACTGGCCGAGCTCAAGAAGACCGCTCCCCCCCGTCCTCCGGTCGCGCATGCCGTCAACGAAGACGAGCCCTTCAATCAGCGCGTCTTCATCCGAGGCAACCACGCCAACCCCGGCAAGCCTGTCGCCAAACGTTTCCCTGTCGTGCTCGCCGGTGAAAATCAACCCGCCGTTCGATCGGTCAGCGGCCGTCTCGAACTCGGCCAATGGCTAGGCGAGGTATCGAATCCCCTTCCTGCCCGGGTTGCGGTAAACCGTATTTGGCAGTGGCACTTCGGCGAAGGTCTCGTCCGCACGCCGGATAACTTCGGCCTGCGGGGCGAAGCGCCCACGCATCCCGAACTGCTCGACTATCTAGCCACCCGATTCGTTGCACAGGGCTGGTCGATGAAGCAGATGCACAAGCTGATCATGACGTCGTCGGCCTACCGCTTTGCCTCCACTACCTCGAAGGAAGCGTGGGAGAAGGATCCGGCCAACCGCCTCTGGTCGCGCTTCTCCCGCCGCCGCCTGTCCGCCGAAGAGATGCGCGATAGCTGGCTTGCCATCAACGGCAAGCTCGACCTCCGCATGGGCAGCTTCCTCGATCCCGTCGCCGGGACACGTACCGACGCCCGCCGCGGCCGCACCAAGATGGACGAGCATTTCCGCCGTACGGTGTATCTACCGGTGGATCGCAACGGACTGGCCACGCCCATGGTCCTCTTCGATTTCGTGGACTCCACCACCGCCACTGGCCAACGAGGCGAAACGTACATCGCCCCGCAGGCTTTGTATCTTATGAACAACGACTTCTTCCAGCAGCAGGCCGCGGCCTTCGCCAAACGTCTGCGCGACACGCCGGATCTCACCGACGCGCAGCGGATCGAACAGGGTATCCTGCGCGCGTGGGGCCGCCCCGCCAGCGAAGAAGAAACGAAGCAATTCCTCGAATTCCTTACGAAATATCCCAACGGCAATCAAGAAGCCGCTTGGAACACTGTTGGCCGACTATTGCTCGAATCGAACACTTTTTTCTATGTCGATTAACCGCCCTCTCTCCCGCCGTCATCTTTTGCGCAATGCCGCCTGCGGCTTCGGCACGCTGGGCCTCACATCGCTGCTTGCCGCGGAGAATCCGCTCGCACCGAAGGCCACGCACTTCGCGCCCCGCGCCAAGCGAGTGATCTTCCTGTTCATGAGCGGCGGCCCGTCTCATATCGACTCCTTCGATCCAAAACCCAAGCTCGACCGTGACCACCTGAAGCCACTCCCTTTCAAAATGGAGCAGCAGTTCCAGCCGACCCTGGACTATTTCGGCAATCTGATGAAGTCGCCGTGGAGTTTCAAAAACTACGGCCAGAGCGGACTCCCGGTCAGCAGCCTATTTCCTGAAGTTGCACAGTGCGTCGACGATCTTTGCGTCATCCGTTCGATGGTGGCCGATGGCCTCGACCACGGCGGCGCGCTGCTCCAGATGCACACCGGCACGGTTAACCTCACGCGCCCGTCGCTCGGTTCGTGGACGCTCTACGGCCTGGGAACGGAGAATCAAAACCTCCCCGGGTTCGTCACCATCCGGCCGCACGCCGGGCATAGCGGGGCGCGCAACTGGAGTTCCGCCTTCCTGCCCAGTTCCTACCAGGGCACGCCGATTGGCACCTCGCGGACGCCCGTTGCCGAGCTGCGAAAAGAAGCAATCGAAAACCTGCTCGCGCGCGGCCGCACTACGCAGGAGCAGCGCTACGAACTCGACATGCTCGCCAAGCTGGATGCCCGCCACGCCAGCCAGCGCCAGTTTGACGAACGTCTCGAATCCCGCATTCAAAGCTTCGAACTCGCTTTCCGCATGCAAGCCGAAGCCCCCGAGGCCTTCGATGTGGAACGCGAATCCGAGGCCACGAAGAGCCTGTACGGATTGAATGACGCCAAGACCGCAGACTTCGGCTGGCAATGTCTTCTCGCCCGCCGCTTAGTCGAGCGCGGCGTGCGCTTCGTGCAGTGCACTGCCGACGATTGGGACCAGCACACCGAACTCGCCCGTCTGCACGCCAAGAACGCCAACAGCGTCGACAAACCGATCGCCGGGCTGCTAAAGGATCTTAAATCCCGCGGGATGTTAAATGACACGCTGGTCGTCTGGGGTGGAGAGTTCGGCCGCACTCCCTTCATGGAGCGTGACGGGCGCGACCACAACCCCTACGGCTTCACCATGTGGATGGCCGGCGGCGGCGTCAAGGGCGGGTTCGCCTATGGCGCAACCGACGACTACGGCTATCACGCAGTCGAAAACCGCACCCATGTGCACGACCTGCACGCAACGATCCTCCATATCCTAGGCCTGGATCACACGCGCTTGACCTACCGCTACAATGGCCGCGACTTCCGCCTCACCGATGTTCACGGTGTCGTCGCGAAAGACATACTGGCTTAACCGAAACGGCGGATTGGCTACGCGAGATCCCGGACTTTGGCTTCGCGATCCCAGTGGCGCTGTGTACCCACGCGCAGAAACTCTTCGATTCCGACGACGCCTTCATCCTTCTCTATATGCGCTTTCTCAAGCAGAACCCTGGTTGCGTCGCAATACGCGATCGACTTGCAATGCGCGTAGGCATCCATGAACCATTGCACAGCGGCGCCATCCTTCGAAAGAGCGGCAGCCTGATCCGGCATGAGGATGGAGGCTACGGCATCGAATAACACGGAAGGCGAGCCCGCGAGTTGACCGCCCGGCCGCAGCGTTCCGCCCTTCACTAGGATAGAAGCCCAAGGAACTGGCGCGGGAGTTGGGAGTGAGCGAAGCGCCGCCTGACCCTGCAATTATTGCCGACCCGCCTCCTGAGAATTTGGGTAAGCAAAAGGGGTCGAAAAAAAGAGTCAGCGACAAGTTTCACGGTGATCGTTACAGCCGCGAGGCTGACGGAACCAGGTGCTCGATCCACGGCAGCTTCGTTCCAGGTCCGGATGCATTGGTTGTCGAGGCGCCATCCGTAAGCATTCGCTTCGATCGGGTCGAAGAGAGGATTGCACAAATAGGAAGACCTGCGTCCGTTGGTGACGTAAAATGACATTGCAGTTCGACCAGCGCTGAGCGTGCGGATGGATTCTGGGCTAATGGGCGTGCTACCCCGCAAAAGTTGGACGGTGCGAGCACAGGAGCGACTTTGACGGATTATGCGGACTACAGGCGCAAACTAGACCGATGCCATTCAATCAAAAGACGCGGAATGCTTTTGCAATGACAGGCCGGGAAGCCGCGTGTGAAGTGGCTGCTTCGATAACCAGTCATCGAGCATTTGTTGCCGTCTACCCACCGCTGATCGATAAATGGGTGACCCATTGGCGGGTCCGCCGGTTCGAATTGCCTATCCATCTACTTGATCAATATTTCGCAGAGGAGGATCTAATACATTCTCTCTTTTACAAGCTCGAAAATTTAGAAGAGGTTGAAAGCCTATTGGCTGATTGGCGGGTGGATCCGGAAAGATTAGATGCACCTTGGAAGTGCGAATACCCCTTGTAGTACATGGAACTCTTGGCGGGGCTGAGCAGCCTACTAAGAACAGGGGCACCTTCGGCGCATATCAGAAGCTGAGCCACGTCCGCGATACTCTTCGCGACGGCCACCCCTCAAATTACACGCGGGAGCGAAACGGGATACACCCAAAACAGTGCCGCCAGAATCCCAGCCAGCATGATCGCTATTGTGGACGCCGCCACCACGTAGGACAGGATT
>DASTML010000188.1:0-35910 GCA_035714175.1 Bryobacteraceae bacterium | reverse complement strand
CCGAAACCGATGCCCACGCCGATAGAGATTCCGCCGCCGCCCCAACCAAAGAAGGCGACCTGCGCCGGGCTCCAGTAGTGGCGCGCCCGGTATTGTCCGGGCCACCAGCACCAACCAACGCCGGGCCGATTCAGCCAACGGCCATAGTGGTATGGAGCCCAGCCCCAGGGATCATAACTGATCCAGTTCCAACCGTAGTAGTCCACCCAAGACCAGCGGCCATTGCGGTAGGGCGCCCAGCCAACACTCGTGGTGGGAACCCATACGTTGCCATATTCCGGCGTACTGACCCAACGGCCCTGGTTGTCCAAATCCTCGGCGCCATAGATGTCCTGGCTCACGTAGTCGTAGCTGCGCGAGTTGTCCAACTGCCGGTCGCGGCTCTCGCTCCAGCGGTCCCAATCGTCGGCCCCGCGCGCATTGACGTACTGAAATTCAGGGTCGGAGAAAGAACCACGGGCCATCAGCGTCCGGCCCGACCGGAGCCGTTCGCTGCCCTTGGGCGTGAAAATTTCGGCCTCGCCATTCCGGACCGTGACCTCCGTGGTTCCGTCGTCACTGACGGTTACCCGGTAGATCCCCTTCTTGGCGGGCCGGATCGCTATGGAGGGCGTGCTGATTTCCGTCTGCGAATCGGTGCTTCGCAGAATCCGGAACGTCATGGTTCCCCGCGCCAGGCGGACTAGATAACGACGGTTTTCAATATCGGCCAGCCGCAGTTCCGTGTTGTCCGAAAGGCGGGCGTAGGTACCGTAATCGAACTGCACTTCGGCGCGCGATGCGGCGCCCGTGAGAACCTGATCCTCACCGAGCAAAGGCGCGTTTACGGCCGCCGTCACCCATTCCCCCGTATCGCCACGGCGAACGGAAACATCACCGGCCAGCAAACTGAGCCGCGCCACACCACGCGACGAAGAATCCGCGTCCTGCGCCGGCGCCTGGTAAGCGGCCGAGAGGCTGAGAGTGAGAACTGCGAGTGCCCTGACTATCGTGGTTCGGATCATGGTAGTTTGCTCCCATCCTTCCTACTGCATGCCGGGGGCCATTCAATAAGTCCTTGCCTATCAATTCTTTCTTGCGATTGCCGGCTGGTGCAAATCCACCACCTTCGTTTACGTATAGTGCAATTCAGCCGTTGCGATTCCGTTCTGGAGGGCCGTGAGCCGGAGCCAGTGGGCGCTGAAGCCATCCGGGAAGACGTGAGGCTTATAACCATTCACGGCAAGATCCTCGTACTTCACCCAAGATCCGTCGCCGATAAAATCGACCTCGACGCGTACGGTACCCGCTGTCGCCAGTTGAAGGTGAAGTACCTTTTTCCCAAAACCCGTCATGAGAAACGGCTCAGTGGGTTCACCGGCCTTGACTGGCGTTTTTCGCCAGAGGCCCCCCCAGCCGGCGGGTTTCCCCCAACTCCAAAGGTCATCCGTTTTGCCGAACCAAATACCGGCCTGCGGCTGTCCGCCGAGCGCATTGTTGTCCGCGTTGGGCGTGGTCTGATTGCCGCCGAGTGCGAGGAGGCCGCGAAAGGCGGAGAAGTCCGGGACAATACGAAGATGTTGGCAGATGGGTTTGACGCCCCATATTTTGCCTTCGAAGGCGATGGGTTGTAGTTCGTAGAACATGCCCTGGATGTCCATGAGGAAGTGTTCGGTCTCCACTTCCCGAATACGCATCCATTCGGTTTGCCACGCATGCTGAAAGGCATGCGACGCCTTGGGTAGACGATAGCGCTGCCACTTCCCTTCCACCAGGGCCCAGAGTACGACGGAGAGTTCATCCCAGCCGGTGCAGAACAAAACCTGGCCCATATCCTGGCGGGCGGCGACATCCATGTGCGGCTTGCGGCTGAGGACGCGCCAGGACTTTCCGTCGTACTCAAAGAGTCCGGCGTCGTTGTCGCCATAGGAATAGAAGCCATTGTTGGCAATTACGATGCGGCCCTGAGCGGTGTAGCCGCCCTTGAAATGGGGACGCGCCTTGATCTGGAGCGCGGCCAGGACGTTGATGGTTTCGGTAGCCCTGAGGGTATTGACATCCACTTCAAAGAGCAGGCCTTCCATAGTGAGGGCGTAGACGCGGTTGGCAGGGTCCGTGAGGTGGCGGAAGGTGGAGGTAAGGCGGTGGTCAAAGAGATCGGGGATGGGGCGGACATCCCCGTTGGCGCGGATGGCATAGGGCCCAATGAAGCATTGGCTGGACTCTTTGTGAATCAGCCGGTTGGCATGGGTGCCGTCGTGGCGGGCAATGCGGACGGCCTTGAGATTCTCGTCGATCCGGTAGAGCCAAAGGTTGGTTCCCGTACGGGCTTTATGGGAATTATAGTTGACGGCCCAGAGGGCGTCGGCCCACGGCATGAGAGCTCCAATGCCGGCTTCGGAACGGGGCGCGGCGGAGTCTCCCGCAAGACCAACGTTAGGAAGCGGCGACTGCGCGGCGAGGACGGGGGCGCCCAAAAGGGAAAGGAGCGTACGGCGATCCATGAAACGACAGTATAGTGAAAGTATGCGTTACCCCGAACATTTAATTGGGATTATGAGAGAAGACCTGACCCTGAACGGGGTAGAGGAGACGCGGACACCGGAAGAAGTGGACGCCGCGTTGGCCCCCGGCAGCGGAACAGTGCTGATGATTGTGAACAGCGTGTGCGGCTGCGCGGCCGGGAAGGCGCGGCCCGGCGTGGTGCGCGCGTTGCAGGAAGCCGATGTGAAGCCGGACCGGGCGGTGACCGTGTTCGCCGGCGCCGATTTGGAGGCCGTCAGCCGCGTGCGGGAACTGATGGTGGGCTACCCGCCGTCGTCTCCTTCGTTCGCGCTTTTCCAGGACGGCAAGCCGGTTTATATGATGCACCGGTTTCAGATCGAAGGCCGGAACGCGGAAGCGATTTCAGCTGATTTGAAGAATGCCTTTGCGGAGCACGGTAAACAGGCGCAGTAAAAATTGGGAAAGCTTGCGCCGGGAACGGCTTGTTCGAGAGGGTCGTTCCCGGCGCGTTGGTTGGGAGTAGGTTTGCGATAGGTGGGGCGATTGCCTCGGACGGGCTATTTATGATTTTTCGCCAGCCGCCCAATCGAGCCACGCCTTTTCGACTCGGGGACCGAACCGCCGGGGCCAGGCCCGGCTGGCGGCGCCGGCGTAGTCCCGCGAGCGGCGTTGCAGTTCTCCGGCGACACGGCGGGCGGAGGAGGAGAGCTTGGGGAGTTGTCCCAGCAGGCTTTCCGCGGCGATGGCATCCTGCATAGCTCCGAGCTGGCGCTGGAGCGCGCGCAGCCCAGCGAGCGGCGCCTCCCCTCCCTCCGGATCGAGAATTTCGATCGTGTAGCGGAGCCGCTTGGCAGCGATGCGGAGTTGATGAAGTTCACCGGGCTCGCCGGAGGCGGCCGCCTCGCGGCCTGCCTCGAAGAACTTGGCGATGGCTACCGGGAGATCGGCCACAGGTTCACGGGCGTGGTCAGACCATTTGCGCCAACGGGCGGGGCGATCCTTCTGCAACAGCCGGCTAAGATCGCCGCGGAGCTGGCTTGCCGCGCAGTCCCGCTGTCCGGCGAGGTAGATGAGGGCGGGATCGGCGGCAGGCAAACCAAGGCGGCGCAGGAGGCGGCGGGCGACGTCGCGGTCACGCACAGCGGCGGCATCGCGGCGGACGGTACGGAGTTCACGGCGCAACCGGCGGGCCTTGGGCATGTCTTGCCCGGTAAGACGGAGCGCTTCGGCGGCGCGGCGGACGGCAACCCGGACGTCATGCACGGCGTCCTCCCCGGAGTGCGCGGCCACGCGTTCCAGTTCCCTGGTGAGGCGATCCAGAGCGGCGGCCAGTACACCCATGCCTTGATGATATAGTTTCAGGCTGGATATTTCGCATAGACCCACAGATGCTTATGTAAAGGAGGACCGGCCATGTCCGCGGCAGCTCCCGTTATTCAAACCGCGCTTCTCTATAAGGGCGGACCCATGTTATTGGATCTCTATCTGGCCGCTACCGAGTACCACATTACGGTAACGGGCCCCCGCATGTTGTTTGAGCGGCTACAATTGGCCACCACGCTTTCCGCATTTGACGGTTATACGGCTCCGCGGCTTCACGCCTTTGCGGATGCATTGGAAGGCACGATTCATTGCGGACTGGTGGGCATTGTCGCCGCCGAAATTGCGGTAGATACCATGCGCGCGGGGGGCGTACTGACAATCAGCGCCGGGCCTCCCAACATGTACCAGAGTCTGCTGGTGCTGCGCACCCGGACGGGCGAGACGTTCCGGAACCTGTTTCTTAGGATCTTTCAGCCGGCAGTAGCGCCTGCGTTCGTCGGGCTACAGGCGGTTCCGGCGGAAGCACACCTGGAGCATACCCACAGCGGGACGCCGGGAGGACACCATGGACATTCGTGAGAATGCGGCAACAATTTCCGATGCCGGGCGAGACCGCTACCTGGAGGCGGTGATCCGCCTGAAACACCGGCAGGCCGCCGGCGCGCCAGCGGGGGTTAGCGTCTACGATCAGTTTGTAGCCCTGCATAGCGCGGTTTTCGCCGTGCAATCGCCTGCCGGGGACGTGGTGAATTTCGGACACTGGAACATTGGGTTCTGCCCCTGGCACCGGCAGTACTTACGAGCGTTTGAAAAAGCGTTGCAGACCGAGGTTGCCGGGACGACCATTCCGTATTGGGATTGGGCGGACCATGTGGGAGCGGTCAACCGTCTCTTTACGCCCGCATTCGTGGGTTCGTTGACGGCGGGACAGCCGGCGCCATTGGCAAATGGAGTCTTCCGGCGAAGCGTGCCGGCAGCGGAACGTCCCTCCTGGTGGCCGGCGGGGGCAACAGGTTTCCGCATCCATGCGCGGCTGCAGGACGGGTTCGGCGCCGCGCTGCAACGCGGGAGCGCCGGCGTGGCGTGGCCGCCGACGGGAGCCCAGTTGTCACAACTGGAACGATTGACGATTGCCCAACAGGGCGCGCATCCGCTCTGGTTTTTCTGGATGGTTTTGGAACAGGGACATCCACAGATTGCCGCCGCGACACACAACCAGGGACATAATTTCCTGGGGGGACACATGTCGGGCGGCAATTCGCCCAATGACCCTGTGTTTTGGATGCACCATGCGAATGTCGACCGGCTTTGGGCGAAATGGCAAGAAGGCCAACTGGCTGCCCATGCGGGCAGTACGCACCGGGACCACTGGCCAGACCCGGGAGAGCTATCGCCGTTCGACGGGCGGACAGCGCCGCAAGGCCACCGGCTGGACGACGATATGTGGCCATGGGTGGGCGGCGCAGCGGGATACGCGGCGGATGTGCCGGCGGCGATACGGGCCATGTTGCCGGACTTTGCGGGGGCTCCGGCGGTGAAGGTACGCGATGTGTTGGATACGACGGCCATGGACGCGACCGGCTACCGCTACTCGTAGGACCGGGTAGGCTGGAAAGATGTCTATTTATGGCGCTGCCCAGTTGGCGGCAAGCTTTCAGACCGTTCGAAAGAACACCATTCAGATTGCAGAAGAGATTCCGGAAGAACAGTACGGATTTGCAGCGGCGGAGGGCGTCCGTCCCGTCGCCAAGCTGCTGGTGCATATTGCGGTGGCTCCCCGCGTTTGGCAGGCGCTGACGCAGCCGGGCGTGACGACGCTGGTCGGCTTCGATTTTCCGACCCTGCTTGGCCAGATGCTTGCCGAAGAAGAGAAGCCGCGCAGCAAGGACCAGATCCTGGCGCTGCTGCGGAGCGAGGGAGAGAGCTTTACCGCCTATTTGAGCGGGCAGGAGGATGGGCCGCTTGCCGAGCAGGTATTGCAGGGGGACGGACAAAGCTACAAAACGCGGCTTGAGATTCTGTTGAGCCCGAAGGAACACGAGATGCACCATCGCGGACAGCTGATGCTGATTGAGCGGATGCTGGGCATCACCCCGCACATGACGCGCCACATGCAGGAGCGGATGGCACAAATGCGCGCGCAGGCGTAATGATTTTCGGCGAATGGCCAGCGATCCAGCACTACGAATGGGTGCGGGCGATGCGGGATTGTCCGCAAGACCCCATCCATCATGCCGAGGGTAACGTGTGGATTCACACGGGCATGGTGCTGGATGCGCTGGCCGCCGATGCCCGCTTCGCGCTCGGCAGTGACGAAGACCGGGATGTGTTGTGGACGGCGGCAGTGTTGCACGACGTCGCGAAGCCGGAAACGACCGAGATACAGCCGGACGGACGGATTACGGCCAAGGGTCATTCGGCGCGGGGAGCGCTGCGCGCTCGCCGGATTCTGTGGGAGATGGGAGTGCCTTTCGCGCTTCGGGAAGAGATCTGCGGGATGATTCTGTATCACCAGACGCCGTTTTTTCTGATGGAGCGGGAAGATGCACAGCGGCTGGCGGCATCGATCAGTTTGGCGGCACGTTGTTCACGGTTGGCGGTGCTGGCGGAAGCGGATATGCGGGGGAGAATCTGCCAGGATCAGCGGCGGATGCTGGACAATATCGAGTTGTTTGCGAGCTATTGCCAGGAGGAAGAGTGCTGGGAGGGGCCACGGGACTTCCCTTCTCCGCTGGCGAGGTATGAGTATTTTCGCCGGCCGGAACGGGAGATTGGCTATGCGGCGTTCGATGGTACGAAGTTCGACGTGATTGTGATGTGCGGGATGCCGGGCGCGGGCAAGGATACTTGGATCCGGAAGAATGCACCGGACTGGGCCGTGGTGTCGCTTGATGGGTTGCGGGAAGAGATGGATGTGGACCCGCGGGAGAATCAGGGCGCGGTGATCCAGGCGGCCAAGGAGCGGGCACGGGAGTATTTGCGGCGGCGGGAACCGTTTGTGTGGAACGCGACGAATTTGTCGCGGTCGTTGCGGTCGCAGGTCGTGCAGTTGATGGCGGATTATCATGCACGGGTGCGCCTCGTGTATGTGGAGGCTCCGGCGGAAGCGTTGTACCAGCAGAACCGGTCGCGCGAACGTGTGGTACCTCCCGCCGTGATGGAGCGGCTGTTGCACCGGTGGGAGGTTCCGCAGGTGTACGAGGCACATTCGGTGGAGTACTATGTCCACGAAGTATCCGCGTAGTTTTCATTTGCCGTGGTCACCGGGCGGGACGCGCGACGACAAACGGATGGCGAGCGTGGCGGACCTGTGCGGCGCACCGATCGTGATTACCGAAAAGCTGGACGGCAGCAACCTGGCAATGACGCGAGAAGCCGTATTCGCACGCAGCCATTCGGGACCGCCCGCGCACCCGAGCTTTGGATGGGCCAAGGCCCTGCAGGCGCGGCTGTGCGGACAGATTGAGCCGGGCATCACACTGTTTGGCGAGTATTGTTATGCGGTGCACTCGATTGTGTACGGCGAGCTACCCGAGTACTTTTTCTTGTTTGGGGTGCGGGACGATGTGCGGGATATCTGGTGGGAGTGGGATCTGGTGACGGCGCAGGCGGAGACGCTCGGAGTGCCCTCGGTTCCAGTGTTGTTTCGTGGATCGGTGAGGGACGAGCGGGAATTGCGGAGCGTGGTGGAACGGTTGGCCGGAGAGCCGTCGGCATTTGGGGGAGAGCGGGAGGGCGTTGTGGTGCGCGTTGCGCGAGAGTTTGCCTGCGATGCGTTTGCCGGATCACTGGGAAAGCATGTGCGCGCCGGTCATGTGCAGACTGACGAGCATTGGATGTTTCAGGAAATCCGGGTGCAGCGGGGCCCCGCGCAGGCTGGGCCCCATCGATGAGCTAGGCTTGGCTAGCCGCGAGCGCCTGATCGATATCCCAGAGGATGTCTTCCAGGTCTTCGATGCCGATGGATAGGCGAATCATATCCGGTTCGACGCCAGCGGCGGCCTGCTGCTCTGGCGAGAGCTGCTGGTGCGTGGTGGAAGCCGGATGGATGACGAGGCTGCGCGCGTCGCCGACGTTGGCCAAGTGAGAAAAGAGCTTCAGGTTGTCGACAAACTTGCGGCCGGCTTCATAGCCGCCGGTGATGCCGAAACTGAAAACGGCTCCCGCCCCTTTGGGCAGGTACTTCTGGGCCAGGGCGTGATACGGGCTGGACTTGAGGCCGGGATATTTGACCCACTTGACGTTCTTGTGGCTTTCCAGATGTTCGGCGACCGCCTGCGAGTTGGCGACGTGCCGATCCATGCGCGGGCCGAGTGTTTCGACGCCTTGCAGGAACAGGAAGGAGTTGAAGGGGCTGACGCAGGGTCCGAGATCGCGGAGGCCTTCGACACGGGCGCGGAGGATGAAGGCGATGGCGTTGAGAGGCGCGGGGAGATCACTGAACACCAGGCCGTGATAGGCCGGCGACGGCTTGTTCAGGAGAGAGTGTGCGGACTTCGACCAATCAAAGTTGCCGCCATCGATGATGGCTCCGCCGATGGAGTTGCCGTGGCCGCCAATGAACTTGGTGAGCGAGGTGACGACGATATTGGCGCCGTGTTCGAGGGGACGGCAGAGGTAGGGCGAGGCAAAGGTGTTGTCAACGATCAGGGGAACGTTGGCTTCCTTGGCGATCTTGCCCACGGCTTCGATATCGAGAATATTGCCGCGCGGATTGGAAATGGTTTCGCCGTAGAGCGCGCGGGTGCGGGGCGTGATGGCTTTTCGGAAATTTTCCGGATCGTCGGGTTCGACGAAGGTCACATCGTAGCCCATGCGGCGGAAGGAGACGTCGAATTGCGTATAGGTGCCGCCGTAGAGTGTGCTGGAGGCGACGATGTGATCGCCGGATTCGAGCAGGCTGTTGATGGCGAGGAATTGCGCGGATTGGCCGCTGGCGAGGGCGAGCGCGGCGGCGCCGCCTTCGAGCGAAGCGATGCGCTGCTCCAGGACGTCGGTCGTCGGATTCATGATCCGCGTGTAGATGTTTCCGAATTCCTTGAGGGCAAAGAGATTGGCGGCGTGTTCCGAATCGTTGAACGTGAACGACGTCGTCTGGAAAATCGGCACCGCACGCGCGTTCATGGCGCTTTGCGGCGAATAGCCTGCATGGAGGCTACGGGTGTTGAATCCGAGTGGCCGTTGATCTGACATGGGCCTATTTTAGCCAGCGGTCCAAATTTTCGCTGACGAAGGCGTCGTCATTGAGTTCGGGGTAGGCGTCATAGACGCGATTGATTTCGTCGAGCTGGCCGGGGCCGAGACCTTCATTGGGATCGAGGCACCAGAGACCTTCGAGGAGACCCTGACGGCGGAGGACTTCATGGAGGCCGGCGATGCAGCCGTGGAAGCCGTTGGCGGCGTCAAAGAAAGCGGCGTTGGAATCGGTGACGGCGATGGCGCGGCGGAGATGATCGTGCGTGATCTGCGTGGCGGATTGGAGTTCGGCCTGCAATTCGACGGCTCGGCGGGTCCAGACGGCCCAGTGCCCGAGCAGTCCGCCCTTGATGCGGAGCGTGCGGCCGTGGAACTGGTGGGGCGTGAGGAGGTCAATGACGATGTTGTCGTCGTTGCCGGTGTAGAGGGTGATATCTTCGCGGCCGGAGGCGGCGACGGCGCGGATGACGTCAATAGTCTGGTAGCGATTGAACGGCGCCATTTTGATGCCGATGACGTTGGGAATCTCCGCGAAGCGCCGCCAGAATTCGTACGGGAGAACACGGCCGCCGACCGCGGGCTGGAGGTAGAAACCGACGACCGGAATAATCGTTGCCACGGCTTCGACGTGTTCGATCAACTTGCGATTGTTGGCGTTCGACAGGGCGGCGAGGCTGAGCAGACCAGCGTCGTAACCAAGATCGCGTGCGAGGGCGGCTTCGCGCTCCGCCTGTTTGGTGGGACCCGCGATGCCCGCAATGCCAATTACATCGCTGGAGGCGCGCATCTCTTCGCGGGCGAGCGTGAGGACGGGTTCAAAGAGACCGACGTCGCGGATGGCAAACTGCGTGGTGTGAACACCGACGGCGAGACCGCCGGAACCAGCGCCGAGGTAGTAGCGCGTGAGGGCGCGTTGGCGGCGCTCATCGAGTTTGCGTTCCGCTGTGAGCGCCAAGGGGTGGGCGGGGATGACCGTCCCTGCGTGGAAGCGGGCAAGCGCCTTAGAATTTGCCATCGCGGGCCTCGAAGTGGGTGGGCTTGTTCAGCGTGGAGCCGCCGGCGGAAAGCCAGTGCGCGGTCCACTCCATCATTTCTTCCGGGGTAACGGAGGGATAGCCAAAGAGCCGCTGGCAACGCTGGGCGTTGTTGAGGAGCGCGTCGGTGGACTCGGCTCCGGTGAAGACGGGTTCGATGCCGAGGTGGCGGCCGATGGTTTCGGCGATGCGGCGGACGCTGAGGGTTTCGGGGCCGGTGAGGTTGATGACCGTGGCTGGGCTGGCCGCGTGGGGGAAGCAGCGGAGAGCGACCGAATTGGCGTCGCCCTGCCAGATGACGTTGGCGGCGCCCATGGAGAGGTCGATCGGCTTGCGTTCGAAGACCTGCGTCCCGATGTCGAGAATTACGCCGTAGCGGAGGTCTATGGCGTAATTCAGGCGGAGCAGGACGGTGGGGGTGCCGTTGCGACGGGAGTGGTAGTCGTAGATGCGTTCGCGGCCGAGGCCGGTCCAGGCGTATTCGCCGACAGGGTGCGGTTCATCCGTCTCGATGCTGCCGCCACGGGCCACATGGGAGTAGCCGTAGACGTTGCCGCTGGAGAACGCGACGATGCGGGAGGATTTATAACGTTCGCAGACCATGCCGGGGGCATAGACGTTCATGGCCCAGGTGAGCGTGGGATCTTCGGTGGAACCGAACTTCCGGCCGAACATGGCGAGAACGTTGGCGCAATCCGGGAGCGCTGCCAGTTGGGCAGGGTCGAGGAGATCGGCTTTGTGGGTTTCGATGCCGGCTTGTTCCAGTTGTTCGCGGAGGCCGGGTTCTGAGAAGCGGGCGGCGGCGATGATGCGTTTTCCAGCCGACGCGGCGCGGCGGGCACGAAGAGCGAGCGTCGGCCCCATCTTGCCGCCGACGCCGAGAATCAGTAGATCGCCGTCAAGCGCGGCCAAGGCGGCCGTATCCGCCGCGCTGGGGCGGCTCATGAACTCTTCGAGTTCGGCAACAGATTGAATCATCGTTTGTACCCGATCTTGCGGAGGAATTCCTTGCGTTCGACGGCGTCGGAGGCGGTTTCGACTCCCCGCGGCTTGGAACCGTCAATCACGCCCATGACACCGCGGCCGAGCCCCGTGGTGGCGATGACCACTTCTACCGGGTTGGCCGTAGCGCAGAAGATATTGACGACTTCCGGGACGTCCTTGATCCGGCCGAGCACGTTGATGGGAAAGCCGCCTTTCATGACGACCAGGAACGTGTGGCCGCAGCCGATGGTATGCACATTGTCGACGGCGGAGGCGATTAGTTCGGGATCATTGCCATCGGAACGGGTGAGAGAGGGACCGGAGGCTTCGTTGAACGCGATCCCGAATTTGATGGTCGGGTTCGTGTTGACGATGGCCTCATAGATGTCTTCCACCGTCTTGATGAAATGCGACTGGCCGAAGATGATGTTGGCATCCTGGGGGATCTGGATGGGAACGTTGCTGAATACCATGTGAGACTGTACCTAGAAGCTGAATTCCACGTGCAAGAGACTCCATTCTATCTTTCCGATCGCGAAATCCTGGAACGTATCCGGCAAATGCCGCATGCCAAGGCCAGTTTTAAGAACCTGGTGCGCGAATTGGGCGCCCACGGCGACAAGCGTGATGTCTTGGAATCGGCGCTAACCCGCATGACCGAGCGAGGCCAGCTTGTGGAGTACCGGAACGGACACTATGTGTCGTCGTCGGATTCGCGAGAATTTGTAGTGGGACGCTTGTCCGTGCATCGCGATGGATACGGATTCGTCATTCCCTTGCAGCGCGTGGAAGGGCTGAATGGGGATATCTTCATTCCGCCTTCGTCGGTTTCGCAGGCGATGCACGGCGACCGCGTGTTGGCGCAGATCACCTACACCGGACCCGACGGCAAGGCGGAAGGGACGATCCTCAAGATTCTGAACCGGGCGCACGCGACCGTGGTGGGTGAGTTCCGCGTGAGGCGGCGGGGCAACTGGGTGAAACCGAACGACGACCGGCTACAGCAGTGGATCTACATTCCGGAGGGCATGGAGTTGCCCCCGGCGCCGAAAACAGAAGACCGCATTGGCGTTGCGCCCGTGCAAGTGCAGAGCGCCGACGATCTGGACGGCATGATCGTGAACGTGGAGGTACTGGAATTTCCCGCCGATGGCGAAGACGGCGTCGGGCGAGTGATCGAGATCCTGGGGCATCCTGGAGATTTCGGTATCGATGTGGAAATCACGATCCGGAAGCACCATTTGCCGCACCAGTTTCCTGAGGACGTGATTGAGCAGGCATCCGCAATTCCGGCAGAGATTCCGGCGGCGGAGATTGCCAAACGAACCGACTTCCGGGAGATGCCGATTGTGACGATCGACGGCGAAACGGCGCGCGATTTTGACGATGCCGTCTATGTCGAGCGGTTGCCGAATGGGAACTGGAAGCTCGACGTCCACATCGCCGATGTCAGCCACTATGTGCGCCCTGGTTCGCCGATTGACAAAGAAGCGCTCTACCGAGGCACGAGCGTATATTTTCCAGACCGGGCGATCCCGATGTTGCCGCATGAACTTTCTACGGGCATCTGTTCTCTACGGCCGAACGAAGACCGGCTGGTCCTGTCGGCCCTGCTGGAGATCGACAACTCGGGCGATATTGTGGCGCAGTCGTTTTGCCGGGGCGTGATCCGTTCGGCGGCGCGGATGACCTATACGGCGGTCCACCAGATACTGGAGGGCGACGAAACGGAACGGGAGAAGTATGCCGGGTTGGTTCCGCATTTTGAGAACATGCGGCAGTTGGCGCTGATTTTGAACCGGAAGCGGACGCGGCGCGGCTCGATTGATTTTGACTTGCCGGAGTCGCTGATCGAGTTTGACGAGAATGGGCTGATGACCGGGGTTGCTCGGGCTCCGCGCAACATTGCACACCGGTTGATTGAGGAGTTCATGCTATCGGCCAACGAGGCCGTGGCCGCTCATATCGCGCATGCGAACGTTCCGTCGCTGTACCGGATTCATGAAATCCCCGAAGCCAAGAAGGTACACGATTTCGAGGAGATTGCGGCGCAATTTGGTTATACGCTGGCGTTTGCGGCGCTGCCGGTTAAGAAATTTGGGATTGTCAACAAACGGCGGGATGGCCGGAAGTCGCGGCAGGATATCGTGCTGGCGGATGAACGGGCCTCGGTGACCTCGCGCAATTATCAAAAGCTGATCGGCAAGATTGAAGGCAAGCCGGAGGAGCGCATTCTGAGCTACCTGATGCTGCGTTCCCTGAAACAGGCGCGATACAGCCATGAGAATCAGGGCCATTTTGCGCTAGCGGCCGATACCTATACGCATTTCACTTCGCCGATCCGCCGGTATCCGGACCTGATGGTGCACAGGGTGCTGGGGCGGTTGTTGGATGGGATGTCTCCCGGTTGGACCGAAGAGCAGATGGAAGAGTTCGGCACGGACTGTTCGTTCACGGAACGACGGGCGGGAGAGGCGGAACGGGACTTGGTGGAGTGGAAAAAAGTTCAGTTCATGATGGACCGCGTGGGCGAGGATTTCGACGCGATGATCATCTCCGTAACGAAATTCGGACTATTCATCGAGTTGGAGAATCTGTTTATCGAGGGCCTGATCCCGATTGATTCCCTGCCCGGCGACCGCTTTCAGTTCCATGAAAATGCCCGGCGGCTGGTGGGCGAGAGGTCCCGCCGCGAGTTCAAGATTGGAGAAAAGATCCGAGTGATTCTTGACCGGGTGGACGCAGCCGCGAAGACGCTGCAATTTGGTTTGTGGCAACCACCACAACCCGGCCGCAAGAAAGCAAAGAAGAAGTACCGATGACCGGCTATCACATCCGTACGGCCGTTCCGGCGGATGGACCGCACCTGGCCCTAATCTCGCAAAGCGTGGCGTTTCGGCCGGAGACCGCCGATCCGAACCAAGGTTTCCTGGTATTTCAAGGTACGCCGGACGAGTATTCCTTTCGCCTGGCGGCCTGCCCGGATTCGGTGGTTGCCGTAGGGGAGGACGATGTTCCCGTCGCCTTTCTGCTTGCGACGCCCGGAGAAACGATAGCCGAGTGGGCCAAGCGCGGTTGGCTGGCGCCGGGGGAGCAGACGGCACATGTGCTGCGGCATGAACCGGCGGTGTATCTATTGGTAGACCAGATCGGGGTATCGCCCCACGCCCGGCGCGAAGGACTGGCCCAGCGCATGCTCGATGCGGTGGTGGTGGCGGCAGGACGGACCGTGGTTGGAGCCTCCATCATGCATGCTCCGTTCCGGAACTTGCGTTCGCTTCGTTTCTTCACGGAGAAGAATGGATTTTCCCTGGTAATGTGCTATTCGGAGCCTGAATTCGAGTGGGGATATTACGAGCGGAAATATTAACGTATATACTCTGAACATGTGGAAATGGCCTGCCCTCGTTGCGCTGGGGTCTGTCCTATGTGTCAACGCGGCCGAACTACCTCCGGTCCTGACGGCAAAGTGTGCCGCGTGCCATAGCGAAAAAGCAAAAGCGAGCGATTTTGTTGTTTCGGATTTCGCCTCTATTCGCAAAGGAGGCAAGAAGCACGGCGTGGCCGTTGTGGGTGGACATCCAGAAAAGAGCCCTCTTTTCCTAATGATCAAGGGGGATCTGGCTCCGCGGATGCCGATGGGCGGTGAACTAAGCGCAGAGGAAATTGCCTCGGTGGAAGCTTGGATTAAGGGCCTTCCGGAAGACAAGCCGCAAGCAAAGGCCGAATGGCGCTGGCCGTATGAAAAACCGGCCAAACCGGCGGTGCCAGCCATTTCCAACCCAGCGTTGGCGCGCAATGAGATCGACAATTTTATTCTGGCGAAGCTCTCCGCAAAGGGCTTGGCCCCGGCGGCGCCAGCCTCCAAGCGTACCCTCGCCCGCCGCGTCTATTTCGACTTGCTGGGCCTGCCCCCGAGCCCGACGGAACTGGATGCGTTTTTGAGCGATAACTCCAGTACGGCCTATGAAAAGCTGATCGACAAACTTCTCGCCGACCCGCGCTATGGCGAACGGTGGGGACGGCATTGGCTGGACCTCGTGCGGTATGGAGAGACCTCGGGGCTTGAGGGCGACGGCGCCATCGGCAATGCGTGGCGCTACCGCGACTGGGTTGTGCAGGCGTTCAACGACGACATGCCCTACAACCGCTTCGTAGTCAAGCAGTTGGCCGGCGGCGACGAACACTCGAAGACCCGTAATAACTATCAGCCGGATGTGCAGGGCCATGTGCCTTTGGGCTACTACCGGGTTGCGCCTTGGGACCGTTCCAATCTAGTGGCCGATGAAGTACGGGCCAACTATCTGAGCGAAATAACGACCACAACCTCCTCCGTGTTCCTGGGATTGACCCTGGGCTGCGCAAAGTGCCACGACCACAAGTACGATCCGTTCCCGCAAAAGGATTTTTACCGGTTCCAGGCCTTTTTTAACGCGATCCAGGTGCAGAACGTGGATGTTCCCTATAAAGATGAGGCGTTCCGCGCAAAAGC
Source organism: Bryobacteraceae bacterium (assembly GCA_035714175.1). Lineage (GTDB taxonomy): Bacteria > Acidobacteriota > Terriglobia > Bryobacterales > Bryobacteraceae. The sequence continues at coordinate 20,397 of DASTML010000188.1, read as the reverse complement.
CGAGGAAAAAATTAAGGCGCTGCAGGCCTTGTTGAAAGAGGGGCCAGAGAAAAAGGCTCTGGATCAGATGGAAAAGGATCTGCTGCCCAAGTTCCGAGAAGGCCGACGGAAATTGGCAGCGGCACGACCGCTGGCGGCGGAAGATGTCCGCTTGGAAATGCGCCGGAAGGACAGCACGATCTTTTCGGCGGCGGAGAGAATGCGGCATGCCGAATTGAAGGAAGACGCCGACCGCACGTTGGACCCCGACGAAAAAAAGGCATTGGACGAATATGAACAACCGATGCTGGCCCGATTGCGGGAGGCCCATGCGAAAGATCCGGCGGCAGTCGCCAAACGCTTTGACGTGCTAACCGTGGAAGAACTGCGGAACGAAATTGGCCGCAGCAGTTCCAAGATCTTCAACGCGGAAGAGCGGGACAAGCACCGGGAGTTGGACGAGAAACTGGACACCTACCGGAGGCGGCTCGGCCGCTGGCAGCCGAATGCCCTTTCGATTCAGAATGTACCCGGTCCCCCGAATGGGCCAGCCATAGGGTTGACGCATGTGCTTGTGCGCGGCGACTACCGCCAGCCTGGAGAAGCGGTGGAAGCCGGGTTCTTGAGCGCCATCACCGGCAAGTCAGAACCGGCCGTCATTGAGCAGGACCGCTACCGGCAGTTCCCCACCCGTGGCCTGCGGCTCACCTTGGCCAAATGGATTGCCAGCCCGGAAAATCCGCTGACCGCACGTGTGATGGTCAACCGCATCTGGCAGAATCATTTCGGAACCGGAATTGTCGCCACGCCCAGTGACTTTGGCGTGAATGGCGAACGCCCGACCCATCCAGAGTTGCTGGATTGGATGTCGCACAAGTTCATCGAATCGGGCTGGAGTGTAAAAGCGATGCACCGGTTGATTCTCCAATCGGCAACCTATCGGCAATCGGCGGAAAACAAGAATGCCGCGGCGGACGCCGACGCCAAGCTTCTGTCCCGGTTCCCGCGCCGGCGGCTGCAGGCTGAAGAAATTCGCGACGGCATTTTGTACCTGAGCGACCGGCTGAACGCGGAACAGGGCGGCCCTAGCGTATTTCCGCCGCTGCCCGCGGATTTGGCGGATTTCGCCCGCTACGGCCGCGGCGGCGCCCTCATGTGGGAGACCAATGAATCGGAAGCAGACACACGCCGCCGTTCGATCTATACGTTCCAACGCCGGTCCATGCCGCTGCCGATGATGGCGGCATTTGATGCCCCTGTATTCAGCGAATCCTGTGACCGGCGGAGCGCAACGACAACTCCGTTGCAGGCGCTATCGCTGATGAATGGAAATCTGATGCACGAGGAGACGCAGCACCTGGCAGCGCTGATCGCCAAGGAAGCGGGGGGCAATAAGCCGACGCAAGTACGGGTTGCCTTCCAGCGAATCCTGAATCGCCCGCCGACGCCCGAAGAGACGGATCGCTTCGCCTCTTTCCCCGGATCACTCGACGCCCTGTGCCGTGTGCTCCTCAATTCGAATGAGTTCCTGTTTGTCGAGTAGACCCATGTCCCCACGATCCCGACGCGATTTTCTGAATACGACCTGGCTGGGCCTTGGCGGCTTGGCCGCGCAAAACATGTTGGCCGCCGAGTCCCCCCTGAGCTTGAAGCCGGCGCACATTCCGGCGAAGGCGAAGCGGTGCATCTTCCTCTTCATGGAAGGCGGCGTGAGCCAGATGGACTTGTTCGACTACAAGCCGGCCCTGGTGAAACTGGCAGGTAAGCAGATGCCGCAAGCCGAAGGAACGGTGGGTGAGATTGCCACGTTTTCGGCGGCGCCCAACCGGGTGATTCCTCCGGTGGCTGCGATCCGGCAACGTGGCCATTCCGGCCACTGGGTGACCGACTTAATGCCCAACCTGGCACAGCAAGCCGACAAGCTTGCCTTTGTTCATGGCGTGAAGGTGGACAACAACAATCACGGGCCCGCGGTCTACCACACGCTGACCGGCAACCAGTTTCCAGGCAGCGCGTCGATTGGCGCATGGGTGACCTATGGGCTTGGAACGGAGAATCAGAATTTGCCGGGCTTTGTGGTGCTGGGCGACCCCCGCGGGGCGACCATCGGCGGCAACGGCGTGTGGGGGAATGGGTTTCTGCCCGCCGCCTACCAGGGCACGATATTCCGCAACGGAAATACTCCGATCGTCGACCTGCACAGGCCCGAAGCGTTAACGGCCAAACAGCAGCGCGATGAGCTGGACCTGCTGAAATGGATGAACGAGAAGCACAGCGCGGCGCGGTCCCATACCAGCGAACTGGACGCCCGCATTGCCGCCTACGAACTTGCATTCCGCATGCAGTCCAAGGCGCCGGAATTGGTGGACGTGAATAGCGAGACGGAGGCGACCCGGAAGCTCTACGGGTTGGACGATCCGATGTCGGAGGCGTTCGGTCGGCAGTGCCTGTTGGCGCGCCGGATGGTGGAACGCGGCGTCCGGTATGTATTGGCGCTGCACGGCGCGGGCGGCGACCGCTGGGATGACCACGGAGACGTAGGCGGGCGGATTCCGAAACATTGCAAAGAAGTCGATAAACCGGTGGCGGGCCTGCTGCAGGATTTGCAATCGCGCGGCCTCCTGGACGAGACACTGGTGGTTTGGGCTTCCGAAATGGGACGCACTCCGTTCGACAATAACCTGGTGACGGACAAGCCGGGACGCGACCACAATCAATACGGCCTGTGCGTTTGGATGGCCGGCGGCGGCGTGAAAGCAGGGGCGACTTTTGGCGAGACAGACGAGTTGTCGGTGCGCGCCGCAAGCGACCCGATCCCTGTGCGGGATGTGCATGCGACGATTCTGCGCTTGTTGGGACTGGAGCAGGAGCGATTGACGTACCTACATGCGGGCCGCTATAAAAAGTTGACCGACATCGGCGGGCGGGTAATTAAAGAAGTGATGGCGTAGCGGATTTCTCCATATAAGATAGGTAGGTCATGCGCACCCGCATCCTCCTATGGGCGAGCCTAGCTTGCTTGCCGTTGTTGGCCAAAGAGGCCACCGTATACGTACAACCGAAAGATGGCGCCGGGACTGAAGTGAAGACTTCGCTCGGCGCCATTCGTGTTTCGGTGGATGGAAAGGTACGATCCATTCCGCTCAGTTCCCTGCTCTCCGTGCATAGCGGCGAAGCGGCTACCCCAGGAGAATCGGCACGGATCCTGGACGGCATTTCCGCTATTCAGGGTACGGACCGCAAAGCGCGCGATCTTGCAGTGGAAAGCCTGACGCTGATTGGCGTACCAGTGATGACGCCGCTGCTCAAGGCGTACAAGGATACCGATCAGCATGAGCCCAAGCCGCTCTACCGGCTGTTTGAACGCATTATGCCCAGCCACGCCGATACGCTGGACCGGGAATTGAGCCTGATCCGGTTGACCTCGGGAGAGGCGATCCGCGGCAAGGTGGAGCCGTTCCAGCTTGGTTCCCTTCCCTGGGACAAGATCCGCTTTTTTGCGGTCCGCCAGAACTCGATTACGCGCCGGGTCGAGGTGCACTCCCTGCGGCATAGCACGCAGATTGAGTATTTCGATACGGCGATTCTGTTTACGAACGGATCGCGCGCGACTGCATCCGCCTCCGGGTTCAGCCGGCTGAGCTGGGAAACCGATGGCTGGGCCACAGACCCGAACGGCCTCCAGAAGCCGGGCCCCAACTACAAAACCAACTTGGTGGACGGACATCCATTTGGCGCCCTGGTGGGCCGGTTCCAGGCTGCGGGCGAGGTCTTTTTCGTTGGCAAGTCGTGGACTCAAAAAGCGCCCGGTGAGGGGCGCCTTTATTTGGCCGTGAACGACAACCGGCACTGGCAGAATAACCTGGGTACTTATCGTGTCACAGTTACCGCGAACAACGCCTACGACGTGGGTGACGCACAGTAGCTACTCTTTGTAAGAGGGATCCTTCCGGTCCAGGAGACGGCACATAGCCGCGAATTCGGGGTTCCGTTCGCGGCTATATCCTTTGTCGCCCAGAAAGTCGTCGCTGAGTTCGCGGCTCAGCAGGCGGACCGGCTCCGGCGGTACGACTAACCCGGCGCCCGTTGCCTGAGCAGCCAATTGCACTTGGCAGGCACGCTCCAGACGATACATGCGCACGAAGGCCTGGGCTACCGAATCACCGACGGTAAGCAGACCGTGATTCCGCATTACGAAGATGTGTTTATCGCCCAAGTTGGCCGCCAGCCGTTCCCGTTCACCGAGTTCCAAGCTGGGACCTTCGTAATCGTGATAGCCCACGCCCTCGTAATAGCCGAGCGCATACATACTGATGGGCAGCAGACCGCAATCGAGAGCTGCCACCGCCATTCCAGCGACGGTATGGGTATGCATCACGCAACGCACATCGCGGCGGGCCATGTGGATGGCGCTATGAATGACGAATCCGGCCGGGTTGATCTCCTGGGACGGATCGCCAACGATGTTGCCATGGAGGTCCACCTTCACCAGGTTCGACGCGCACACTTCGTCGAACCGGTAGCCATAAGGGTTAATCAGAAAGTGGTGTTCCGGGCCGGGAACGCGGACGGTGGTGTGGGTCCAAATCAGTTCGGACCACCCAAAATGGTCAATGAGCCGGTAAGCGGCGGCGAGTTGAACCCGCAGCTCCCACTCTTCGGGGCTACAGTCGATCATAGTTTCTTGAGATAGATGTTGCGGTACTCGACGCGCATGGGCGGGCCCACGTGGAGCTGCATGCCGATCAGCCCTTCCATGGCGCGATTCTTGGCGTCGTCGTCAATGAAAGAGGCGGCCAGTTGGCCATTCAGGATGTGAATCAGCACGTTGCCGCGTGCGATGACGTGCAGCGTGTTCCAACCGTTGATATTTACCGCGCCGCGAAGGTCTTCATTGCTTTTCAGGTTCGCGATCACTCGAGGCTTTTTGCCTTCTTCCATCGTCGCCATCTGGCCGCGCATGGCCAGGAACCCGCGGCCGCGTTCTTCGTAGAGTTGTCCGGTATAGCGGTTTTCGAAATCAAAATCGGCTTGGTACCCTTTCAGGACCCACTTTCCCACCTCCGGTACTTCCGCGCTCCGATACTGCACGCCGCTATTGGTGGAATTCATTTTGAAGTCCAGCTTCAACTCGAAATTGGCTGGCCGTCCGCCGCGCCAGATCAGGAAGGTATTGGCCTTCATCGGCTTTTCCTTCGTGGTTTCCCCAACGAGTACGCCATTTTCCACGCGCCAGAAGTCCGGGTCGCCATCCCAGCCCTTCATCGTGCCGTCGAAGATCGACTCAAAGCCTTCGGTGGCGTTCACTACCAGCGCTTCGGGTAGCGACGGGCCCCGGCGCGCCGCGCCTGGAGGCTGTGCCAAGGCCGAAGCGGCCAGCACGATCAATAAACCGGTCGATTTCTTCATCCTATCTCCCATGCAAAATACCGAACTCTGAAAAATATCATTTTCTGGCTAAACGTGCACGCGCGGCGTCCCAGCGGCGGCGTATCCAGCCCTTCTGCCGTGCTCGCTCCCGGCGCCACCAACGGCCAACCGCCGATTCCGCCCACAGGGCGTACGCGGCGGCCCGCAGGCGCATCACATGATCATAGAGCCAGCGAAACCAGGCGATGGACAACAGTTGCGGCTGCGTCAATTGGAAGAGGCGGGCCACGAGTGCCGTACCCGCCACTTTGGCGGTGAGGATAGTTCCAATTCCCAGAGCGGGGTGACCGCCAGCCAACCAATATAAGGCGAGGAGCTTGACCGGGGCCAGCGCGAGGGCGGGAAGACCGAACATTGCCAGCGCCCCGAAGGGAGGAAGGCCCCGAAGCCAGTTTTCCAAGTTCCGAAAGACCGGGAGTCTGCCCAGCAGAGCAATGATCGCGGAGAGCCGCCAGAGCGCCTCTTCCACCAAAATAGCGGCGCCCGCGGTTAACAAGAGCGGATAGGTGAAGATTCTTTTCAGAAATCGCCGCACACTCTAAGCTAACATCGGTAACCTAAGCCAACAGGATACCGTCCGAATGAGCAAGGAAATGCCGCGTCCGCTACAGATTCTCCTTCTCCTCGCCGCCCAATGCGCCGGAATTGCTCAATTTGCGCAGGTTCGCAATGCCGAACGGGTCGAGTTACCAGAAATTATCGATGGCAACACTTCAGCCATGTGGGCCGACGGTGAGTTGCATATCTTCCACTCTTCCGGCGTGCCCACACGAAGCAAGGGTTCGGATCAATTTCAATTAACAAATACTGAAGAGATACAGTTTGATTCGCCGGATCATAAACCCGTCTGGTTTGAAGCGGTGTGGCGAGACGAGGATGGAACACTGTACTTGTGGTACCACCACGAGCCAGGCGGGGTCTGCGCGGACAACGACCTCACGGCGCCGAAGATTGGGGCCGCGATAAGTTACGACAACGGAAAGACGGTCCACGATCTGGGCATTGTGCTGGAGACGGGTTCGCCCCTTCACTGCGATGCGGAGAATGGATTCTTCGCCGGCGGCCATGGCGACTTTTCCGTCATTCCTGACCACGAACACAAATTTTTCTACTTCCTATTTACTAATTACAATGGCGACGTATCCGAACAAGGAGTGGCTACTGCCCGCCTGGCCTTTGCGGACCGCGCGAATCCCGCGGGAAACGTCTACAAGTATTACAACGGCGAATGGAACGAGCCGGGCCTGGGCGGGCACATGACGCCGATCTTCCCCGCCGGTATTTCCTGGCAATACGCCGAAGCCAACTCCATGTGGGGACCATCCATCCATTGGAATTCGTTTCTGAATACCTACGTGGTTCTGATGAATCATGTATGCTGCACCTCCGGATGGCCGCAGGTGGGCATCTACATCGCGTTTTCCGACAACCTGGAGGATCCACTTTCCTGGACGCATCCGGAACTGGTGCTCGACACCCGGCCTATTCAGTTAGGTCCGGCGTACTATCCCCAGGTATTGGGGCTGCAGCCCGGCGAAACAGATTCGTTGGCGGGAGAGGTCGCACGGCTGTACGTGAAGGGCGTTTCACAGTGGGAGATTGTTTTCAGCAAACAGGCTCCGGAAATCGATCCGCCGGAACTGTGCGCAGAAGCGGCCGCGCCCTACTGCCGGGAACCTGAGTAGTATCCTGAAAGAACACGTCACCGGCATGCCTGGTTCGCACCGGAAACCACATGAAAAGGTGATTCTCCTTGCGATATCTGTTTCTTTTGGCGGTCTCCACGCTTTTCGCGCAACCGCCCTTCGTTCCGGCCGATTTTGTTGTTCCCGAGTCTTACAAGACGGCCACATTTCAGCTGAAACCGCTGGGCCCGGACCTGGCAAAACATGACTACGACGCCTATATGTCGTCGATCGAGCACCTGCACAAGACCTTTTCCCCCAGCGGCCGGTGGCCCAACGAAAAGATCACGATGGCCGATGCGGTGAAGGATGTCGAAGGCGAAATCGCCCGGTTTAAGGCGCGAAAGAGTTTCACCTACGCGGTGCTGTCTTTGGACGGAACCCGGGAGTTGGGCTGCGTCTACATTTCACCAAGCCGGAAGGAAGGCTATGACGCGGCGGTGCGGATGTGGGTAACGAAGGCCGAGTACGACAAGGGTCTGCAACCAGTGGTGCTGAAAGAGGTGAAAGACTGGCTGGCAAAGTCGTGGCCGTTTAAGAATGTACTGCTGCCGGCGAATTAGGCGGCGCCCTGGCGGCGAACCGCATCGTTGCTGAATGTGCGGGATGCGCCGAAAAGGACGAAGGCGAGGGCGAGCAGCAGAGCCGGGATGAGCAACATCGCCTGCTGCAGCCCGTGAGCCTTGAACAACTCGGTCATCTGTACGGCGCCGGCGGCAGCCATGGCCCGCCGGGCCATGAAATCGCTTGCCATGCCCGTCAGCAGCGGCCCGAACGAGGCTCCGCAGAGGTACATCGCCATGAAGTAGATAGCCATGGTGATGCCGCGCTGGGTAGGCAGCACGATGTCTTGTATCGATGCGTAGACCAGGCCGTAGTAGGTATTCATGCAGGCGTAGGCCCCGGTCAAAAGCGCCAAAGCCTGCCATGTGCTGCCCACCGGTTGCATCACGCCCACATAAGCGAGCGGCGCTCCCAGCGCAGCCAATAAAGCCGCCAAAATCAGCCTTCCGTCCTGACGCCGGCGAACAATCCGGTCGCTCAAATAGCCGGCGGCCAGTCCGCCGCAGGTTCCGCCCAGCAGATACATAGCGCCGGTCGCCTTGCCGCTGGCTCCGAGCGTCATGCCGTGTACCCGGCTGAGCAGCGCGGGCAGAAACGTCGATACAGCGTACATGTTGAAGTTCAGGAATACGCCGGAGGCGATAATCCACCAGAGGGTGGGCCGGCGGAGAATTGTCCAAACAGATCCGGCCGCGCCACCGGCATGGCCGCCTTCGGATTCACCGCGCTCCGGTTCCCGCAGGATCCACAGCGCCGGGGCCAATACCACTACCGGCAGCGCCGCCACCACCATGGCGGTCCGCCAGCCGAAGGCCTGCGCGATGGGGCCGCTGAAAAAGTAGCTTAACGCGCCGCCTACGGGAACGCCCAACATGAATAACGCCAGGACGCGTCCGCGCCGCTCCGCAGGGAAAAGGTCACCGATCCAGGACGTTCCAACTGGTGCGCAGACGGCCTCCCCGATCCCCACGCCAATCCGTGTCACCAGCAAGAAAAGGAAGCCATTAGCCAGCCCTCCCATGGCCGTCATGGCCGTCCATACCAGCAGCCCGGCCAGCAGCAATTTTTTCCGGCTCCAGCGGTCGGCAACCAGGCCCAACGGGACGCCGATCAGAGCGTAGATCCAAATAAAAGCGCTTCCCATGAGACCCACGTTCGTATCGCTGAGGGCGAACTCTTTCCGCATTGGCTCGACGAGCGCACCAGATAGGTGACGGTCGTAGAAGTTCAGAATGTTGATCCCAAAGAGGATCAGCACGGAAAAAAGCACTTGGCGTGGCGGCATGAAGTTGCGGTCATGCTACCACGGCAGCCGGAAATGGCGGCTAATCAGACCGGTCCGGACCCTATCAATCGCGGCATTTCCCCCCGGCGCAGGAGCGGTTTGTATCGGATCGTTGTTTTCTTATCCCTTATTCATTAGCGTAAGCTCCCTTGACGAAACTCGTATGCTGGCAAGGAATGGAACTTGTCCTTTACTTTGTCTTTTTGGCCGCTGGCATCGCGATAGGCGGCGTGCTGGCCCATCTGTTGACTCGCGGAGAAACGAATGCGCTTCGAGCAGTAAGCACGGAACGAGCCGGGCAATTGGCCCGGATGGAACAGAAACTGGCGGAGAAGGAGTCGCAAATTCAGCGGATGGCGTCCCAACTGAGCGGCGCGGCGGCGACGGCCGCTGCCCAAGCCGAGAAATTGCGGCTGCTCGAAGAGACACAGAGCCGGCTGGACTCGACGTTTGAGGACGTCGCGGCACGGGCGTTGAAATCGAACAGCAAGAGCTTTCTGGATAGCATGACGCCGCTGCTGGAATCATTGGGACGGTTTGAAGAGAACCGCAGCAAGGGGTTCGCCACGCTGGAAACCATGGTGGAAAGCCTGCGCGAAGCGCATGCACAGGTTGGGCAGCAAACCTCACGGCTGGCCCATGCGTTGAAATCTTCCTCGGTACGTGGCCGTTGGGGCGAAATGCAGTTGCAAAACGTTGTGAAACTCGCCGGGATGGAAAAACACTGCGATTTTGACGAGCAAGTTTCGGTGGACGCGGCCGATGGCCGGTTGCGGCCCGATATGGTGGTGCACCTGCCCGATGGGCGCGACATCGTCGTCGATTCGAAGGCTCCGTTGGCCGCCTACCTGGCAGCACAGGAATCAAGTGACGACGCCGAACGAGAACTATTGTTGACCGCACACGCCGGACATGTGCGCGACCGCGTGAAAGAGCTAGGCGCCAAAGAATATTGGGACCTGTTCCCTACTTCCCCCGATTTTGTCGTGATGTTTCTTCCGGACGAATCCTGCTTTAGCGCCGCCCTTCGCATTGATCGGGAATTGATCGAATTTGGCGTGCGGAATCGCGTCCTGATTGCCACCCCCACCACGCTCATCGCGCTATTAAAATCAGCCGCCTACGGCTGGCGCCATCAGGAATTGGCAGCCAACGCCCAGCAGATCGCCAACCTAGGCCGTTCCCTCTATGGCCGGCTTCTGACATTCACCAACCACATGAACCGGGTTCGAGATGGATTGGAAAAGGCGGCCACATCGTATAACGCCGCCGTCGGATCGCTGGAACGCAATGTCCTTACCAGCGCCCGCCGGTTCCAGGACCTTGTGGCGGCTACCGGCGACGAGATTCCGGAAGCCAATCCGATAGAAACGCCTCTGCGTACACTCACAGCGGGCCGGCAGGAAGAAATCTAGACTTTTTTCGAATTCCGGCCGGATTGTGCCCCCAAATGCATGCAAAAGGTGCTATCCTACGGGAATAGGGACTTGCGCCAAATCGGCCAAGTCCCTTTTTCGTTGGCTGCCTGCGTGACGCCGTTGATAGAATAGCGGCTTATGTCCAAGCTGATCGTCACCTTTGGAGAAATCATGCTCCGCCTGGCGCCTCCGGGCTTTGAGCGCTTCCTGCAGTCGCCTCAATTCCTGGCGACATTCGGTGGGGGCGAGGCCAACGTCGCCGTCGCCGTCTCCGGCTTCGGCCTGCCCGCCCGGTATGTCACCGTGCTTCCGGACAAGAACCCGGTGGCCGACGCCTTCATTGGTGAAATGCGGCGCTTCGGCGTCGACATGAATCAGACGGTGCGCGGCAAGGGTCGTTTCGGCATCTATTATGTCGAACCGGGCGCCAATCAACGCCCATCGAAGGTTCTCTATGATCGCGAATACTCTTCTATCTGCCAGGCACGTCCCGGCGCCATTGATTGGACAAGCGCTTTGGCAGGAGGAACCTGGTTCCACATCACCGGCATCACGCCCGCCATTTCGGAAGGCGCGGCGGAGTTGGCTATCGAATCGGTGAAAGCGGCCCGTGCGCAGGGCCTGAAAGTGTCCTGCGACCTGAACTTCCGGAAAAACCTCTGGAAGTGGGGCAAAGAGGCCAAGGAAGTTATGTCGGAACTATTCAAGTTCGTCGACGTCGGCATCGCGAACGAAGAAGACTGCCAGATGACGCTCGGCATCAAAGCCGACGCCGATGTGCATTCCGGAGCACTGGACCGCGAGGTCTACCGCAAATTGACCGACAAGGTATTGGAAACATACCCAAACCTGGAAGCGCTTGCCGTTACCCTGCGTGAATCGCACTCGGCTTCACACAACGGCTGGGCGGCTTGCTTCAACAACCGCAAAGAATTTCTGGTTTCCAAGCACTACGACATCACACATATCGTAGACCGCGTCGGCGGCGGCGACTGCTTCGCCGGTGGGTTGATCTATGGTCTGAACGCGCTGGGAACCGCCCAGGAAGCGTTGGAGTTTGCCGTGGCTGCCAGTTGCCTGAAACACTCCATTCCCGGCGACTTCAACCGGTTCACCGCCGAAGAAGTCCACGCACTCATCAAGGGCGGCGGCTCCGGCCGCGTGCAGCGCTAACCGGGAGACTTACCATGAAGCGCGCCTTATTCGTACTTTCCGTGGTTCTTGCCGCGCAGGCTCCCGCGCCCAACCCGGCCATCCAGGTGCCCGCCGCCGAATTGGAGAAAATCCGCACGGAACTCCAGCCACTGTCAGCCCAATTGGGCGCGCTTTCAAAGAGCCCTTATTTCGCCGATGTCGCCATTTACGAAAAAGCGGCACAGAATCTGTTGAAGTATCAGGACGAGTTTTACCAGGACGCTTATATCAAACACGCCCATGATGCGATTGCGAATGGCCTGGCACGCGCACAGGCTCTCGCGAAAGGCAACGCGCCATGGACAAAGGAAACGGGTCGTGTCGTCCGCGCCTACCAGTCGCGCATCGATGATTCCGTGCAGCCATATAAGCTCACCATTCCGGCCAGTTACGACGGCAGCAAGCCGGTCCGGCTGGACGTAATCTTGCACGGGCGCAACGGACGCCTGACGGAGGCGTGGTTCATTGCGCCCGACGCCAAGCCCAAACCAATTCCCCCCGGACAGGACTGGATCGAGCTGGAAGTAAACGGCCGCGCCAACAACGCCTACCGGTGGGCGGGCGAAACCGACGTATTCGAAGCCATCGACGCCGTCGTCAAGCAATACAAAATCGACCCGGATCGCATACTGCTTCGTGGGTTCTCCATGGGAGGCGCCGGCGCATGGCATATCGGATTGCACCATCCGTCGCGTTGGGCCGGCGTGGAAGCAGGCGCGGGCTTCACGGAGACGATCCGTTACGCCAATAAGCCCAACCTGGCAACGCATGAACGCGCCAATCTGCATATTTACGATGCGGTGGACTACACGGCGAACATAACCAACACCCCATTTGTCGGATACGGCGGCGAGATCGATAAACAATTGCAGGCTTCGCTGAACATTAAAGAAGCCATGGAAGCGGAGCAGATCCGTGCGAATGCGATATTTCTGGTTGGTCCGAAGACGGAACACCGCTGGCATCCCGATAGCAAGGCGGAGTCGGAAACGTTCCTGACCAAGAACCTGCCGAGGAAGACGCCGGAAACGTTCCGGTTTGTCACGTGGACCCCGCGCTACGGCCGTATCTGGAATTGGAATGTTGCAGCGTTGGAGCATACCTACGCCCGTGCGGAATTGACCGGTTCGCGCTCCAGTGTGAAGACTAAAAACATTGCGGAACTGGAACTCGATGCGCCCGCTGAGGTTACCATCGACGGCCAAACGTTGAAGGGCAAAGCCTTTGTTAAACAGATGAACCGTTGGGAGGTGCGGCCCGCCAAGGCTCTACGTCTGCGGAAACGCGCCGGGTTGCAGGGACCAATTGACGACGCCTTCATGGACCGTTTTCTGGTTGTCGCAGACGCGCCGGACGTTCGGCTTGACACTTTTGCCGCCAACTTCGACAAATACTTCCGGGGCGCGATCCGGCGCAAAACGTCGAAAGACCTGTCGAAATCGGATATCGCGGAAAGCCATCTTGTGCTCTGGGGAACCCCGGCAAACAGCAAGCTGATTGCCAAGGTGGTGAAGGATCTGCCCGTGCGATGGACGGCTGCCGAAATTGAGATCAAGGGCCAGAAGTTCGACGCCAAAACGCATACCCTGGCGCTCATCCAACCGAATCCGATGAATCCGTCGAAGTATGTTGTGCTCAATTCAGGACACACCTTCGGCAAGGCAGATCTGGTCGGCACCAACGCCCTGCTGTACCCTCGTTACGGGGATTGGGCTGTGATTGAAACGGCTACCGGACAGGTGAAGGCTGCGGGGCTGTTTGATGAGTTCTGGCAGTAGTTCGCCAGGCAACGAAGAGAAACGCTGTGGCAAAACAGATGGCTCCCGACGTCCAGAACGCCAAGCTGTAGTCGCCCATTTCCGTGCGGATTGTACCCGCGCCCAGAGCGGCGACCGAAGCGCCGAGTTGGTGGGCCGCGCCAATCCAGCCGTAGACCGTCCCCGTGTTCTCGCGGCCGAAAACCTCGGTCGTCAACCGGACGGTGGGAGGAACCGTCGCCACCCAATCCAGACCATAGAAGAAGGCAAACCAGGTCAGCGCGGGACCGCCCTGCTGCAACGTCTGTGGCAAAAATAGGAGCGACAGTCCGCGTAGAGCGTAGTAACAGAACAGCAGGCGGCGGCTGGAAAAGCGGTCCGTCAACCACCCGGACGCTGTAGTGCCGAGGATATCGAAAATGCCCATCAATGCCAGCAAGCCGGCTGCCCGCACCTCCGGGATGCCGTAGTCATGACACGCCGGAATCAGATGCGTACCAATCAATCCGTTGGTGCTGGCGCCGCATACGAAGAAACTACCGGCGAGCAACCAGAACTCGCGCCGGCGGGCGGCCCAGGCAAGCGCCTCCAGCGGCGGTTTCCTTTTCGTTTGGTCTTGTGCGGCGGCCGGGGTCCAGCCGTACCGGACGAGTCCCATGTCCTCCGGCTTGTCTCTCAGAAAAAGCAATACGAGCACGCTTAAGCAGCCGGCAACGCCCGCCACCCACATCGCAGCGGGCCGCCATCCGCTCGTGGTGACGATATTCGCCAGTGACGGCAAGAAGATCATCTGTCCGGTCGCGTTGGCTGCCGACAGCGCGCCCAGGACGAGGCCCCGCCGTTCTTCGAACCAACGGTTCGTGACGACAGCCGCCAACACCATGGAGGTAACCCCGCTTCCCGTCCCCACCAGAACTCCCCAGAACAGGACGAGTTGCCATTGGGAACTCATCTGCGTCGATTCCGCCACGGCGCATGCCAGTAGCGCTAATGCCGCAGAGACGACTCGTCGCAGTCCGGCCCGGTCAATCACGGCAGCCGCAAAAGGACCAATCAGCCCGAACAACGCGATATTGATGGCAATCGCCCCGGATATCGCCGTACGCGACCAGCCAAATTCTTCGCCCCAGACTACCATCATGACGCCCGGTGTCGCCCGAACGCCAGCCGTTGCAAGCAGAACAAGGAATGTCAGTCCGGCAATGACCCACGCGTAATGTATTCTTGGCGCTCCGCCGCCCGTTTGTCCCATAATGAAGGAGAATAGCACATGAGTGTAATTACACGTACTGACGTCCCCGTATCATGGCGTGTACCCGCCGTTGGCCCCTGCTCTTGTTTCCAACTCCGCAAAGCCACCCGCGCCGTGACAGCCTTTTATGACAAATATTTGCATCCGGCCGGCGTCTCGATCACGCAATACGCCATCCTGGTCAACGTCGCGCGCGCGGACGGCATCACGCGCACCGCACTCTCCCACCGGCTCGGCATGGACCGCACCACTCTCACACGCAACCTTGTCCCTCTGGAACGCGGACAACTCCTGAGTGAAGCGGCGGGAGAGGACCGCCGGCAGAAGCTTATCCGCCTTTCACCAGCCGGTCTGCTTCGCGTCGAAGAATGCTTTCCCCTCTGGGAACAGGCGCAATCCGCCTTCGTCCTTGCCTACGGGACCGAAAACGCCGCCGCGTTGGCCTCTCTGCTCCAGCAGGCGGCGCGCGCCGTCACGCCCGATCCAGGTCCGGATGCTCCTTCGCCCAGTCCAGATACTCCTGCACAGTGAAGAAGGTCTTGTGCTTGTACAATCTGCCGCCGTCTTCCAGCGGGTGTTCCCAGTTGTAGGACCAACTGTCCCCGGTGTCGCGCATCCAACGCCTTAGCCGCTTTTCTAACGCAGACTGGATACCCGCCGCCTCCGGTCGCCCCACGAGGTTGGTCTGCTGCAGCGGATCGGCCCGCAAATCGTAAAGAACCCATGGCCTGTCCGCGTATCGCGCATACATGTGGGTTGCCGTTCTCACGCCCCGCCAGCCACCGGCGGTCCCGTCACCTGCGAACGGCCCAAATATCTGGAAGAACGCGGAGTCCGGTCTTTTGCCCCTGCCCTCCGTAATCACACGGGAAAGATCGCGCCCTTGCATGGTCTTAGGAACGGCGACTCCCGCCATACCCAGCAGAGTCGGTGCGAAATCGACGTGGGTGAAGAACACGTCGTTGCTCGTTCCTGGCTGTATCCGGCCCGGCCAGCGGACAAACCCAGGAACACGAATCGATTCTTCCCAAGGTTTGCGTTTCAACCGTTCACCCTGCGAACCCAGCATGTCCCCGTGATCGGACGAATAAAGAACAATCGTATTTTCGCGCAGCCCGAGTTCATCCAACTTGGCCAGAATTCGCCCCACTTGATCGTCAATCGCCGTCACCATACCGTAGTACTCGGCAATCGCGTCCGGCGTTGGGATTCCCTTCCCCCCGGGCACATAGTTGGCCCGCATCGTCAAACGCCCGGCATCATAGAGTTGCTTATACTCCTTAGGAGCTTTGTACGGGTCATGCGGAGGGCCCCACTGCACCGTCAGATAGAACGGACGAGCGTCGCTTTTCACCCCTTCCAAAAACTCAACCGCGACGTCCGCCCAGCCTTCCGCCTCAAACTTGCCGAAGGCAATCGGCTCCGGCGAATCGCGGAAATAGTGATTCTGAAAGTGCCGGTGGCTGCACTGGTGCGCGGCCCAGAAGGAGAATCCCTGACGCCTCGGCCCGGGCGGAACCCAACCTGGCTCCCGCTGTCCGCCGTCCAGGTGCCACTTCCCCACAAAGCCTGTCCGGTACCCCGCCCCCGCCAATGCCTCGGCGAAGCTCACGTGAGATTCCCGGAGCCGCAAATCATTCGCCACCATGCCGTTCTTGTGGCAGTATTGACCCGTCAATAGGATCGCCCGCGCGGGGCAACATACCGGCGTATTGGCAAAGGTGTGCGGCAACGTAACGCCTTCTCTTGCCAACCGGTCGATATGAGGGGTCTTCACATCCGGATTGCCTAGGCACCCGACCGCGTGGTAGCGATGCTGGTCCGGCATCAGGAAAACAATGTTCGGCTGCCGAGACGTCGCCGCGCTCGCCGCGCCTGCCGCTACGAACGCCCGCCTCGAAATCGTATTACCCGGCAAACTGCTTCTCCCATGCGTCCAGTCTCTGGCGCAATTCGGCCGCTATCTTGGGCTGTACATAAAACAAGTCTGTCGTTTCGCCTGGGTCTTGCGAAAGATCATACAGATTGCTGATGTTTCCATCGAGGATGTACTTCCACTTGCCGCGCCGGATCGCTCGCACGCGTTGTCCAGCGCGTTGGATACGCCAACAGAGTTCACGTTCCTTTTCCGGTTGCCGGCCGCTCCAAACCGGCAGCAGGTCCACGCCGTCAAACGGCTCGGCGCCCGCCGCCGTTACGCCGCAAGCCGCGGCAATGGTCGCCGTAAAATCCATGGACATCGACACCTGCCGGCTGGTGCGACCGCGCGGAATCCGTCCTGGCCACCGGACAATTCCCGGCACGCGGATCCCCCCTTCCCACAGCGTCGCCTTGTGGTGGCGAAACGGGCCGCCGTCGGAAAGCCGCTCCCCGCCATTGTCATTGGTGAAAATTACGAGCGTATCGTTGGCCAATCCCAGTTTTGTCAAAATACCCAGGATCCGCCCAACGCCGGCGTCCATCGCCTCCAGCATGGGCTTGTATTCTCCGGCGCGGGTTCCGTCGTACCAGGTTTTAAGAGTACGAACCGTCTCCGGCCTTCCCGGCCCTTGAAACGGCCAATGGACAGCATTAAATGGAATACAGGCGAAGAACGGCTGCGTCCGGTTCGCCGTAATGAACTGCGCCGCGCGGTCAATCAACATCTCCGTCAGATATCCCGGACGATTCTTCACCGTTTCCAAACCATCGTAGAGATCGTAGTTCTGAAAACGATCTTCTTTGGAGTACATATCGACGTTGCCGCCAGTCAGGCCGAAGAACTCGTCAAACCCATGATGAACCGGGTTGAAGCGGTTCTCCCGCCCCAGGTGCCACTTGCCGAACAAGCCGGTCTTGTAGCCGGAATTCTTCAAGAGCCGGGGTAGCGTCGTGTGTTTCGGATCCAGGCCGATATTCGTATCGCTCGGCAACAACGCCCATTCCAGTCCCTTGCCGTAGCGCTGCTGGTACCGCCCGGTCATCAGCCCGCACCGTGTTGGCGTACACACAGGGCCGTTGGAATAACAATCCGTGAGCTTGACGCCGTCACGAGCCAGGCTATCGATATGCGGCGTCAAAATGTCCTTTGCGCCGAAGCAGCCGAGGTCGCCCCAACCCATGTCATCGGCGAGAAAGACGACCACGTTCGGCCGCCGCTGTGTCTGCGCGGCCAACCCCAATGCGGCCATCGACAGGAATGTGCGGCGTCCGATCATGCGATCACCTTCGGCGGCGGATTCTTTTGCAACATCTTTTCCCATTGCGCATAAAGCCCGGATAACTCCGCCGTCAGCTTTGGCTCGCGATATGCCATATCTTTCCGCTCTCCTGGGTCCTTCGCCAAGTCGTATAGCTGCTCGAAGCCCGCATCGTGGATCCACTTCCAGTTGCCGCGGCGGCACGCCATCTGTTTCCGGTCCGCGCGGTTAATCCTCCAAAAGAAAGTCCGCTCCTGCACGCCTTGCTTCCCTTCCAGCACCGGGAGCAGGCTCGTACCATCGAACGGCTGTGCCGCGTCGGGTTTTACGCCGCAGGCGTCGGCAATGGTAGCCGTCAGGTCCATCGACATACAGGGCTGCGCGGAAACGCTTCCAGCACGAATGTGGCCCGGCCAACGCACAATGCCGGGAACGCGAATTCCGCCTTCCCACAACGTACCCTTGTGATGGAAAAACGGCCGGTTATCAGAGAGCCGTTCTCCGCCATTGTCATTTGTGAAAATGAGCAACGTGTTGTCCAGTTGTCCCTTTTTGCGAATAGCATCCACCACGCGGCCAATCGCCGAGTCAATCGACTCCAGCATCGGTTTATAGTCGTTCTCCCGCGTTCCGTCAAACCACGTCGGGCGCGTCCGTACATCCTGCGGACGTCCGGGGCCCTGAAACGGCCAGTGGACCGAATTGAAAGGCAGGTACAGGAAAAACGGCCGACCGTCGCCCTTTTCGACAAACTGCACGGCGCGATCGCGCAACAACTCCGTCGAGTACCCTTCCACCGTGATTGGCTTCGTATTCTCGTACCAATCCGCTTCCTTGTTGATCTCTTGATGGGAATAGTGATCCACATTCCCGCTGAGCAGTCCATAGAACTCGTCAAAGCCGTGGCGATTCGGCCCCACGTTCTCCTCATAGCCCAAGTGCCACTTTCCGAATATGCCGGTCCGATATCCCGCCTGTTGCAGATAGCGCGCGATAGTGTTGTTTTCCGGCCGCAGCCCGTAACCCTTCACGCCGGGTCCCAGCGCCCATTCCAGTCCGAATCTCTGTTGATAGCGCCCTGTCATCAACCCGCAACGTGTCGGCGTACAGACCGGGCCGTTGGAGTAACAATCGGTAAGTTTGACGCCCTCGCGCGCCAACCGGTCGATGTGCGGCGTGCGAATATCCTTCGCCCCGAAACATCCGATATCGGCATAACCCATATCGTCAATCAGAATCAGCAGCACGTTCGGCCGGGGCTTTTGCGCAAACGCCGCCACCGAAGATGCGGCCGCGGTTCGCAGGAATTCACGCCGGGTCCACATAGAAAAGGGATTCTATCGCACTCGTGCCATAATGACTCACGCCATGGCGACACACACGCAACAGTGGATTCTCAGGGCATTCGCGCTCGCCTGTTTCGCCGTCCTGGCCACACATCAGTTCTTCGCCTTTTCGCTGATTTACGAACGCCTTCGTTGGCCGGAAAATCAGCCGGATTCCGGCTTTTCTGTCGGCGCTCCCTGGCCCACGGTGACCCACGTGGCCCGCGAACCGGCAGCGGCCGGCCTTCGTCCTGGCGATAGATTGATTGCCGTCCAGGGACAACCCTATACCGGCGAGACGGCGCGCGCCTCACTGTTCGAAAAACTCTTCCCCGGAGACCGCGTCACCGTGACCGTCGTTCCGCCCGGCGGCGCGCCCCATGACATTGCCTGGCCGCTCGCCGCCATCGCCAGTACGGAAGATCTTCTCGGACGCATCCTCATCCTGATCGTATTGGCGCTCGCCCTGCCAGTGCTCTGCCTGGGACTCGGATTCTGGACTGTGTTCGTGAGGCCGCTGGACCGCCAGGCTTGGCTTCTGCTAGGAATGCTCGTCACGTTCGCTCACACCATCGTGCAGCCGGCGTATTTTAAAGCGTCTCTGGGCGCATTGGGCCACTTTCTCCAAGATTGCCACTGGATGTTAACGGCCAGTTGGGGACTGTGCATGTTTCTCTTTGCCTGGTACTTCCCGCAGCAGACGCCTTGGCAGAGGGCCAATCGAAATCTCCTTCGCTTGCTGACGGCCACCCTGAGCATCGCCGCGGCGCTGGGCGCACTGCGCCACATCGCCCTCGATCACGGCTGGGCGCCGCTCGTCAATGGGCTGCAACCCTATGCCGTGATCGTAGAAGTTCTCCAGATGGCCGCCATCAGCGGGTTCTTCGCGCTGCTTACCTACAAACGGCTCACTCTCTCCAGTACGGAGGCAGTCCGCCGGCTGCGCATCATATTGCTCGGCGCCCTTTGGTCGCTGACGCCGGTATTCCTTCTGGTCATCATCTCGTACCTCTTCCGACGCCCGCTCGGCTCCTTTCCGGAGTGGCTGCTGCTGCCGGCGCTACTGGCCATGGGCTTGTTTCCGGTTACGTTGGCCTACGTGATCATCGTCCATCGCGCTTTCGCTATCGGAGTCGTCATTCGCCAGGGCCTCCGTTATGCTCTGGCGCAGCGTGCGGTCCGTATCCTGCAGATGTTGCTCAGCATTGGCATCCTGCTCGCAGCCGTTCTGCTTGCCTCGCAGCCGGGGCTCAACCGCGCCCGCATCATTCAAACCGCCGCCTTCGGGGCCGCGCTTGTCCTCCTCTTGCAACGCGTGGGTGAAAAGCT
>DASTML010000187.1:0-7805 GCA_035714175.1 Bryobacteraceae bacterium | reverse complement strand
CACAATCTGCGCCGTCAGCATCCGTTTCCGAGGCGGCAGGCAGATCTTGTCATTGCAAGCGCTCGACCGCACCTGCAGCGCCACCTCCACCGGGCCCGCCTTCACATCGTTCTTCAATACCGCGTCCACATAGAACGTGGCCTTCTCTTCGTAACTTTCCGTCGACGCGCCCGCCGCCGGGTCGAACTTCGCCTCCACCTTCGGCTGCCAGACTCGCGTCACCGTCACCGCGGCATCATCCAGCGCCGTAATGCGCGTCGCCGTGGGCGTCACCGGGGAGGTCACCGAATACAAATGCCAACCCTTCTCAATCTCGGCGGCAATCGCCAGCCGGAATGCCTTCCCGGGAGCAACTTTCGGTTGCTCGGAAGTCATCATAAATCGCACGGCCGGCGGCTGGGCAAACAACAGCCCGGTCATCGCCAGGGAGAACACAAGAAGGGACGGAAGTCTCACTATTCACCAATGTATCGCTGTTCAGCGGAGTTTGCGGTCGATAACCCTATCCCATTCGATGCGCCGCCTATTCCCAGGAACCGGATTCCTTCGTTTGGTGTCCAATCGCTCAGCCATGCCGCAAGGCTCCCTCCTCACCGCGGATCTCCCCGCGCCCGCGCCCCATCGCGGTCCCTGGGCAACGCTCTTGCTCACCGCCCTCGCCTCGCTTCTACTCGCCGCGTTCCTAACCGCCCCCGCCTCCGCCACGCTGACAATCGGCAAGGCCCTCGTCCTCGTAGTCCTGCCGTTCCTGGCAGCCACCGTGCGCAAGAAACCGCTAGATCCGGCTCGTGCCCAGGCCGCCGCCATTGGAACTTGGGCCGGCCCCCTCGCCCTCCTCGCCGGGCCCCACCCCTTCCAACTCCTTGCCGCCCTCTTCCTCCTCGGGCCCGCCCTCGCCCGCCTCCGCGCCATTGGCGATCCCCCCGCCTACGGCCTTTACGCCGCCCACATCGCCGCGCTGCTGTTCCAACTCTCCCTGCTCACCCTCGCCAACGGGCACAAGCTCTTCGCCGCCCTCGGCCTCTGCGCCGCGGCGTTCCTTGCCGCCCGCTCTTATTGGCATCGCCGCTCCGGCCAACCGCCTGCCAGCTACCTCGCGTTGCTCCACGGCTCCGCCCTCTTCGCCTTCCTCGCCCTCGCCGCCTGGGGCGGCCGCGGCAACGCCAATCTGTCCCCAAGTCCCGAAGCCGCCGGCGAGCCCGCCTCCCAATCCGGCGGTCTCGGCGGCGATCACAACGGCCTCATCCTCCACCCCAAGCTAGACAATCTGACCACCCTCGTCGCGCCTCCGTCGCTCCTCCGCCTTTCCACCCAAACCGCCAGCACCCAAGACGAATTCCGCATCCCCTTCCAAGGCGTATATTGGATCTTCCGCCAGCCCGATACCGAACCGCCGCCCCATTCCTTCCAGAGCGAAGGCGATCCCGAGTCCATCTTCCTCCGCTCCATGTCATACCGCCCCATGCGCGTTCTCGCCCGCCAGAACTTCGGCCGTCTCATCGACCTCCACTGTTGTGCCCGCCTCCGCGTCCTCCTCCGCAACGGCGACCCAAACCCCGGCACCGTCCAACTCGAACTCGCCGTCCGCGATACCCGGACGCCCGCCAACCCACCCAGCTCCCTCGGCCGCCAACCCCTCCGCTCCGCCCTCGCCCTCAGTCTCCCCGGCAACGCCAAACCCATCCAGGAATCCATCGACTTCCCCGTCCCCACCAACGCCCCCCTCTTCGACGAAGCCATCCTCACCTTCCGCCTCGACCCCACCCGCAATCGCCGCGCCGCCCGCGTCGCCGTCGAAGCCTTCGTCTTCCTCCCCCGCCGCTGAGCGTTCACGCCCTCCGCAGCAAAGTCACGTCCATCATCGCTCCTTCCATCCGATCCACTCGAACAGTCGCGTCTCCCAAGTACAAGGTGGGATCGGCCGCCGGCGGATGTGCCGCGTCTTTCGCTCGCACCCGTTCCAACATGGCCTCCCGGGGCTCCAGAAACACCACCGCCCCGCGTGGCGCCGTCACCCGGAACGCCTCCCGGATCACAGCCCAGCGCGCCCCCTCGTCAATGTGATGCAGCACTCCAAAAAAGAACACGGCCGCAAACGCCCCGTCGCCAAACGGCATCCGGCTCGCATCGAACGCCTCAAACCGGATCCGCTCCCGCATCCCCGCCCGTTCCGCCTGCGCCGCCCAATCCCGCCGCGCATACTGCGACTCATCGGTCGCTGGCTCTCCCGTCACCACATCCAACCCCTGCGAAGCCAAATAGATCGCAAAGTTCCCGCTCCCCGTCCCCGCGTCCAACACTCTCGTACCCGCCCCCAAGCCCAACTTCCCCAACGCCAACGCCCCGTCGGCCGCCGCTATCCCAAAGTGCTCGCCCAATACCTCGGTGATCGCTTCTACAGTCATAATTGGTTATCCTTGTCGAAAATTATTAAGTGCGTGCGCACGCACTCAGTATCCAAGGAAATCGCCAGTCCGTCAAGAGGAATTTTCCCGTGAGTCCATTCCTGGAGTTATTCGACCTGATCGGAGAACTCTCCCGCCGCCGCTACCAGGTCGGCGAACGAACCTTTGCCACACTCGGTCTCAACCACACCGAGGCCCGCCTCCTCGCCCTCCTTCATAAAAACGGAGGCGATTCTCCGCAAGACGCTCTCACCGCCAACCTCTCCATCGACCGCACCAACGCCGGCCGCGCCCTCCAGCGCCTCCAACAAGAGGGCTACATCCTCCGTACAAAGGACAGCGCCGATAAACGGGCCAATCTCGTACAACTGACGGAAAAGGGGCAGGAAACCGTGCACGCTATCGGAAAGCTCCGCAAGCAACTCGTGCAGACCTTCTTCGGTTCACTCACCGAAGCCGAAGCGGAAACGGCCATCGCGCTGCTACGGAAGTCGCTCGAACCCCAGGTCTGATGCCCCATAGCGGGCCGCGCAAGCGGCCGGGCAATCGCTTCGCGCGCCGGGCCTCGGCTAGCCGCGCGAGTGCGCCAATCCGTTTTCCAACCGCCGGTTCAGATCGGATTGCGCAAACTCCGCCGCCACGCGAATCGCGTTCTTAATCGCGTTCGCATTCGACCGCCCGTGGCAGATAATCGTGCAGCCCTTCACCCCGAGCAGCGGAGCCCCGCCATACTCGGAATAGTCCATCCGTTTCTTGAGTTCGGAGAATGCGCTTCGAGCCAGCAAGTACCCGATCTTGCCGCTCACCGTCGCCTTCAAGGCGTCCTGCAGCAGATGCTTGCCGACCTCGACCAGCCCTTCGCTCACCTTCAGCGCCACATTGCCCACAAACCCATCGCAAACAATCACATCCGCGTGACCCGTAAAGAGATCCCGCCCTTCCACGTTCCCGATAAACTGCAACGGCAGCGCTTTCAACAACGGCGTCGCCGCTTTGGTCAGTTCGTTGCCCTTGTGCTCTTCCTCGCCGATGGAAAGCAGGCCTACCCGTGGGTTCTCGGTATGGAAAATCAGCCGCGAGTATAACTCGCCCATCATCGCGAACTGCGCCAGCAGTTCCGGGCTTACGTCCACGTTCGCGCCCACGTCCAGCATCACGGCAGGCTTGCCCTTCACCGTCGGGAACACCGAGGCCAATGCCGGCCGGTCTACGCCGCGAACCATGCCGTTCACCGTCTTGGACGTGGCCATCACCGCGCCCGTATTTCCTGCGGAAACAACACCCTGCACGGAGCCGTCATGCATCAGGCGGCAAGCAACGCGGATGGAACTATCTTTCTTTTGGCGTAGCGATTTCGCCGCGCCATCGTCCATCGTCACCACTTCGCTGGCATGGTGCAGACGGATCGGCAAGCGCTCCCACCCTGGATGGTGGGCAGACAACTCCGCGCGCAGTACTTCCTCCCGCCCTACGAGGACTACCTCGACAGGCAAGTGCCGGACTGCGCGCAGAGCGCCTTCGACTTCAGATTTTGGCGCGTGATCTCCACCCATCGCGTCAACGGCGATGGTTGTTAGAGGAGCGGGCACAGAGCCGGATCCCTCTATTGCTCAGCGACTTCGACTACAGCGCGTCCCTTGTAGAACCCGCAGGACGGGCAGGCCCGGTGCGGCATTTTGGGCGAATGGCAGTTCGGGCACTCCGACTGGCTCGGCTTGGCTAGGTGGTCATGAGCCCGGCGCGTCGAGGTCCGGCGTTGAGAGTGGCGTCGTTTGGGATTCGGCATCGTAGTTCCTTACTTGCGAAAAGTTCCTGTTACAGCTTCCGTAGCGCGGACCAGCGTTCGTCTACGATCTGCTCCTGGCAGTCGCAGACCTGTTCATTCCGGTTCTGACCACAGGTAGGGCAGATTCCCTGGCAATCGGCGCGGCATACCCGCTGCAACGGAAGAGCCAGTAACACCTGCTCCATCAAAATGTCGTTCAACTCCAGCCGGGGACCTTCGTAAAAGCCCACATTGCTGTCGTCGGGACCAATCGCTATTTCCGCGTTCGGAGCTGTCTCCGGCATCGGCACATAACTCAGGTCAAACTCTTGGACAATGTCTTGCGTGAAAGGCTCGGCACATCGGTCGCACTCCATCCGGAGCGCCACCTGCAACCGGCCAACCACCCGTATCTCCTCGGTCGCAACGTGTAACTCCGCCGTGCCAGTAGCCTCTAACGGAGACAGTTGCTCAAAATCCGATTCAAACGGAATCACCCCTGCGGGCAGGGACTGCGCAAAGCGGATCGGCTTTTGCTCCAAATCTCGAATTTCCAGGAACATACACACGCCCACCGTTTCGCAGGAGCGAACGTCTTCAGTATACGATATCCGCACTTGCGGAGCAAAACCCCGCTACGGCTTTGGCGTATATGGAATGTCTTTTACCCCCTCGTCCAGCCCCTCGATCCGCACAAATAGCCGCGGGGGAGCAGCCGATGGCCCTGGCCCTTGCGACGGGCCCTGCGCTGGCGGCAACCCGGTTGCCGGTGCGGTCGTCGCCACTTTCGCCCGGATTTCGCCCATCGCCGGACGAACGGGAGCCTCGGCCTTCACATCGACCGGCAGCGCGAAAGCGGCTAATAACGAACCCACCCGGGCTGCGGAAGCCGCATGCGGATGCGTCGTGCTCAAAACGAGAGTCCCCTCTTCTATTCCGGACTGCATCTGCGGCAGCCAGGCGGAAAGCAGAAACGGTTCCCGGGCCGCGGTCGCCGTCTGCAACAGTTGGAGAACGCTGCCTGCCGTTTTGCCGTCTTCCGCCCAGAACCATAGATGCACGGCGCTGCCCTGGACCGTCTGTACAGCGACATCGAAACCCTCTAGATCCATCCGGTCCAGGGCAGTTGGCCCGAACCCACGCGGTACCGCTTCACAGGCAATCCAAATGGAATAGTGCTCCGCCATGTCGTGAGCCCGGGCGAATAGGTCATTAATCGAGGCCATCGAGTCCAGTTGCAGTCTTCCCCGCTCGCCCGCCGCCTGGATCGCGGGCCGCGTTCCAATCAGAACCGTTGTGCCGCTGCCATGCCCGGTCACCCACGCCAGATGCGGATCGCCAGCCGACGCTCCGGGAGGAGCGGCAATCTCCAGCCCCTTGAAGGGCGTCATCTGCGCGCCCTCTCGCATCGCCATCTTTCGCAACTGCGGCAAAGAAAACGAACCCGTCAGGATCAGAATGTCCGAGCGCTTCCCGCTCGCCTCCACCACCGACGAAAGTAGCATCCGCTCCGCCTGTTCCAGCAGTGGCGCTCCCAGTGCGGATGAAAACTGAGCCCGGATCTGCTGGCCCATCGGGGATTCCGTTAGTTTCCTGAAGTCTACGCCGGCAACAATCTGAGCCTCCGGATGCGCAAACCGCCAGGCCGCCGGCTCCGCGGCGCCTACTGTCGCCCCGTCAGCGGCGAAGACCGATATCGCCAGCAGAGCGACCAACCCGCGTATCCGTTGCACCAGCCTCCGTAACATGGCTCTCGTCCTCCAGCCCCCGGCCCGCCTTATTCCAGCGGGAGCAGCACTTTGTTGCTTTCTACGCCGTTTTGGCGCACTCGCAGTTCCACAAGTCCAGACGGCCACTCCGCCGGCACGGTAAAGCGAAGCAGCGCCACGCCAACCATTCCCGGCGCCGCTCCCGTAAAGTCCGGGGCCAAGACGCTCTCGCCCATCAGAATTTCGGCCGCCGTCCGCACCGGATTCGGCGGCTGATCCGCTGCCGGGAATCCATCCAAAACAAACCGCTGATAGCCGCCAAAACCAGTCCCAAGCAGCACCAGCTGCTCGCCTTTTTTCGCCGGATGGTCCGGAGCCGCCAAGGAGCCGTCCGGCCGCTGCGCCGTCGCCACAAACTGGTCCCCGATCAGTTGGCCAAACACGCCAGGCGCGTTCCGGACAACGGTCATCTTGCCGGAGATTTCGGGAGCTGCGCCGTTCCGTACCGCCACCGTATACTCCCCGTCCCCTAGGTCAGACGGCAGATAGGCGTTCACTTGTCCCGGCGAAACAAACAATAGCGGAAGGAGACGCGTTCCCAAGCGCGCTGTCACATTTCCCAGCGTCTGCGTCAATGGACCGGGAGGACCGGATACATAGTCGGTGGCCAATCCGGAGCCGAATATCGAAATGATCGAACCCGGCGCCACCGCCGCCAGCGGCGTCTCTCCCGCCGCATTCCGGATGCCCGTACTCGAAATATGAGGTACCTTGTCCATTTGCGCAAGCACGATCCGCGGAACCTGCATGGAAACGGCCCCGCTGGAACGGGTACCCTCCAGATCCCCCTCCCACCGCCGGAACTTGTAGCCCTCAACCGCCGTAGCCGTTATCTGCACCGTCGCATCGGTGGAATAGAATCCGTCGGCCGACGCCGGGTCAATCCGGAAGGTCGCCCCCTCCGCCGGATCCGCAATAGCCGCTAGCCGGTTGAATACCTGGTATCGGATGACCATCTGCCGGTCCACTCCGGCAAAGGTCAGCGTCCGTAGCGGCGGACCGCCGTCGTTCCAGCCTGCAAATTGCATCCGGGTATCGGCTCCCAGCGAAACCGCTTCAGCTGCAGCGAGGGTGAGAGAGGTCCCGTTCGGCCGGTCCAGTGCACAGGGAAGCGGGCAGTTCGCTCCATCTACTTCTAACCGCGCCCCCGGTTGCCCCGAGGAGATCACGATTCGCGGGTACAGCTCATAATTGGCAACCCACCGGACGCCGCCCTCGGCCGAAGCATCGGGAGTGAAAAACTCCTGCGAGGCCGCTCCGCCGTGCGCCCAGCCCAGGAACCGGTATTTCCGGCCCTTGGCGTCCAGCGCCTCGGTCGGGGCCGTGATCAGGTGTTTCGTTCCCACGCCCCACACGAAATTGTAGGAAGGCCATGTATCCCGCCCATCCACGCTCACCCGTACGCCGACCGGGTTCGTCAAAATCGAGACGGTGGTGCCGCGCACAAATCGCGCGACGATCGTTTCGGGAATATTGGCGCCGACCGCTTTATAAATGGTGCCTTCGCCCCCGGCCACAGAGCCGCCTATCAGAAAGCTATCCAGCACCCAGGTGTTGCCGCTCAGATCGTATTGCGTGGCCGGAGCGCCCAGGATATGGGAGGACCCATCGGCGAAGTCGAACTCCCACGGCGGCGCCAGGAACGGGTCGCCCTCGGGAGGATTCCGTGTGGCCACCGCCGTGCGGTCCACGAGAATCTGCAGGCCAAACGGTTCCGTCTGGAAAGTCACTCGCTTGGCGGGAGCAAAGCGCGGTGAAATTACCGCCGGGCCCGTCACCACGTAGTTGCGCAAGAAGCTGTCCGGAGGCGGACCGCCGTTCAGAATCCATCCCTCAAAAACGAACCCGCGCGCCGGAAATGCGTTG
>DASTML010000186.1:0-27561 GCA_035714175.1 Bryobacteraceae bacterium | reverse complement strand
AAATCTGCGAGCCCCGCAGCGCCTTACGGGCTACGGTGCTGATAGGAAGGGTTGAAAGTTGTTCCAGTGGAAGCCATTGGAGATTGGCTGGCGCCTGGCTCACACGTATCGCCATCACATGGAAGTCGTAGATGTGATTGGTGATTGCGTGTGAGAACTGATAAATCAGCCGAACAATTTCCACATTGGGCAGTTGATGCGGTTCGGGCAGTTCGTAAAATCCTCCAAGCATTGCCGCTTCTTGCGAACGCTGCCAGAGGAGAATGTGTCCGTTCCGTATGGCTACCAAAAGTGTCCGCCGGACCCGGCGGCTTTCAACCCTCCGCAACTTGACAGGCAATTCACGTTCCAAACCTAGAGAATGCGCTTCACAATTCTTACTAATTGGACAGAATTTACACTTTGGATCTTTCGGAATACAAATGACCGCGCCCAATTCCATCATGGCCTGGTTATGCTGCGCGGCCTGAGCGGCGGGCAAGAGCCGCTGCGCCGCGGCCTGCAACCGGGCGCGGGTCCGGGACGACTGAATGTCGCCGTCATCGTGCGTCAAGCGGGCAAGTACGCGCATCACATTTCCATCGAGCACGGCATGCGGCAAGTTGAAACAGAAACTGGCGATCGCGGCGGCGGTATACGGTCCTATGCCGGGGAGGGCGATTATTTCTTCGTAGCTGGCGGGGAATCCGCCGGCGGCCACAAGCAGGCGCGCGGCGGCACGGAGGTTGCGAGCGCGACTGTAGTAACCGAGACCAGCCCAGGCAGAGAGCAGGTCGTCGTCAGTAGCAGCGGCAAGGGCGGCTATGTCCGGGAAGCGGGCGAGGAACCGCTCGTAGTAGGGGATAACAGCCGCAACGCGGGTCTGCTGCAGCATAATTTCGGAAATCCAGATCCGGTACGGATCCTGCGTTCGCCGCCAGGGAAGATCGCGTTTTTCCGCTTCGTACCAGGCGGATAAGCCATTCCGGATGGCCAGAAGGCGGGCCGGTGTGAACTCCTTCATATAATTGGGAAGGGCCTAGACATTGGAAGACTCCATTTTCATTCGCGGCGCGCGGATGCACAACCTCAAGAACGTATCGCTAACGCTTCCGCACAACCAGTTGACGGTGGTGACCGGCGTTTCCGGTTCGGGCAAATCGTCGCTGGTATTCGACACGGTGTATGCCGAGGGGCAGCGACGCTACGTGGAATCGCTGTCGGCCTACGCACGGCAGTTTCTGGACCGGATGGAGAAGCCTGAGGTCGATGAAATTCTTGGACTGGCTCCGCCGATCGCAATCCGGCAAAAGAATACGACTCGGAACCCGCGGTCCACAGTGGCAACCTCCACCGAAGTGTACGACTTTCTTCGCCTTCTGTTCGCACGCGCAGGCACCACCTTTTGCTCTCAATGTGGACAGGAAGTGAAGAAAGATACGGTCGATGTGGTCGCGAAGGCTATGGCCGCAGAGACTCCCGGTTCGCGCTGGTATGCGTTGTTCCCGGTTGCCGCCGGCGGGAAAGACGCGGCCCAGTTGCGCGACCACTTGTTTGAACTACGCCGAAAGGGCTTTAACCGCTTATATCAGGGCGGGACGGTATTTGAATTCTCGACGCCGGAATCCCTTTTGGATATCGATTTCGCCAAACCTCTCTTTGTCCTCGCGGACCGTCTTTCCATCAACGATTCGGCGGAAATGCGATCCCGGCTGGCCGATACCGTGGAGACCTGCTATCGCGAAGCAGGAGAGGTTC
The DNA here is from genome assembly GCA_035714175.1 of Bryobacteraceae bacterium. Lineage (GTDB taxonomy): Bacteria > Acidobacteriota > Terriglobia > Bryobacterales > Bryobacteraceae. The sequence continues at coordinate 25,824 of DASTML010000186.1, read as the reverse complement.
TGTTCGAACAGGCTGGGGTTCCGAATCCTCCCGTTCGCCTGTTCAACGAAAAGTTCGCCTGCAAGACCTGCCAAATTACGTACCAGCAACCCGAACCACAACTGTTCAGTTTTAACAACCCGGTCGGCGCATGCCCACGCTGCCAAGGATTCGGCAACGTCATCGATTACGACATGGACCTCGTGATTCCGGATGCGTCTCTCTCCGTCTCCACAGGCGCTGTACAACCGTGGACCAAGCCGGCCTACCACGGCTGGCAAAGCCGGTTCGTGAAGCTGTACGGAAAATCCGTCCGGTGCGATGTGCCCGTGGCCGAATGGAAACGGACAGAACGGGACATCCTGCTGAACTATATCCGAAACGTCTTTTTCCCCGAGCTAGAGGAGAAAAAGTACAAAGTGCAGGTCCGCGTATTCTTGAGCCGCTATCGCGGCTACGCGGAATGCGCCGACTGCCAGGGGTCTCGACTACGGAAGGAAGCGCTTAACGTTCGCGTGGGCGGTTTGACGATGTCGGAACTGGTCCGGAAGAACATCGCGGAAGCGTTCGAATTCTTTGCCGGATTGGCGCTGGGTCCGGAACAAACAGCGATCGCAGGAAAGGTGCTGGTGGAGATCCGGCAACGACTGCAGTTTTTGAACGATGTAGGGTTGGAGTATCTGACGCTCGACCGGTTGTCCGCCACGTTGTCCGGAGGCGAAGCGCAGCGCATCCAACTGGCTACCTGCCTGGGATCGAGGCTGGTGGGCGCCTGCTATGTGTTGGACGAGCCTTCCATTGGGCTACATAGCCGGGATACCGAGCGGCTGGTGAAAATCCTGCATGAGCTGCGCGATCTGGGCAATACGATTCTGACTGTGGAGCACGACCCGGATGTGATGCGCGCGGCGGATCACATTGTCGACCTGGGACCGGGCGCAGGCGAGAACGGCGGGAAGGTAGTATTCGCAGGTTCGTTTACGGAGCTGCAGGGCGAGGCGAATACCTCGCTGACCGGGCGGTACCTACGCAAGGAAATGGAGACGTCGCCCAAGCTGGCACGGCGCCCTGTACAGCCAAAGAAAACGATACGGATTGTGGGCGCGCGGGCGAACAATCTGAAATTTGTAGATGTAACGATTCCGCTGCACATGATGGTGGCGGTAACGGGGGTATCGGGCTCCGGCAAGTCGAGTCTGGTGCATGAAGTGATCTATCGCGCCTTGCAGCAGGAGTTGAACCGCGAGGGGCGTCCAATGGAGGACGAGAGCGAGGCGTCGGGCTCAGCGGAGCGGCAGACGTGGAAAACGCTGGAGCGCGCGCACCTGTTGCATCAGGTCGTACTGGTCGATCAGAGCCCGATCGGCCGTACGCCGCGGTCCAACCCGGTGACCTATGTGAAAGCCTTTGACGCCATCCGCGAGTTGTTCGCATCGACGCAGGAATCGGATCGCAGAGGCTATACGGCCGGCCACTTTTCCTTTAACGTTCCCGGCGGGCGATGCGAAACCTGCCAGGGCGACGGTACCGTTACGGTGGAAATGCAGTTCCTGGCAGATGTGGAGTTGGTTTGCGAAGACTGCAAAGGCACACGCTATAAGCAATCCATTCTGGACGTAAAGTACAAGGGACTTAACGTGCACCAAGTCCTGCAATTAACGATTGCGGAGGCGCTTCGATTTTTCCACGAGACGCCGAAACTGGTCAACAAATTAAAGGTGTTGCAGGATGTGGGTCTCGGCTACCTGCGGTTGGGCCAATCGGCCACTACGCTTTCCGGCGGCGAGGCGCAGCGAGTCAAACTCGCTTCGCATCTGGCACAGTCCTCCAGTGACGGGACACTGTTCCTGTTCGATGAACCGACGACGGGTTTGCACTTCGACGATATCCGAAAGCTATTGGATGCATTCCAGCGTCTGATTCACAATGGCGGTTCGATCCTTTTGATAGAACACAACATGGAAGTCATCAAGGCTGCCGATTGGGTAATCGACCTCGGCCCGGAGGGCGGCAGCGGGGGCGGCCTGATCCTCGGCGCCGGAACTCCGGAAGAGATTGCGGGTATCGAGGGGTCCTATACGGGACAGTTTCTCCGGGCGGAGCTGGAGCCGGCGGCGGTGCCTCCCGCAACGGTAACATCCGCGCCAGCACGAAAGAGAAAGCAGCGGGCGTAGACTGAAATCGTATGTGGGCCACCCTTCTCATTGCGTTCTGGCTGCAGGCTGCCGACCCCGCGGCGGAAGGAATGAAGGCACTGGAGGGGCAGCGCTACGAAGAAGCGGCAAAGCTCTTTGGGCAGGCTTTGGAAAAAGACAAAGAAGACGTAAGCGCACAGTTTCATCTGGGCCTGTCGCTTAGCCTTTTGAACCGGGATACGGAGGCGATTGCGGCCTATCAAAAAGTGTTGGCCATGAAGCCGGGCCTTTATGAGGCACAACTCAACCTCGGTGTTCTGCATCTACGGCAGAAGCAGAGCGCCGAAGCGGCAACGCTGCTCGAGGAGGCCAGGAAACAGAAGCCGGCGGAATATCGTCCGAACTATTACATGGGCGAAGCACTATTGGCGCTCGGTAAAGCAGAGGAGGCGGAAGCGCCTCTGCGCGCGGCGCTGCAGGCTGACTCCAAGCGTCCGGAAGCGATGTTGGCGCTGGGCCGCGTGCTGGCGCGACAGGGACGCGTAAAGGAAAGCGCGCCCTTTTTTGAAGGCGCCGCGGCGGCGGATTCTTCCTTTCGCGACGGTCTTCTGGAGCTCGCCGCTCTCTATGAAAAGGCGGATGACAGGGCGGCAGCAATCGCGATTTACCGACAGTTTCCGGAAAACGCCGGCGCGCGCGAACGCTTGGGTGTACTGCTCCTCAATAGCGGACAAGCGGAGGATGCGGTTACCGAATTGGAAAATGCCGTGAAAGAGTCGCCGACGGCCGCCAATCGGTACGCTCTGGCAACGGCATATTTGAAAGCCAAACAAACTGGCAAGGCGCTACCTCTGATTCAGGCCGCCGTCCAGCAGGAGCCCAAAGACGTGGAATTGCGGCTCACTCTCGCACGGTTGCTGCGCGAGGCCAAGAATTTGCCGGGCGCGGCGCAGGAGTTCTACAACGCGGCACAGGTGGATCCGAAGTCTCTTCCGGCTTGGAGGGAATTGGCTTCGACGCTTTTCCTACTCGGCAACTACCAGGGCACGCTGAGCGCTTTCGACCGGCTGCGCAGCCTGGGCGAAGAAACCCCGGGACAATGGTATCTACGCGCTCTCTGCTATGACAGAATGCAACTCTACAAGGAAGCTCTTCCGGCCTACGAAAAATTTCTTTCGGTGAGTGAAAACAAGATGCCGGAGGAAGAGTTCAAGGCGCGGCAGCGGATCCGTGTGGTGAAGAAAGTGCTGGAAAAACGATGAAGGTACTTGCGGCGGCAATCCTGGCGGCAGCCCTGATGGCAGGCGCTGACCTGTCTGCGGTTAAGGCGGAGCCGAACCTGGAAAAGCGGTCCGAAAAGGCGTTGGTCTATGCCGGGGAGTTGTTGACGGCCATGCGCGCGGAACTCGACCGCAACGATGTGGAAAAGATTGCGGAGCAACTCAAAGAATTCGGCCAGGCGATTGATCTGTCCGTCGATTCCTTGAAGGCGACCGGAAAAAATGCGCGCCGGAGCCCCAAGCACTTCAAGCGTGCGGAATTGCGCATGCGGGAATTGCAACGCCGCTTAGAAACGTTCCGGAGGGACATGAGCCTGGAGGACCGCCCCATACTCGATGGCGTGACGGAGCATGTGGCGAAGCGAATCGATGAACTGGTGGAAGCCACCCTACGAGGATCCTGATGAGAATACTCCTGGTTGCTTTCGCGGCAGCGATAGTTCTTGCGGCACAGGATCGCGATTTCTTGACTAGCGATGAGGTGGATCAAGTACGGTTGGTCCAGGAGCGGAATGACCGGCTCAAGTTGTACATGCTCTTCGCCAAGCAGCGCGTAGACCAGGTGGAAAGCCTGTTGAAACGGGACAAGGCAGGCCGCAGCATTCTGATTCATGACCTGCTGGAGCAGTACACCAAGATCATCGAAGCCGCCGACATCGTCACCGACGATGCATTAAAGAAGAAACTCGATATGGCGCTTGGCGTCAAAGCGCTGGCGGACTCGGAGAAGGATTTGCTGGCACGGCTGGAAAAGGTGCGGGACGGGTCGCCGAAAGATATGGCGCGGTACGAACTTGTCCTCGAAACTGCGATTGAAACGACGAAGGATTCTTTCGAAATGGCGAAGGAAGACTTGGCGGCGCGGGGACAAGGCGTGATCGACAGGGACGCAAGAGAAAAGAAGGAACGCGACGCCCTGCTATCGACCAAGGAGCAGACCGAGAAAAAGGCCAGCGAACAAAAAGAGGCTACCGAGAAAGAGAAACGGAAGCCCCCGACGTTGCGACGCAAGGGAGAAACGGTCCCGCCGCCTAAGTAAGCAGAGTCCGGTAGGCGGATTCTTCAAACCCGATCATCAACACGTCGTCCACGAAAAAGGCCGGGGCGCGCAGATTGCCGCTTGGGCCGATGATCAGTTCGGCAATGGCCTCATCGGTCGCATCGGCGGGGCTCAGACGCTTCACCGACTTTCCGCGCGTCGAGAGAACCGCGGACGCACGGCGCGCCAACGCAAGCGCCTCTTGACGGCCTATTGCGTTTTTGCGCGCATCCACCTGTACGGCCACGTCTACGCTGTTCTTGACGAGAAAGTCCTGCGTACGGGCACAGGTATTGCAACCCTTCCGGTGGTAGGACCAGGAGATCGACTTCATTCCATGCAGCCTAGCACGGGATAAATCATTTGCACACCAACACTGGGGCCGCTATCCTGAGGGTTTCATGGATACCGCACCCGCAGTACTTCGCCAAACGCCGCTCAATGCGGTCCATCGTGCCGCCGGCGCGAAAATGGTGGATTTCGGCGGCTGGGACATGCCAGTGCAGTATTCGGGCATCCTGGATGAACACGCCGCGGTGCGAACGAGAGCGGGACTTTTCGATGTTTCTCACATGGGCGAAATCCTGGTGACAGGTCCCCAGGCCCTGGCGCTTGTGAACTGGGTGTCTTGCAACGATGCGGCGAAACTGCAAATTGGCCAGGCGCACTACAGCGGCCTCCTGCTGGAAAACGGCGGCTTTGTGGACGATATTCTGGTCCACAAGTTTGCCGATGACCGGTATTTCCTATGCGTCAACGCGTCGAACCAGGATAAAGACTTTTCGCACATCCAGCAGCAGTGCACGGAACGCGGCTTTGACGCCGTGGTGGAAAACATTGGTCCTACTCTTTCGCAGATTGCTATCCAAGGTCCACGCGCCGTGGAAACCCTGCAGAAATTGACGGCGACTCCCTTGGCTCCCATCCAATACTACTGGTTCACCAGCGGTGAGGTATCGGGCGCGCCCGCCACCTTAGCGCGGACTGGATACACGGGCGAAGACGGCTTTGAGATCTACGTACCGAACAACGAAGCGCCTCGTTTGTGGAAGGAACTGCTAGGCGCGGGGGAAGAGTTTGGGATTAAGCCGGCAGGACTCGGAGCACGGAATACACTGCGGCTCGAGGCGGCCATGGCGCTATATGGTCACGAAATTACGGACGAATTGAATCCGCTGGAAGCTGGGTTGCGTTGGATTGTGAAGTTCGGCAAGGGCGATTTTCTGGGCAAAGAAAAGTTGTTGGAAATTCAGGCGGCGGGGCTTAAGAACAAACTGTGCGGATTCCAGATGAACGGCCGCGGCATTGGCAGAGATGGATATGAAATACAAGTGGACGGAGCCAAGGCGGGCTGGGTCACCTCCGGCGGGCCGGGACCCACGGTAGGAAAGAATATCGGCCTCTGCTATCTGCCCGTGGAAAAATCCGGCAACGGCCAACCGATTCACGTTATGATTCGCAATCAGGCCGTCGATGCGGAAGTAATCCCAACGCCCTTCTACAAGCGAGCAAAATAATGTATCCGGATAATTACAAGTACACGAAAGAACATGAGTGGATTCTGGTTGAAGGCGACACCGGGACCATCGGCATCACGGATCACGCGCAGCACGAACTGGGCGATATCGTGTATGTCGATCTGCCGAAAGCCGGAGCAACCGTGGAACTCGGCAAGGCGCTAGGGTCAGTGGAATCCGTGAAAGCGGTGTCCGATATCTATTCACCGGTAAATGGGGAAATCATTGAGTCGAATGCCGACTTGGCAGCCGCTCCTGAAAAACTAAACGCGGATCCGCATGGAGCCGCCTGGCTTGTGAAAGTGAAACTGGCGGACCTGTCCGAGCTCGATGGTCTGATGTCGGCTGCCGATTACCAGGCCTATCTGGGCGAGTAGGCCCAACTCCTGATGTGGAAGCGGCAGGCGCTGATCGTCATTGCATTCGTGCTGGCGCTGCGGCTGCCGTTCCTGTCTCAGCCCATACAGGGCGATGACATTTATTACCTCTACGGGGCGGAGCATGCGCAGATCGAGCCGCTGCACCCGAAGCATACCAGCTATGCGTTCCAGGGCGATCTGGTGTCCATGCAAGGGCATCCGCATCCGCCGTTTAATACTTGGTATCTTGGCCTGCTTCTCGCCGGAGTTAAAGAGGTAAGGGAGATTCCCTTCCATGCGGCCTACATACCCTTCTCGCTGATCGCAGCGCTCTCGGCCCTCTCTATTGCCCGCCGCTACACGGAAAAGCCGCTGCTAGCGGCGCTCCTGTTCTGTGTCGTCCCGTCTTTTATCATCAACGGCACATCGCTGGAAAGCGACTTGCCTCTTTTGGCCTTCTGGCTCCTCTCCATCGCTCTTTTTCTAGCCAGCCGCATGGCGCTTTCCGCCATTGCCATGCTGCTGGCCGCCGCGTGTGGGTACCAGGCCGCCGTTCTGGTTCCAATTCTTTTCCTGCTTCGCCGGAAGCCGCATTGGGTAATGGCGACCATTCCCGTAGCGCTGGCCGCCTACGAACTGTGGGAGCGGGCGGCCTATGGAGCAATGCCCGCGCAAGTTTTGACCGGCTATTTCAGCACCTATGGTTTGCAGCGCCTGGAAAACAAGCTGCGCAACGCCGCCGCGCTGACGGCCCACCTCGCGTGGCTGGTCACTCCCTTTGTGTCCTTCCTCCTGTTCCGTCGCGAGTGGGTGTGGGCGATTATCCCGGCTGCCGCCGCGGCCTATATCGACCCTAACCCCCTCTGCTGGGCATCCGTCTTCGTCGGCGTACTGATCCTGGCTGGTTCGCGGCGGCAAGGATGGCTGGGCCTGTGGGTCCTGTTGTTTTTCGGTGCGGCTGTCGTCGGGGCATTTGCTGGATCGGCTCGCTATCTGCTTCCGCTGGCTCTCCCGCTTTGCATCATCGCGTCGGAACATACCGGCTACTGGGCGATCGCTCCGAATCTCGTACTGGGCCTTCTGCTGGCAATGGCCAACTATCAGCATTGGGATGGGTATCGGCGGTTGGCAGCGGCGGCGCCGGAAGATAGGCGGGTGTGGGTGAATGGCGAGTGGGGGCTACGTTTCTATTTGGAGTCCGCGGGCGCACTGCCCCTGTTGCGAGGCCAGGCAGTGCAACCCGGCGACTACGTGATTACAAGCGAACTCGCAGACCCCATTTCCTTTACCACCGGCGGCGGCATACCCGCGCCGGTCGACCAGACAATAGTCACCTCGCCCATCCCGCTGCGGCTGATAGGCCTCCACTCCCGCTCCGGCTATTCCACAGCCGCCAAAGGGTTCCGGCCCTTCGACGTTTCCAATGCGCCCATTGATATCGTCCGCACTATCTCTGTTGTGGAGAGCAGACCGGCGCTCTCCTATCTCCACATGGGTTCGCCGGACGCCACATCCCAGATCGTGTCCGGCGTCTATCAACTCGAGGACCAACAGTGGCGCTGGATGGATGGGCGCGCGGTGCTGTTGCTGAAGCGCCCCGTGGAACCAGCCTCCGTCGAGGTTAAGATTTACCTGCCTGACCCCGCGCCCGGCCGGACAATCCAGATTGGCGTGGATGGCCAAACAGTTCTGAGGCAGGAACTGGCAAGGCCGGGAGCGCATACACTGCGAACTCCTGTTATTGCCGCCCGGGAAGGCGACGCGCAGGTGACCATCACGATCGATAAGACGTTCCAGGCCCCGAATGACAACCGCCGGCTAGGCCTCATCCTGGCCGCAGCCGGCTTTACCGCTACTTCGCCATAAACAGGCGGCGTACGCGGTGCGCTTCGCTGTCGCCAATGTAAATGACGCCTTTCCTGTCAACAAAGACGCCATGCGGGCGCGACATTTCGCAACTCCTGGGCGACGTTTCCGGGCCATCTCCACGTTTGCCGTCTCCGGCAACCGTCGTTATAACTCCGGACTTCAAATCAATCCGGCGGATCGTGTGGCTCTCCGTGTCCGCCAGGTAAACCCCGCCATCCCGCGACCAGCTAATTCCCTTCGGGCCATTCAGAAGAGCTTGACGCGCCGGACCGCCATCGCCCGACCACCCTTTTGCCCCCGTACCTGCCAAATGGTGGAGCGTCTTGGTTTTCCAATCGATCCGGAACACCATGTTGCCCTCGCGCAGCGCCAGATATAGATTGCCTTTCGAATCCACGTCAATCGCCCGCGGTCCAAATAGCGGCGTTCCCGCCAGCATGGCGCCGTCCGGCGTCGGCTTCTTCTCCCCCGTACCGGCCCAGGTAGTAATCAAACTGGTCTTCATATCCACGCGGCGAATGCGGTGATTCCCGATGTCGCAGATCAACAGGTTGCCTTCAGGATCAAATTGAATGCTGTGCGGCTGGTTCAGCAGCGCACGGCTCGCCGGGCCGCCGTCCCCGCCGAAGCCCGGCTTCCCGGTCCCCGCAATCGTGGTTATAATCCGTGTTTTTGCGTCCACGCGGCGGACAACGTGGTTTTTCATTTCCACGAAATACATGTTGCCGGCCTTGTCGAAACGGACTTCATACGGCTGGTTCAGCCGGGCCGCCGTCGCCGCCCCGCCGTCACCGGAATAGCCCATGCGCGCGCTGCCCGCCACAGTGGTCAACTGCCGAGTCTGCAGGTCCAGACGACGCACCACGTGGTTGTCGATGTCGCAAATATAGAGAGCCCCGTCTGGACCGACGGCCAGCCCATATGGATTGTTCAACTGGTCAGCAGCGTAACCGGGCTTCCCGTTGCCGGCAATTGTTTCGATCTTCCACTCGGCTCCCCAAACGGCAACGCCAATGAAAACAAGGCACAAAAACCGGAAAAACATGTTCGGATGCAGCATAACACGCGCTCGCGGGCTACGGTGATACGCCCTTTACCCCTTCTGTTTTGATTGTATCGCGCCGTCGGAAAAGATTAAAAAATTTCAGGCCGGACGGGCCGATTGCTTGGCGGAATCAGCCAATGGTGCAGCCATCCACGCCACGCGGGCGCTGGCTGCGCGAAATTCTCCGCAATCCACAAGTCGTATGCCACACGTCCTTGTTGCAAAAGGATGCGCTTGCCGTCGGGATGAACCTGGAAGCGGTTCACCATATCTCCCGCGGGCAACTGGAGGGGGATACTGCGCAGCTTCCGGCCCGTCGCAGTCTCCCAGACGATCAACTCCCGCCGGTCAGACTCCAATTGATAGAGCACCCGGCTGCCCTCCCCGAACTGTACCCTCCCGGCTAATAGCGGGCCCGGAATGAGGAGATGATCTTCCTTTCCTTCCGGCGTCATCAGGTGCAGACCCTTGTCGGTCGGATAGGCGATCCAACGGCCATCCGGCGCGCACGCCACCTGCATACCGCGAATATCCCGCACGGCCATCGGATCGCCGCCCAGGCTGGGAACCTTCATCAACCTGCCAGGCTGTGTGAACCATATGGTCTCGCCGTCCGCGGACCAACAGATATCCTGAGCCGGCGCGCGCACAGACGCCACTGACGCATGCTGCCCTCCCGACGCTGGAATGGTCTGCAACTCCTGAGGCACCCAATACGCGATGCGGCGGCCGTCCGGCGAATAGACCGGCGAGGAGGGCCCCATCGGCACGCCCGGGGCCTCGCGCAGCAGCATCGGCGCGGAACCGTCCGTCGCCCTCGTCCATATTGTCGGATTCCGGCTGGCAAAGCTCACATACGCGAATCGATCCTCCGTCGGTGACCAGGAGGGGAACAGTTCGCGGCTTGTCGTCGCCACCAACGCCTGCGTAAATTTCCCATCGATCGAGTACTCCATAGCGTCCCAATCGGCAAGCCCCGTTGAATAGACCAATTTATCCCCGGCGGGGCTCATGGATGCCGACGATAGCTGCGTGGAACCGCGCAACAGTAACCGCTGCGCGCCGCTCTCCGTATCCGCCAGATATATCGCCTGAAACCCTTCCCGCTCCGCCGAAAAAACAATATGCCGATTGTCTGGGAACCAATCCACGGCAGTACCCTTCACCCCTTCCACGCGCCGCAGATTTCCGCCGGGCCAAGTTGCGATCCACACATCCTGCATCAGTGTATGGACAGCAAACTTCCGGCCGTCCGGCGAAAATGAAAATAATGTATCGACGCGTGAAGGCATCCGGAATTCCGGCCGCGGCTTCGGCGGTTCTCCCACCGGGGAGCTGACATACAACTGGGCAGCCCCATCCGGGCCGGGGCGGGAAAAGAGCAATCCCTTTCCGTCCGGCGTAAATTGCGGCGAGCCTACACCGGCGTCATCCAGAATCTTGCGCGGCAATCCACCGGCCGCGCTCACGCACCAGAACTCCCTGCCGTTCTTGTAGCAGACCCGATTGCCGTCCCGCGACCAGATGGGCCGGCCGGTCGCGCCGTCAGCCAGCAGAATCGCATTCGGGCTGCTCAGCGAGCGCACCCACACCTGGTTGCCGGACCGCCAATACGCAATCGAGGTCCCATCGGGGGAGAATGTCGGAGAAGTTTCCGTTTCCGGTTCCGTTGCGAAGGGAATCAACTCCACCGGATCCACAGCGTCACCAGCACGAGCCCCTAGGAAAAGAAGGAACGCCCCGAGCAGCACGCCCGCCACCGCCGAAGCAATTCCCCACCAACGGACACGAGGCGGACGGACGGGAGCCGCGGCGAGCGTTCCCGAGAGTTCCGTCCAGTGCTCCCGCATATGGCGCAGGTCCCGGTAAAGATCCGTGGTCGCGCCATACCGGTGGGACGGCTCTTTTTCCAGACAACGCTCCACCACCCAACGCAACGGCGCGGGTATGGCGGGCGGCAATGAGGGAGCCTCTTCCGCAATGATCGCCGCCAGAGTTTGTGGAGAACTGTCGCGTCGAAAGGGCTGCTTGCCCGCAAGTAGTTCATGCAGGATGATGCCAAAGCTGAACTGGTCGGACCGGAAATCCACCGCAAGCCCGCGCGCCTGCTCCGGGCTCATGTAGTTCACCGTGCCTAAAATCAGCCCCGGTTCACTCTGGTAAGTTTCCGTCGAATTATCCGGGCGGCTCTCCGTCTGCGGCATAGCGCGTTTCGCCAGGCCAAAGTCGAGAATTTTCGCCCGTCCATCGGAAGCGATCATAATGTTCTCGGGCTTTAAATCCCGATGTGTAATGCCCGCCTGGTGGGCCGCCGCCATACCATCGGCCACCTGTGCTCCGATTTCCAAAACGCGGCGCAACGGCACAGGGCCTTTCTGCAACAGACTCCGCAATGTCTCGCCGTCCACATATTCGCCAATGATGTACGGCACGTCCGCTTCCACGCCGATATCGAACACCGCCACGATATGCGGATGCTGCAACGCGCTCGCGGCGCGGGCTTCCTGTTCGAATCGTTGCCGCAGGTCCCCGGCGGATCGCTCCGGCAGGATCTTGGCCGCGACCGTGCGGCCCAACCGCGTGTCCTGCGCTTTCCACACCTGCCCCATGCCCCCCTCCCCGGCAGGCGCAATGAGCCGATACGGTCCCAGGTACTCTCCGGCGGCAGGCATTTTGACTATGCTAACGCAGTAGTTGGGAAGCCACAGCGAAAACCGCCGCCGGCTCCGCAAACCGCATCCACCGGACATGTGTCCCGGCCGGGCACCAGATGGCAGGATCTGTAGGGCCGAATAGCGCCAGTGTCGGCGTTCCTACCGCGGCGGCAAGGTGCGTGATGCCGCTGTCGTTGCCGATATACAGCGGAGCCCCGGCGATCCATTCGGCAAGCTGCGCTAAATCGGCAAACCGCACCGCATCCGGGAGCTCTTCTTCCGGTCCGCAGGTCCATGCCGCGTCTCCCAACAGACGCGCCAGTTCCTGGAAGGACGCGAGGGGCCAGTTCTTCCTTGCGCTGCCGGAGAATGGATGTAGAATCACGCGGTTATGCCGGCGGCCGCGAATGGGGATGCTCGGCACGGCGACGGGCGGCGCAATAGGTATAGCCGGATGAAACGTAAAAGGCAGGTGCGCCACCGCTTCGCGAAACTCAGGCCGGTTTGTGCCGTACCAGGAATGAATACGATCAAACCCATTCCATTCCTCCGGCAAAGGAAAGCCAGGAAGCCCCGCCACATCGATTCGTGTTTCCGCCAGCGGGCGTACCCGGTCTGCAAACCGCACTAGCGGAACAACAGCCCTCGGCGTCCAGACCTCGGTGTAGTCGCTACGAAGGGCCTCCAGATCTGGAAAATGCCGAATGCAGTCGCCAATCGCACCAGGGCGAATCAGGAGCGTCCGCACAATTTACCGGAAGTCCGCGGGAACCTTGATGTCTATCGTTTTCGGCGGAAGGCAGGCATTATGATTGCACGCCTGATAGCGCAGTTTCCCGGTCAGCACCGTGAAACCAGGCGTTTTCGGTGTAACGGTCGACGTGATTGCAAAGTCGCCCGTAAACACGCTGAGCGGCTTTTCGGAAAAAGCGTAACTCTCCATCTTGGGCGCCGGGAACTCCACCGATACCGTTTCCACCGTGTTCGCGTCCCAGGTCAGCCGCAACGGAATCAAGTAGGGGTCGGAAGGTTTATTCGAATTGAGATGGTATCCGTTTTGCAATTGCAGGTTCGTTTTAACCTGAATTTTTTCCCCGCGCTTTCCCGTAACCGTGGATGCGGGCGCCACCTTCAGAACGTCATTCTGCGCCGCGAGCGCCAGGGGCAACAGGCACAACAGCAGCGTTCTTGCCGGAGGAAATGCCCAAGAGATGTTCAATGTCATTCTTATAATCCTTCTTGCTGACCAGCCCAATGTGCACAACCGCCGTGCGTCCTTCCTGGTCTACGATAAACGACGTGGGCAGCGACTCCACGCCGCCATACTTCTGCGCCGTCATATCGTCGCCAATCACCACACGGTAGTTCACCTTGTTCGCTGCCAGATACGGCTTCACCGATTCCCAACCGTCCTCGTCCATCGAAACGCCCAGTACGGCAAACCCTTTGTCCCGGTAGTTCTGTTCAAACTCGACGAACCACGGAATCTCAATCTTGCAAGGACCGCACCAAGTGGCCCAGAAGTTCAGCAACACTACTTTGCCCTTGTAGTCGGACAATTTCACCACTTTGCCGTCCGCGTCTTTCAGCGTAAAATCCGGCGCGGATTTCCTCGTGCTCTCCGCCTTCACGGCCGCGCGCGCCGTATCCGGGGCCATGCCGCAACCGGCCAGACAGAGGGCGGCAATTACAGTACAAATGGTGGCAAGACGCACGTAGAACTCCTTGGCCTTTAGTATATCGATTGCACTCGCCGCCGGTCCGTTCCAGCTATTTTCGCAGCCTACAATTCCACGCCCAATTCCGCCCATGTCACCACACGCTGACGCGTCATCGCTTCATGACCCAGGATGGCCGTCAACGCCGCTGTTGCGCCTACCGTAATGTCCGCCGGATTCTTGCCGCTCCCACCGATCAATTGATAAAACGCCTTGGTGTGTGCATGCGGCGGTTCCTCCGTCTTCTCCGCCAGCGGACGGATCTCCGCCTGCTGCCCCTGCGCCGTGTGGGGATAGAAGTTCGTGGAATACATCAGGTCCACGCCGCCTTTCTCCCCATAGAGATAGACCAGTTGATTGTTCGCTGGCATCTGCCGCGGGTGGAAAACATTCTGCGTAAAGGTCAGTTTGGCGCCGTTGGGGTATTCAAACACCATGCTTCCGTTGTCAAAGATCGTCCTGCCGGGAGGGTCATTTTTGTAGCGCATCGTACCGCCGAAGCCACAGGCGCGAACCGGGTGAGCGTTCACCGCCCAGTTGCACAAATCCAGATTGTGCACGGACTGTTCAATCAAGTACCCGCCCGATTTCGCCACATCGAAGTACCAGTCCGCCGATGACCCATCGTGCGGCAGATCCGCTGAGGCATGCCGCTGCGCCGTCACCATGTAGATCTCGCCCAAAGCGCCGCCATGAATCTTGCCAACCGCGGCGCCGAGTTGCACCATCGACCGCAATTGCTGACCGGACACGAATACCTTCTTACTCTTCTTCGCTGCCCGTACCACGGCGCGCACCTGGGCAGCCGTCACACCCACCGGTTTTTCGCAATAGACGTGCTTCCCCGCTTCCAGCGCGGCTACCGCCATTTCACTATGGAGATAGGGCGGCGTAGCGATAAACACCGCATCCACATCCTTCCGCTCCAGCGTCTTGCGCCATTCCTTCGTCGTGAACGGATTATCCTTCGCGGCGGCGGACGCCGCGCTGTCCAGCCGGTCTGCTTTCAGGTCGCAGATCGCGGCCACCTTCGCATCCGGTTGCGCCAGAATGCTCTGCAAAAGATAGGAACCGCGATTGCCGGTCCCGATCAGGGCAGTACCGGTCTGATTGGCTGGCGATTGTGCGAAAACGGCTTGTGCGGCCGTCGCAGAGGTAGCGAGGAAATGGCGGCGTTCCATAACTCCCGTTTATATCATTGCGCCGGCAACGCCGCCGGGCGTTGCCGGCGCAACCGGCTACACCTTTTCCGGCACGACGTACGGCTTGCGGTAGTTCCGCTTCAGTAGTTGATTCGCTTCGGAATCCCCCACGAACTTCTCGGCTTTGGGATCAAACGTCAATTGGCGGCCTACCCGGTAAGAGATGTTGCCCAGGTGCGCCAACCCGGAAGCCAGATGCGCCGTCTCCACCGGCCCATTCTGGTCCGACGTCTTGCGGCTCTGCACTGCTTTTATGAAATTGGCGTAATGGTCTCCGCCCGCTTGCCGCGTCGGCCCCGGCTCCTTCTTCTGGCCCATGAAAATGGCGTACTTGTCGTAGTTGTACACCACCAGGTAGCCTTCCGACCCGTAGAAAATATTGCCCACTGAAGCGCCATGTTCATCGTTGGTGCACCAGTGCCTGACTTCGAATTGGATCAACTTCTGCTGTTCCGGGTAATGGTACAGCGAGGTCTGCACTTCCGGCGTCTCTTTGTCGTCATCCCACAGAAACTTGCCGCCCATCGAAGTCACCTTGGTCGGGAATGTGTCCACGCCCAGGCCCCACATGCACATATCGGTCTCGTGAATGCCCTGGTTACCCACGTCGCCGTTGCCGTATTCCCAGTGCCAGTGCCAGTTGTAGTGGACGTGACGCTCCGAGTAAGGACGTTCCTGCGCCGGGCCCTGCCAAATGTCGTAATTCAAATCGGCCGGCACAGGCGAAGGCTGCTTTTTCCCGATGCTCGGCCGCCACCGGTACACCAGTCCCCGGGACATGTACACCTTACCGATCGTGCCTTTACGGAGGTGCTGAACTGCCTCCTGCAGCGCCTCGCTCGACCGGAGCTGGACGCCATGTTGAACAATCCGGTTGTACTTGTGGGCCGCCTCCACCAACTTCCGGCCTTCCCAAATGCTGTGGGATCCCGGCTTCTCCACATAGACGTCTTTGCCCGCCTGGCAGGCCCAAATAGCCGCAAGCGCATGCCAGTGGTTCGGCGTTGCGATGGACACCGCGTCGATATCTTTACGCTCAAAGACCTTCCGGAGATCCTGTTCCACCGCAACCTTGCGATTGAACCTCTTCTCAAACGCTTCCGATGTCTTGCGCGCCACGCGGAGATCGGGATCGCACAAGCAAACGACTTCCGCCTGCGGCACGTCCCCAAATCCTGCAATATGGTTCTTCCCGCGGCCGTTCAGGCCTAACACGGCAATCCGGACTTTGGAATTGGCCAGGACCGGCTTCCGGGATGCAACGGCGGCTGCGCTCGCCGCCATGAAAAAAGTTCTTCGTGAAGACATGTGTAGCGGCAGCATAGCATACGGGCCGCCGCCCGCCCATCTTACGAAAGCAACTCTTTCACCACCTTCCCGTGTACGTCCGTTAGCCGGTAATGCCGCCCTTGGAACTTGAACGTCAGGCGCGTATGATCCACACCTAAAAGGTGCATCATCGTGGCATTCAGATCATGCACTTCCATTGGGTCTTTCGTAATGTTGTAGCTGAAGTCGTCCGTTTCTCCATGCGTGTAGCCGCCGCGGAAGCCGCCGCCAGCCGCAAACATCGTGAAGCAACGCGGATGATGGTCACGCCCATAATTTGTCTCCGTCAGTTCGCCCTGCGAATAAACGGTGCGCCCGAATTCCCCGCCCCAGATCACAATCGTGTCGTCCAGCAATCCACGCTGTTTCAAATCCGTGATTAACGCCGCCGTTGCCTGGTCCGTATCTTCACACTGCCACCGGATCTGTTTCGGCAGCGTACCGTGCTGGTCCCACCCCCGGTGGAACAACTGGATGAAACGAACTCCTCTTTCCGCCAACCGCCGCGCCAGGATGCAATTCGCCGCATACGATCCGGGTTTTCGTGCATCCGGCCCATACATCGCGAATGTAGATTCCGGTTCCTTCGACAGGTCAGCCAACTCCGGCACCGAGCTCTGCATCCGGTAAGCCATTTCATACTGCGCAATGCGCGTGGCGATCTCCGGGTCCTGGTATTCTTCCAGCCGCGCCTGGTTCAACTGCCCCAGGTCATCCAAAAAACGCCTCCGCGCCCCGGCCGTATAGCCCTCCGGATTGGACAGGTACAGCACGGGATCCTTACCGGAGCGAAACTTCACGCCCTGGTACTTGGTGGGCAGGAAACCGCTGCCCCACATCCGGTCCGCCAGCGCCTGCGAGTTGCCGCGACCTTGCGAAATCAACACCACAAATGACGGTAAATCCTGATTTTCGCTTCCCAAACCATACGACATCCACGACCCGATCGACGGCCGCCCGGCTAGCTGAAACCCGGTCTGAAAGAACGTAACCGCCGGATCGTGGTTGATCGCCTCCGTATGCAGCGATTTCATGATGCACAGTTCATCGGCAATCTTGGCCGTGTGAGGAATCAACTCGCTCATCCAGGCGCCGCTCTTCCCGTGCTGTGCAAACTGGAAGATCGTCGGGGCAGTTGGAAATGTGGCTTGATATGCCGTCATTCCCGTCAGCCGCTGCCCTTGCCGTACGGAATCGGGCAGGTCCTGTCCGCGGACCTTGGCCAGATTCGGCTTCCAGTCGAACAGATCCAGTTGCGACGGCCCTCCATGCTGAAACAGGAAGATCACCCGTTTGGCCTTGGCCGCAAAGTGCGGCAGGCCAGTCAGCGGCGCGGCGTAGCCGTCTTTCGTGAGTAGCGAACTCAGTGCCGCCGTATGGAGAAAACCCCTTCGTGTCATCATCGTCGCTACTCCTTCGTAATCGCCTCGTCCGTATTCAGCAGCAAACTCGCCACTGCCGCGTAACCCGCCAACTGGCCGCGGTCAATTCCCTTGGCCGCCTCGGTATCGCCGTAGGACAAATAGGCCTCCCGCTCCTCGCCGTGGCTCGCGAAATAGTCCAGGTGATAGGAGAGGGAAGCGCGTAAGACCCCCATCTCTTTTTCCGTGGGAACGCGGCCCATCACAATCCGGAATCCGTGCCGCAACCGCCCGTCTTTCTCTGTCCCGCCTTCCAGCAGCATGCGCTGTCCAATGAATCGCGCCGCCTCCAGGAACGTTACATCGTTCATCAGGTTCAAGGCCTGCAGCGGCGTATTGGTCCTGTTCTCCCGCACCATGCAGGCTTCCCGCTGCGAAGCGTCGAAGTTCATCATCATCGGCGGAGCCGCCGTCCGTTTCCAGAACGTGTAGAGTCCCCGCCGGTAGAGATCGGACCCCTTTGCCTGCACATAATCCATGTCCTGCATGATGACTTCTTTCCAGAGTCCATCCGGTTGATACGGCTTCACCGAGGGCCCGCCCAGCCGTTCCTGCAACAGCCCAGCTTCGAACAACGCCGCATCGCGAACCATCTCCGCCGCCATCCGGATGCGCGGCCCACGTGCCAGCAACCGGTTGTCCGGGTCCTTGGCCAACAGCGCCGGCGTCGCTTTCGAACTCTGCCGGTACGTCTCGCTCAGCATGATCTTTTTGAGCAATCCCTTGACGTTCCAGCCGTTGTCCATGAAATCCACCGACAACCAGTCCAATAGCTCCGGATGCGAGGGCCATTCGCCCTGCTGTCCAAAATCCTCCGCCGTTTTCACCAACCCCGTGCCAAATAGAGACTGCCAGAAGCGGTTCACCGTCACCCGCGCCGTTAAGGGATTTCCCCGGTCCACCAGCCACTCCGCAAAACCCAATCGATTGTTCGGCGCGCCTGCGGGCAGCGGCGGCAACACCGCCGGCATTCCCGGCTCCACCGCGTCGCCCGGCTTGTCGTATGCGCCGCGGATCAACAAATTCGTCGTCTTCCGCACGGGCGATTCCGCCATCACCATCACGCTGGGGAAGGTGCGTTCAAACCGCTCCCGCTCCACCCGCAGTTCCTGCCCGCGAACCCACGCCTGCCGTACCGCGTCCGGCGCCGCTGTCTCCAGGAACGCCAATTGCAGTTGCAACTCTTCCGGCGCGCTCCGCTCCGGCTTCGGTTTGGCGGCCAGTTCCGCCAGTGTCCGTCCCGCCGCCATCACCGTGATCTCATCGGCGCGTAACTGCCGTCCATAAACCCGCACTTCATCCAGCAACCCGCGGAACCGTTGCTCTTTCCCTGCCCCGCCTCCAATCACCAGCGGCGCCGGAAATTTGTTCCCCGCGTTCACAAAGGGACGGTACAGCGTGTCGGAAACGAACTTTGCCTTCACCGGCTTTCCGTCCACATAAAGCAGCGCGTCTTCCGCCATTCGCGTACCGCCATAGGCAACCGCCACGTGATGCCACGCCCCTTCCGGAATCCGTTCTTCGCTCTCCACCCGCAGCGCATCGCTTTCCCACTGGCTCGTGATGTGAAACTGCAACTTCCCATCGATCACGTAGAACCCAATGCCCTTCGTCTTGAATCCATCCGAAGACTTCCGGGAGGCAATCGTCCCATTACCTTTTACCCACGCCGAAATCGTGAAGCGGTCTTCAATGTCGAACGCGCCGCTGCCTTCCGGGCCTTTTACGACCGCCGTCCCGTCGAACATCTGCGCGCCGCCCAACCGTCCCGGCGCGCCGCCATCGTCAAACGAGAACGCCGCATTCCTTTCCCCATACGGAGCCCATGCCTGCGGCCCCGTCAACGATTTTTCCCATTTTGCGCGCGCGGCCGCCACAATCCCGGCCTTCGCCGACACCGCCGCGTCGCTCGCATGGATCTCGGCATTCAACGCCGCCAGTTTCTTCTGCTGCGCTTCCGTCGGTGCCGCCATCACCGGCGGTGAGTTCCCATACTTCATCGCGCGTCCCCGCTCTGGAACGTTATTGAAGTACGCGAACATCTGATAAAACTCCTTCTGCGTCAAGGGGTCGTATTTATGGTTGTGGCAGCGCGCGCAACCCATCGTCAGCCCCATGAATACGGCCGAGGTCGTTTCGATCCGGTCCACGACATACTCCACCGCATACTCTTCCGCCACGATGCCGTCTTCCGTATTGCCGCGGTGATTCCGGTTGAACGCCGTCGCCAATTTTTGTTCGAACGTGGCCCCCGGCAACATGTCGCCGGCAATCTGCTCCTTGGCAAAAACATCGAATGGCTTGTTCTTGTTGAAACTGGCGATCACATAATCCCGCCAACGCCACATCACCCGCTCGCCGTCATATTGATACCCATTCGTATCCGCATATCGCGCCGCATCCAGCCAACGCGCCGCCATCCGTTCGCCATAGCGCGGCGAAGCCAGTAGCCGGTCCAGCAATCTCCCGTACGCCTGCGCCGAACGATCCGCCAGAAACGCGTCCACCTCCGCCACCGTCGGCGGCAATCCGGTCAGGTCCAGCGTCGCCCGGCGGATCAACGTCTCTTTCGATGCCTCCGGCGAAAAGGTCAACCCCTCTTTCGCCAGCCGCTCCTTCACAAAGGAGTCAATCGTACCCGCCCGCTTCACCGGCGGAATCAACGACCAATGCTTCTCCCACTCCGCTCCCTGCCCAATCCACGTCCGCAGCGTCTCAATCTCGCTCTCCGAGAGCGTCACGCCCGCCGTGGGCGGCGGCATGCGCATTCCTGCTTTCGGCGCCGTTATCCGCTGCACAACGAGACTAGCAGCCGCGTCACCCGCCACAATGCCGCGCCGCCCGCGCCCCAGGTCGCGCTTCGCCGCCTCTTCGCTGTCCAGCCGCAGCGCGATCCCCTTCGCCTTCGCATCCGGACCGTGGCAAGCGAAGCACTTGTCCGAAAGGATCGGCCGGATATCCCTGTTGAACGACAGTTTTCCATCGGCCGCCAGGGTGAATCCCGCAAAAACGAAGAAAAGGTAATGCCGCATCGTTGTCTCAATTCTACATGGAGAACTTTTGCCCGCGCCCCCCACTATCTCTAGGAGATGAAACTGCTCTTACTCCTTCTCTCCTTCGCCGTCCTTTCGGCGCAGCCGCACGCGCGGCCGCCGGCGGCGGCACAAACGCACAAACGCGACACCGCCGCCCAACCCCGCGCCACCGACGCGGAAATTCAGGCGCGTATCCAGGCTAAACTCGCCAAATCAAAAATTGGCAAGAACGGTTTTAAGTTCACCACCAGCGGCGGCGTCACCACCATCGAAGGAAAGGCGAATGTTATTCAACACAAGGGAGCCGCCACCCGGCTCGCGAAAACGGCCGGGGCCCGTTCTGTCAACAATAAGATCGAAATTTCCGAAGAAGCAAAAGAAGCCGCCCGCGCCCGCCTGGCCTCCGGCCGCCGCCGCGTCCAGGTGAAACGCAGCGAAGTCCGATCCCAGCAGCGCTAGCTGCGGACCCCGAGTTTCAGCACGCGCCGCGCATAGCCGATGGACCGCTCCATGTGCTCTCGTTGCTGGAACTGAATCGCCGGCAAAAAAGGAGCCGGAATCGGCCGCCCCTGCAGATCTTCAATGACCACGTGGCCCTCATAGGGGCGGCCTCTCTTCGCCAGCGCTAGGAATCGCGCAAAGTCCCCTGCCTTCACCTCTGGGTAGGTCGCCCAATAGGCGTCATCATAAATCGGATGCACATAGGGCGGCCGGCCCGTGATCGGCTTGATATAAATATGGACGTTGCTGCAGAGTTCCCTCACCTTAGACACGATCGCCGGAAAATCAATCGTCCCCTCGCCGAGCGGCACCCACTGCACCGCAATTCCCCGCGGATGCTCATAAACCACCGAATCCCGCAGGTGGACCGTCAGCGCATACTTCCCCAGAACTTCCACCGTTTGCAGCGGATCCTCCATCACGAACACCGGATTCCCCGTGTCCAGATAAGTGCCGACAAACTCCGGCCCGGCTTCTTCCACTAACTGCCGGTGTTCCCGCGCCTGCAAATCTTTGTGCACTTCCACGGCGATCTTCACGCCCGCATCCATGGCTTGGCTGCGCACCGTCCGCAGCATCTTCTTCGCCGTCTCGATATGCTGCGCAATCGGACCGGGCGGCAAGCTCGCCCGGTCCGAAGCCAACAGTGTACGAACCAGGGGCGAACCCATCGCCGCCGCCCTCTCGATGTTCCGCTTCAGCAGCGCCATCCGTTCGCCCATCTCCGCATCCGTCTTCGGCAACAGCGAACTGCCGCCCGTTTCCAGATGCAGATCCAGTTCCTTCGCCCGCCCCCGCACCCATTTCCAATGGGCCGGATCGTCCCGCTTCGCATCCAGCGAATCCTGTAGGAACACCGCGTCCAGCCGCTGCGATGCGCAATAATCCAGATGCTGGGCGTCGTTCCAACGCAGCGCCCGCAGACAGTACGTATTCAATCCCATCGGAATCGGCCCGCTGACCGCCGCTGCCGCCGCGCCAGCCAGTGTTGTGCCCGTTAAGAAAGTGCGCCTGTCCATTGCGCCCCCGAGCCTATCATGCTTCCGGCCAGTGATACCATCTTCTGCATGCGGTTCCGGTCCTTAGCATACGTAACTTTTCTATTCACCCCACTTTTCGCCCAGGATCTGAAGATCAATATGGGCCCCACGGCCGGCTCCGTCGTCCAACGCGATAACGAAGGCCGCGCAGACATCAAAATCGCCGGCACGGCCCCGCGCGCCTCGCTCAATAAGTTTGTCGAAGCGCGCATTGTCTCGGACAAGGGCGATCCGCTCACCGGCCACGATTGGAGCGCCCTCGAACGAGTCAAAAACAATGCCTGGTCCGGAACCATCAAAGGCATTCCCCAAGGCGGTCCTTACTCCATCGAAGTCCGCGTCGCCGGCACCACCACCCTCGATAGCGTCAAGGACTTCTTCGTCGGCGACCTCTGGCTCCTCGCCGGCCAATCCAATATGGAAGGCGTCGGCGATCTCGTCGATGTCGAACAATCCGACCCCCGCATCCGTTCCTTCGACCAAACGGACCGCTGGGTGCTCGCCAACGAACCGCTCCACCAACTTCCCAATGCAGCCGACCGCGTGCATTGGCGCAAGGATAAGGACGGCAACGTGAAGAAGCTCGAAGGCCAGGAACTCGAACAATATATTGCCAACCGCCGCAAAGGAGCGGGCCTCGGGCTTCCCTTCGCCAAGATCATGCTCCAGCGCACCGGAGTTCCCATCGGCCTCATCCCCTGCGCCCACGGCGGCACTTCCATGGACCAGTGGAGCCCCTCTTTAAAGGACAAGCAGGGCGATTCGCTCTACGGCGCCACCTACCGCCGCTTCCTTGCCGTCGGAGCCCGCATTCGCGGCGTCCTCTGGTATCAGGGAGAATCAGACGCCAATCCTAAAGTAGTCGCCGAGTTCCCGGACAAGTTTGAGAAGTTGATCGCCGCCTTCCGCCAGGACTTCCTCCAGCCCGATCTGCCTTTCTATTACGTCCAGATTGGCCGCCACGTGAACTACACCAACCAGGCCGAATGGAACGCCGTGCAGGAAGCGCAACGGAAAATCGAATCCCGCGTACCGCGCGTCGGTATGGTGCCCGCCGTCGATCTGTCCCTCGATGACGGCATTCACATCAGCACCCCGGACCTCAAGCGCATCGCTCTCCGCATCGCTAATCTCGTCACCCACGATCTCCACCCTGAAATCGAAAAGTTCCGTCCCTATAAGCGCGGTCCCCGCCCCGTCAACGCCAAGGTCGAAGGCCCGGTTGTCCGCATCCTCTTCGCCGAAGTCAACGGTAAACTTGTCACCGCCGGCCGGCTCACCGGTTTCTCCATCCACGGCGCCGACGGCGCGCAACTTCCCGCCATCTTCCGCACCCAGATCGATCCCCGCGATGGCAACTCCGTCGTCCTCAGTGTGTCCGGCAAACTCCCTGACGGAGCCACGGTACATTACGCCGCCGGCCGCGATCCTTATGCGAACCTCAACGACGAATTGGACATGGGCGCCCCTGCCTTTGGTCCTATCGCCATCGAAAAGTAAGCCAATCCGTTTATTCTGGACCCACGGCCTCACGGACCATGGGCGCCAGGCCATCGGCGGCGCTGATATCCGTCGCCGCGAAATTCATCTGCATCCAACGCTCCGCCGCAACCCGGCGGAGCGTTCGCGTATTCTCACCCACGAGCTCTTTCATTTCGCCTGGGTCCGCCTGGGAAACCCCCGCCGCGCACAATGGAAACAACTCCTCGAACAGGAACTCGCCGTCCATGCCCGCGGAGAACTTGGCTGGTCCAGTCAATGGCGCAAGAACCTCCTGCCCCGCCATTTTCCCGCCTACGCCTGCGAATCCTTTTGTGATACCGCTGCCTGGCTTTTCTCCGCTTGTCCGGAGCACCCCGAATACACCCTCTCGGCCCCATGGCGCCAACGCCGTCGGCAATGGTTTCTAGACCAAACGCCTTTCGTCTGCTAATTGCCTGATTTTTCATTTGCTAATTCGTACGACCGTCGATATACTGACCATCGACTGAGTATGCACGCCCCGGAAGAATATCTCCCTCTCACCCCCGCCGAATTCCAGGTCCTCCTCGCTCTGGCCGAAGGGGACCGTCACGGCTACGCCCTCATGCTGGAAGTTCGCGCCGCCACCAACAACCAGGTCCGCCTCGGTCCTGGGACGCTCTACACCCTGCTGGACCGTCTTCTCTCCGTACAGATCATCGAAGAGTCGCCCCGCCGCCCGGAACAAAATGAGGATCAGCGGCGTCGATACTACCGGCTAACAGGCCTGGGCCGCTGCGTCGCCGAAGCCGAAGCCAAACGCCTGGAGTCGCTACTGCGGGCCGCCCGCCGGAGGTTGTCGCAACATGCCTGATCCGCTCGTCGCTATCGTGCTCCGCCTCTATCCGGAGGAGTTCCGCGATCGCTTCGGCCCCCAAATCGAAGCCGACCTCTACCATCCGGACACCAACCGCCTCACAGCGATGCTCGACATTCTCGGGAGCGCGCTGCGCCTACGCGCCACGTCGCCCGGGTCCTACATCTGGCTCACCGCCGGACTGCTCGCCGCGGTCGTGGTCACCTTCGCCGGTTCTATCACCATTGGCAGCGCGAATCGCATCATCAATCCGCGCTTGGATGCCGCCACGCAACTCTACGCCCTTCTCTTTTTCGCCGTTCTGCTCGTTGTACTCTCCGTACTTTTACTCGCTGTAAGTTGGCTACAAACCTACCGGAAAATGGCGGCCAAATGCTCGAAGTCAAAAACCTAACGAAGCGCTATCGCGGCCTCACCGCCCTGGACAATGTAAGTTTCCAAATCCGTCCCGGCGAAATTCTTGGGTATCTCGGTCCCAATGGTTCCGGCAAAAGTACTACGGTTAAGATCATCACCGGCCTGCTCGATCCGTCCGAAGGCGAGGTCTATCTCCATGGCCGAACCATCGTCGACGATCCCATCGCCTTCAAGCGCCGGCTCGGCTACGTTCCGGAAGAACCGCAACTCTACACCCATTTGAGCGGCGCGGAATATCTCGTATTCGTCGCCCGGCTCCGTTCCATTCCTTTCAACGACGCGGTCCAGCGCACCGCCGATCTGCTCCGGCTCTTCCAACTCCACGAAGCCCGCAACACCGTCATGTCCACCTACTCCAAGGGCATGCGGCAGCGCATTCTCTTGGCCGCCGCTCTTCTGCACGACCCCGAACTCCTCATCCTCGATGAGCCCTTCTCCGGTCTGGACGTCAACGCCGCCCAACTCCTTCGCAGCCTGCTCGAAGTGCTCGCCTCCGAAGGAAAGATGATCCTCTTCAGCTCGCACGTTCTCGAAGTGGTCGAAAAGGTCTGCTCCCGTGTCGTCATCCTCTACCAGGGAAAGGTCGTTCTCCAGGAGTCCATTGAAAACCTGCGCACCTCGTTGCGGCCGGATCTCCAGCAGGTCTTCGCACAAGTGACGCAGCAGCAGGACTACGCGCCCATTGCCCAGTCCATCCTCGCCGTGGTCCGGCGATGACGCCCCGCTCCCTGCTCATCCGCCAAGCCTTCTTCGGCCTGTTTCATAGCGAAGCGCTCTCGGAAGCGGGCGTCGAAAACTACCGCACCTGGATCATTTCGGCGGTGTCAAGAATTCTGTGTAAACGGATTCTCCATGGTTAGTAGCCAATAGTGAGACCAGCATGGGAATGGGGGCCGAAGCCGGAGGGCGGAGCGAAGCGCAGCCCGCAGGCGAAGGTCCCCCATTC
>DASTML010000185.1:0-68189 GCA_035714175.1 Bryobacteraceae bacterium | reverse complement strand
GTACCGATGCCGGCGGCCGTACGGCCGAAAAAGTGCCGCCGCGTCATGTGCCGCCACTGTTCCTGCCTGTACTGTTTTTCGAGCGGGTCCATCATCATTACTCCTTCGTTACCGCTTCATCGAGATTAAGAATCAGGTTGGCCACGGCGGAACTGGCGGCCAACTCCGCGACGGGCAAAGAGGGGTCCCGGGGGGCCTCACCCTGCTTCAAATAGGCTGCAGCAGCGTGCAAATCGGCGCCAAAACGCATCAAAAAGCGTTCATAAGCGCGCAAAAGTGCATCATTTTCGCGCTGTTTTGGCGCCCTTCCGAGCACTAACTTCCATCCATACGCCACCCGCTCGGCCGGGACCGACCCTCCTTCGCGCATCATCCGCTCCCCCATTTTCCGGGCCGCTTCCAGGAATGCGACGTCGTTCATCAGGTTCAGGGCCTGAAGGGGCGTGTTGGTGCGCGTCTCGCGCACAATGCACCCCTCACGAGTGGGTGCATCGAAGTTGATCATCATCGGGGGGGCAACGGTCCGCTTCCAGAAGGTGTACAGGCTACGGCGGTAGAGGCCCTCGCCCTTATCCTCTTTATATCCACCGCCGCCGCCCAGTTCCTGCCACAGGCCAGGCGGCTGGTAGGGCTTCACGGAAGGGCCGCCAGTTTTATCGACCAGGAGGCCGGAGGCCGCCAGCGCCTGGTCCCGGACAAACGGGGCGGCAAGGCGGACGCGGGGGCCACGCGCCAGGAGGCGATTTTCCGGGTCCCGCTGCCAAAGCTCCGCGGAGGCGGCGGAAGACTGGCGGTACGTCTCGCTCATAACAATCTGTTTTTCAATAGCTTGCAGATTCCACCCGCTCTCCATGAACTCGACGGCGAGCGAGTCCAGCAGGCCGAGGTGGACCGGCCACTCGCCCTGCGAGCCGAAATCCTCCACCGTTTTGACGAGACCCTGGCCGAAGAACATTTGCCAGAGCCGGTTCACCTGCACGCGGGCGGTGAGCGGGTTGGACCGGTCCACCAGCCAGTAAGCGAGGCCGAGGCGGTTTTTCGGCCATTCCGGTTTCATAGCGGGAAGGAGCGCGGGGGTGTTGGGCTCTACCGGGTCTCCGTGGGCGTCATAAGCCCCGCGCTTTAGGATGTAGGCCTGGCGCTTGGGGCCTTCCTCCATCACCATGACCGTCGGGATGACGGCATAGTACTTGTCGCGCGCAGCCTTAGCTGCGTCCCGGGCTTCGAGTGACGCCCGGCCTTCCTTGGACATGGCGGTATCGAGGAACGCGAGATGGAGTTTGGCGTTCTGGGCCGGGGTGCGCTGGGCGGGAGCGATGCGGGCCAGTGCGGCGAGCGGTTCCCGGACATAGGTCGAGAGGGCTTCCTCTCCGGTGAGGGCACGGTCAAAAACCCGTACGTCCTCGATTTCGCCCTGGAACCGGAGACCGCCGCCGCCGCCGATCAGGAAGGGGACCTTAGGGCCGAAGGGGTAGGTCAGTTCGTCGAAAGTGGTCTTGATTGTGGCTGGTTTGCCATCGATCCAAATACGAACCCCTTTGCCCTTGCGGTTGCCGTCGTAGGTGAACGCGATATGCTGCCAAGCTCCGAGCTTGACCTTTTCGGCGGTCTCCAGCCGGAGCGAGATGTCCGTGTAGCGGCGGGTGGCCACAAAGTGGATATTTCCGTTTTTGACGTAGAGACCGTAACCCTCGCCCTCCCAGTAGTCCTCGATGCGGGAGAGAATGGCTCCGGTTTCGCTTTCCGGCTTGATCCAGACCGAAAAGCTATAGGGCGTCATGTAGTTGAATTTGCCCTTGTCACCGGCATCGTAGGGAGTTTTGCCGTCGAAGGAAAGCCGCTTGCCATCGTTCGCGTAGACGAGACCCTTCCGGATGCTCCAATCGTCCGCCCCTTTGCGAATCTTCTTCTCCCAGGCGCGCTGTTGCTTGCCGAGCAGCGTCTGGCGGCCGTCCCAATCGGCTTCGGCACTGGCGAGAGCTTGGTCGAACCCCGCAAGTTTAGCCGCCATTTCCGGCGTGGGAGCCTTGATCATGGGTTCGTCGTTGCCGAAGTTGTAGACCAGCCCGCGTTCCGGAACGTTGTTGAAGAACGCGAACATGGAATAGAAGTCTTTCTGGCGTAACGGATCGTACTTGTGATCGTGACAACGGGTGCAGCCCATGGTGAGACCGAGCCAGACGGTGGACGTGGTTTCGACGCGGTCGGCCACGTATTCGACGCGGAACTCCTCTTCCACGATGCCGCCCTCGGCGTTGGTCCGGTGATTGCGGTGGAAACCGGTGGCGATGCGTTGGGAGAGCGTGGCATTGGGTAGAAGGTCTCCGGCGATCTGCTCCACGGTGAACTTGTCGAACGGCATGTTCTGTTTGTAGGCTTCGATGACCCAATCACGCCAACGCCACATATCACGCGGACCGTCACTCTGATAGCCGTTGGTGTCGGCATACCGGGCCGCATCCAGCCAGCGGAGGGCCATACGCTCGGCGTGAGCGGAAGAGGCCAGCAGCTTATCGACCACCTTTTCATAGGCGGCGGGCGAGGGGTCCCGGAGGAACGCGTCGACTTCCGCGGGAGCGGGCGGAAGGCCGGTAAGATCGAGGTAGGCGCGGCGCAGCAACGTTTCCGGGGCAGCGGGGGGCGCGGGTTTCAGCCCTTCCCTGGCCAACCGTTCCCGGATGAAGCTGTCGATGGCGTGCGGTCCAGGAGGACGCACGGGCGGGACGAACGACCAGTGCGCCTGCCAGGGCGCGCCCTGCTCGATCCAACGTTTGATGACGGCAATGGACGCTTCGGGCAAAGCGGCATGCCCCGCGTATTGCGGCGGCATGCGGAGCGCTTTATTCGTAGATGTGATGCGCTGATAGACGAGGCTTTTGGCCGCATCGCCGGGTACGATACCGAAACGGCCTCTGCCCAGGTCTTTTTTGGCTTCCGCCTCACTGTCCAGGCGAAGAGCGGATTTGCGGTTGCCAGCGTCAGGACCGTGGCAGGCGAAACAGCGGTCCGAGAGAATGGGCCGGATCTCGCGATTGAACTCCACGGGTTGGCCCAGCAAGACCGCCGCCGACAGCACCCCGAATACGAACTTGCTCATGATTATCAAGTACGATCAAATCAAAGTCCACGTACGGACGCAATGTGACGCCAAGCCATTCTGTGATATAAAATTTCAGTTGGATTGAGGATCTCTTGTCACAAACCCTTTTCGGCGTCTACCCGATTGCCAACACGCCCTTCCACCCGGACGGCTCTATCGACTTCGACAGCCAGGACCGGCTGATCGACTATTTATTGGAACAGGGGGCGCACGGAATCGGACTTTTCGGCAATGCGAGCGAAGGTTACGCGCTTTCCGGGCCTGAACGTACGGAACTGATGCGGCGGATCGCCAAACGCGTGAATGGCCGCGTGCCGCTGGTTGCATCGAGCGGCCACACAGGCACTGACGCAGCAGTGGAACTGAGCAAGGAGATGGAAGACCTTGGCGCGGACTGCCTGATGGTGCTGCCCCCTTACTTCCTAAAGACAGACGGCGACGGGTTGATGTACTATTTCAGCGCTATTTCACGCGCGGTGAAAATTCCCATCATGGTGCAGGACGCGCCGCTGATGACGCAGGTGCCGATGCCTGCCGCGCTGCTGGCGCGGATGGGCCGGGAGATTGAAAATGTCCGCTACGTGAAGGTGGAAGCGCCGCCGACGCCGACAAAGTTTACGGCGGTAGCGAAACAGGCGGCCGGTTCGTTGACGCTCTTCGGCGGATTAAACTGCCAGTTTTTTATTGAAGAATGGCAGCGCGGCGCGCGCGGACAGATGCCTGGCAGCGACCGGACGCGCGACCTGGTTGCGATTTGGGATCTACTGGAAGCGGAAAAGGTTGCGCAGGCCTGGGACCGTTTTCTGCGAGTGCTGCCCCTGCTGCGGTTTGAACTGCAACCGGGGTTGGGCGTATCGGCGCAGAAACACAGTCTGGTGGCCGAGGGCGTGATCTCATCGGCTCATGTACGGCATCCCACCGCATCGCTGGAGCCGGAGAGCGTGGCCGAATTGGCACATCTCCGCGAACTGGCCAACCGCGAAGAGCCGGCCCTACTTAGCCGCGGCTAATTTATGCAAATCCCGCATCTGCGCTGGTGGATTGCCGCGTTGTTGTTCCTGTCAACGGTAATCAACTACATCGACAGGCAGACGCTCTCGGTTCTTTCCCCCGTGCTGACGCGGGAGTTGCAGTTGTCGCCGGTTGGGTACTCGAACGTTCTGACCGCATTTCTGGCGGCCTACACGGTGATGTACGTAGGCTCAGGATTCCTGGTTGACCGGTGGGGGACACGGCTTTCGCTGAGCGTGTTCATGGTGTGGTGGTCGGCGGCAAACATGCTGCATGCGTTTGCGCAGGGCGTTTGGTCGCTGGGCATTTTGCGGTTCCTGCTGGGAATGGGAGAGTCCGGGAACTTCATGGCGGCCTTCAAGGCCGTTAGCGAGTGGTATCCGGCGAAGGAGCGGGCGCTGATCCATGGGCTGATCAACGGCGGCGCGGCGATTGGGGCCGTGATCGCTCCCCCGGCGATCACCTGGATTCACGCGCATTATGGATGGCAACCGGCGTTTCTCGCCACCGGTTCGCTTGGGTTCGTTTGGCTCGCGTTCTGGCTGGCGATTTATTATCCGCCGGACCGCCATCCGCGCATCACCGAAGCCGAGCGTGCCTATGTGATGGCGGATGCCGCCGTGACGGAGGGGAGCAGGCCCCAGACGACCTGGAGGGAACTATTGCGCTACCGGCAGACCTGGGGGTTGCTGCTGGCGCGGTTCTTCTCCGATCCGGTGTGGTGGTTCTATTTGTTTTGGCTTCCGAAGTATCTGGTGGAGCAGCGCGGTTTCACGATGGCCGAAATGGGCATGATGGCCTGGATGCCGTACCTGGCGGCGGACGCCGGGGCGTTGTGCGGCGGCTGGCTGAGCGGGCGGCTGGTCGGACGCGGATTTACGCCGCTGCGCGCGCGCTTCGCCATCATGCTGCCGTTTGCGTTCACCATGCCGTTGAGCATTGCCGTGAACCACGCGCCGACGCGCACGCTCACGCTGGCGCTGATTTGCGTGGTGACATTCTCCCATATGGCCTGGAAGACCAACCAAGCGACTCTGACCAACGACGTGTTTCCGAAGCCCCTCATCGGCACCGTATCCGGCATCCTGGCTTTCGGCAACGGGCTGGGCGGCACGCTATTTACGTGGATGACAGGCTATGTGGTGCAGTGGTTCGGCTATGAGGCCATTTTCCTGTTGATGAGCGTGCTGCACCCGCTGTCCTATGTTCTGGTGCGGCGGCTGGTACGAGAGCCGGTGACAGAGTAACTATTCCCATTGAGATGCCCTATTTTCGATGCGCACTCACAAATTTCTTGCTGGCAGCAAAACATACACATATAGTAGATGCAGATGAGCCTACCCCGACTTTCGCCGCTGGAACTCCAAATCATGGATGCGCTCTGGAAACAGGGAAAACTCGCGATCCGTGAGATCCAGGAGGCCTTCCCCGAGCCCGGCCGGCCGGCTTACAGCACGATCCAGACTACGGTGTACCGGCTGGAAGAGAAGGGCGCCATCCAGCGTATCCGGAAGATCGGCAACGCGCATATTTTTCAAGCCGCGCTGGACCGGCAGGAGGTCCGAGGGCGGCTGATTGACGAATTGCTGGGATTGTTTGGCGGCGATGCGCAGCCTGTCATGGCCCACCTTGTGCAGACGGGAAAGTTGACGCTCGCCGATGTGCGCCAGGCCGAACGGATGGCGGAAGAACTGAGCCGGAAGACGCCGCGCAAGTAGGAGAAACCCGCCATGCAGGAGCTGTTCAACCATCTTTGGCAATCGACCGCGTTCGGCGCTGTTGCCGGCGCCGCCTGCCTACTGCTGCGGAACAACCGGGCGCGGCTCCGCTATTGGCTGTGGCTTGCTGCTTCCGTCAAGTTCCTGCTGCCGTTTTCCCTGCTTGTGGCTTGGGGCGACCGGCTGGGCCGGCCCCTGGAAAGCCCGCCCTTTAGGGCGGTTACCGTAGAACGCCTGGACGTTGCGCTCTCCCCCGCCCCGCTAGTCGCAATTCCGGCGCTCCCCGTTCCCGAATGGCAGGGGCGGCAGGCTGCCGCCTCCTTGTGGGCTCTGGGCTCCGCCTTCCTTGCGTTGCGCTGGATGATGCAATGGCTGCGACTACGCCGGATCGCACAGGAGGGAACGAGGCTTTCCCTGGATATGCCGGTTCCCGTACTAGTGACAAAATCACGCATGGAACCAGGGCTCTTCGGGATTCTCCGCCCGGTGCTCCTGTTGCCGCAGGGCTTACCGGAGCGGCTTACTCCGGCGCAGCTGCGGACGATTCTGGCCCACGAGCTTTGCCATCTCCGCGCGCACGACAACCTAGGCGCGGGACTGCACCTACTTACGCAAACGGTGTTCTGGTTCCATCCGCTGGTCTGGTGGATCGGCCGCCGGCTGCTCGCCGAGAGAGAGCGCGCCTGCGACGAGAGCGTAGCGGCAGAGGGAAATTCAGCGGATGACTATGTGGCCGGAATTCTGGGTGTTTGCAGGTTTTGCCTGCAAACGCCCGCGCCTTGCGCGGCGGGGGTGACGGGGTCCGATCTTACGACAAGAGTACGGGAAATCATGACGCAACGAGTTGTACTCCCCCTGACGGCCCCGCGCAAAGCGATGCTGACGGTTGCCGCGTGCTGCCTCTGTTTCTTTCCGCTGCTCCTTGGCGTCCTACGGGGGCAAACCCTTCCTCCGCCTCCGAAGTACGGCTATGAGGCCGTCACTATCCGGCCTACGCCGCCCGGAGAGACTATGGTGCATTTAGGCCCTGGCCCGCAAGGGGGCCTTCGCGTGCGGAACAACAGCATCCTGCTGCTACTGCGCTTCGCTTACAATCTGCAGGAGTTCCAACTCGCCAATGTACCGGCCTGGGTAAAGACGGAACGCTATGACCTGGTGATGACGCCCGATACACCCGAAACCGCCCTCAGCCCCACGATGAGCGCGAGCGAGGTGGACTCCACACTGAACCGGCACCGGCAACGCATGCAGGCTGTTCTGCGTGACCGCCTGGGGTTGGTACTTCGCGCGGAAACGAAAGAGCAACCGATTTACGCGCTGGTGATTGCCAAGGGGGGGCCAAAACTGAAACCGGCAGCGGCGCCCGAACGCGGCCCGAATCACAACATGGGGCGAGGGAGAGTGACGGCTACCTCCGCACCGCTCGACCGGCTCGTCTTCACACTCTCGCAATCCCTGGGGCGGCATGTGGCGGACGAGACGGGCCTTACCGGCGTCTACGACTTCACCTTGCAATGGACGCCGGACGCAGGCCCCAACGCGGGCGGACCGGCGGCCGCGGAGGATTCCGGACCTTCCTTATTTGCCGCCTTGCAAGAGCAGCTAGGACTGAAACTAGAGTCCCGCAAGGGCCCTGTCCCTGTTCTGGTCATTGAGAAGATTCAGCGACCGAGCGAGAACTGAGACTAGTTTTGCGATTTCCAGGCGTTCATCAACGACTCCTTGGCGCGGCCGATGTGCCTGCGGAGGGCAGCCTGCATGCGGGGCAGATCGCGCTGGCGCAGGGCGGCAATGATCTCGTCATGTTCGGCCTGTTCGACGGCGAAGCGGCGGGCCGTTTCCTTCGCGGGACGGGGATCCCCAGCGGTATTGCGTTCGGCGGCGTGGATGCGGGCGATGGTCAGGTGGGCGTTGAGACCTTTATAGATTTCAGTGAGGCGGCGGTTGCCAGCGGATTCAATGAGGAGCAGGTGGAGATCGCTGTTGGCCTTTTCATGCTTCCGGAGCGACTCCTCGTCAGCAACCGTCTTTCGCAATTGCTCAAGCAGTTCTTCCAATTTCTGCTCGTCAGCGGGCTTGATGCGGTCCATCGTTTTTTCGGCGGCAAGACATTCCAGCGCGATGCGCACGTCGAAGGTCGCTTCGATCTCTTCCAAAGAAAGAGTCGCGACAAACGTTCCGCTGCGGGGTTTGATTTCAATGAGGCCCTCAGTGGCCAACTGCTGAATGGCGTGGCGGACCGGCGTCAAACTTACGCCCAGACGCTCCGCAATTTCGTCCACCTGCAAACGCTCGCCCGGCTTGAACAACCGGTTCAGAATCGCATCCCGGAGGGTTTCATACACCTCATCGGTCGCGCGTTTCCGGGTCAGGCGTCGTAGTTTCATGCGAGTTTTCTATTGTATATGCGGATAACCAAAGTTACAGCAATTCCTGTACGGCTGCCTCGCGATTTCACGAACGCGCAAGGCACAGCGGGCTCGCCGACGATGCTGCGCGGCGAAGGTAATTACCGGTGGTCAACCGCCTACCCGGTACTCTATTCCATCCATTTTGAAACAGCGCTGATTCGCGTGGAACTGGACAACGGCGAGGTAGGTTGGGGCGAAGCGCAGGCGCCGCTGGCGCCGGAAGTGGCGTGCACCATTGTGGACCTGCTGCTGCGTCCTGTCTTAGAGGGCGAAGCGTTCGACGGGACGCCCGCGGGCATTGCGGCTCTTTGGGAGCGGATGTACGCGACGATGCGAGTGCGAGGGCAGACTGGCGGCTTCATGGTAGACGCCATCAGCGGCGTGGACATCGCCCTCTGGGACCTGGCCGGCAAAATGGCCCAAAAGCCGGTCAGCGCACTGCTTTGCGAGGCTCCGAAGGCCACGATACCGGCCTATCTGAGCGGGACATCCGGCGCGACGGCGCGGGAGCGGGCTGCCTTCGCGGCGCGGTATGCCAGCGAGGGGTTTGCCTTGGTGAAGCTCTACTACGAGAACGAATGGAGCGACTTGCTGGCGATTGCCGATGCATTGCCGGAGGGAATGCGGTTCGCGGTGGACGCGCTTTGGCACATGCCGCCGGAGGAGGCCGCGGAGATGGCGCGGCAGTTGGACGACCGCAGCGCACGGTGGCTGGAGTGCCCGCTCTATCCGGAAGACGTGGACGGCCACGCGGCGCTTTCCTCGGCCATTTACACGCCGCTGGCCTTGGGGGAGAGCTACCGCAGCCTGCACGAGTTGCGGCCTCTGCTGCCCTACATGCAGGTGCTGCAGCCGGACCTGGGCCGGTGCGGAATTACGGGGTCGCGGCGGATGGCGGAGGGGTTCGGCGGCGAAGTGGTTCCGCACCTAAGCATCGCGATGGGACCACAAATTGCGGCGGCGCTCCATTTTGCGGCGGCGACCGACAATTGCTCCCTGTGTGAATTCAACCCCAATGTACTGGCGACGGCGAACGCATTTTTGGCGGAGCCCCTGGCCTGCGAAGGCGGGCAGTACCGCATTCCGGATGGCCCGGGACTGGGCATTGCGTGGAACGAGCGTTTGCAGGAAGCGACGGGAGCGGCGGGATAAACAGCTACCGTGGAGGATCGAGGCCGAGCGCCTGTAGAAACGCGGCGGCCTTGACCTGGCTTTCGGCAAGTTCGGCAGCCGGGTCCGAGTCCGCAGTGATGCCGCAACCGGCCAGGTAGACAGCCCGGCCGTCGTGGGCATAGGCGGTACGAATGGCAACGGAGAGCTCCATGCCGCCGTCGAGCGAGAGCCAGCCAATGGCGCCCATGCAGACGCCGCGCGGCATCTGCTCTTCGCGCCATGCCGCTTCCATGGCGGCGAGCTTGGGAGCGCCGGTGATGGAAGCTGGCGGGAAGGCGGCGCGCAGAATGGCGGCCGCGTTGACGCCGGGGCGGAGCTGACCGGTGACGCCCGTTTGAGTGTGATGGACGGTGGGAAGCGTCAGCAGTGCGGCGTGGCCTTCCACCTGCACGGAACCGGGTTGGCAGACGCGGCTGAGGTCGTTGCGCGTGACGTCCACCACCATGGCGAGCTCAGCGCGATCCTTTTCGCTCGACTGCAAATCGCGGAGCAGAGCCGCGTCTTCGGCGCCGTCACGGCCGCGAGGGCGTGTGCCCTTGATGGGCAAGGAACGGATGCGGCCGGCGGAGGTTTCCAGGAAGGTCTCGGGGCTCATGGAGAGTACGGCGCGGCCATTGCCTAGTTGGAGAAAGGCTCCACGGGCCGGTTGGCCGAGAGCGCGCATGCGGCGGTAAAGAGGCCAGATGGAGGCAGCCGGCAGGCGCGCCTCCAGGCGGCGGCACAGGTTGGTTTGAAAGAAGTCGCCCGCGTAGATTCGCTCCACGATGCGGGCGACGCTAGCGGAAAAGGCGGCGTCCGGAGAGAGGGTGAGCGCGGCTCCTTCGACTTGCGGAGGAGAGAGCGGGCGGGCGGCGGCCCGCGTCAGTGCCGACGACCAGAGAGGGGATTGCGGAACAAGCCAGCGGCCGGGGGACTCGCGAATGAGGGCCGAGTCATAGATCGCAAACCGCATGCGCGGCACTTCCGAGGCGGGAGGAAAGGGGAGTTGCTCCCATTCCGCCGCCGCTTCATAGGCGACCCACCCGACCAGAATAGGGCCCGGCGCACCTTCCCAGGCGGTCAGCACGGCGTCGAGAACATCGAGGGCGGAGCCGGGAAACCATTGTTCTCCGTGCGGGCCCCAGACGCGAACCCCATTGGCGTCTGCCTCCAGGCCGGCGAAGGGCCTCCGGAATAGGAGATGCCGACCAGAGCCGCCGTCAAGCCATACGAAACCGGGTTCCTCCTGAAACAGGCCGGCGACCTGTTCGGGGGACAATGCGGCGGCCTCGCCGACCGAGGGGACAACGGGAGGAGGGTCACCGAGCAGAGCGCGGACGCGATGGCGCAGCAAGGCCGTCAGACTCCCAGAAAGTTGGCGAAGAGTCGCGCACTGTGCGTGGTGAGAAACGATTCGGGATGGAAGAGCACACCTTCGACAGAGCGGCCGGCCTGCCGGCAGCCGAGAATGGTTCCATCCTCGCCGCGCGCGGTGACCAGCAGGGCCGGAGGTACGGAAGCTGGCTCCACGATGAGCGAGTGGTAACGGGCCGCGGCGAAGGGGTTGGGGACGCCATTGAAAATACCCAGGCCATCGTGCCAGACGGAGGCCGCACGGCCGTGGCAGGGGCGGCCCGAGGGAACGACCGAAGCGCCGGAAACAGAGGCGATGACCTGCATGCCCAGGCAGACGCCGAGGATGGGGACGGCGCCGCCGAGTTCGCGGACCACCTGGGCGCAGATGCCGGATCGTTCCGGGCCGTAGGGTCCAGGGGACAGCACGATGCGGTCCGGGGCGAGTTGACGGACCGCAGGCAGATCGAGCGAATCCGAACGAAGGACCGTGCATTGGGCACCTGCGGCTTCGAGACCATGCGCCAGGTTCCAGGTGAAGGAATCGTAGTTGTCGAGAATCAGCACGCGCATCGGAACGATTGCCCCGGCGCGTGCCGTACTGCCGTGAGATCCACTGCCTTAATTATCGCTCCGCGCCCAGAAGCGGGCGTAAGGCGGGGCTCCGGGCTGGGCGGCGGCAACGCGATCGGCCTCCTCCGCATCGGCGCAATCCGGGCCATCCGGGTAGCGGTAGCGGGCGATGAAGTCGTCCTCCATTTCGAGGCCCCAGCCAGGCGCGGCCGGAAGAACATAGTGGCCATTCCTGACTTCGAGGGGGTTTTTGAAGACGCCCGCCTGCAAAAATTCGAGGTATTCGAGCCAACGGCCCTCACTGCCGAACCAGGCCTGGTCAAAAATCGACATGGCTCCAACCAGTTGGCCGAGACCAATGCCGCCGCTGTGGGGACAAACAGGCACGCCATATTTCGCGGCCATGGCGACGATGGCGAAGAGTTCGTTGACTCCACCGACACGGGCTCCATCGATCTGGCAGTGGGTGAGGCCGCCGCCGGCGAGGAGTTGTTTGAAGGTGACGGCGTCCGGCGCCTGCTCACCACCGGCCACACCGATGCCGACCGGGGCCAAAGCTTCGCGCAGCTTGGCGTGGCCGAGTACATCGTTATAGGCAATGGCCTCTTCGATGAAAAGGAGCTTGTATTCCGCGAGCGCGGTCATATACGACGCGGCATTTTTCCAATCGCCGAGATTTTGATTGGCGTCGGTGAGGAGCAGAGCGTCAGGACCGGTGGACTCCCGGATGGCGTTGAGCATGCGGCGATCTTCGTCGAGCGCCCGCGCACGGTCATACTGCTGGCCCCGGCCGACCTTGGCTTTGAAGGCACGCGTGCCGCGGCGGTAGAGATCGGTGCACAGGGCGCGGACTTCGTCCAGCGGACGGCCGGACCAACCGGCGGTGCTGTAGACACGGACCCCTTCGCGGCCCAGACGTTCCAGGTTGCGATCGCGATCGCCGAGACGAGATTCGAGCATTCCGAGGAGTTCGTCTTCGGTGAGGGCGTCGCGCAGATGGTGGAAATCAATACACTGGACGATTTTGGCGGGAGGAAGGCTGGTGAGCAGCCGCCACATGGGCACGCCCTCGCTCTTGGCCCAGAGGTCCCAGAGCGCGTTGACGATGCCGCCGACGGCCATGCGATAGGTCCCCAGCGCGAGCCACCGGAGTTGGTGATGCTCGGCAAGCGCCTGGGCAAACAGGCCAGGCTCCGCGATGAATTCCTCCAGCGTGCGGCCCACGACGAAACGCCGAAGCGCCTCCACGGCCGCAGCCTGGATCTGTGTGCCGTCGCCAATCGTAAAGATCAGGGAACGGCCTTCGAGTCCGCCATCGGTCCGGAGAACGGGAACGGCGCAGGAGTAGTTCGGCGCGAGATGGCGCGGGTCCGAACCGGCCATTCCGAGGCGAACGGTGGGATAGCGGATGTCTAGAACGTCGAGGGAAATGATGGTTTGCGGATGTTTCACAGCAGAAGAACCATCATAGCGGCTGCCAGGACTTGGGGTAGTAGATACGCCAGCCGGAGCAGTAGGCGCGGTCCTTGATGTTGTGGGCAAGATAAAAATCCCACTTTATTCCAGGCTCCTTCATGCGCAAGGACTGGGCGGAAGGAAAACCGGCGCGCTCCATGTAAAACCCTACGGCCTGATGGTAGGGGTAGAGATAGTTGAGTTTACGGAGCGTCGACAAAAGTCGGGCTGCCATGGCTTTACCGGCCGCGGCGCGGTAGGCGGCGAGGACTTCGTCGACGCCTCCCGCATAGGAGGGTCGCACTGCGATATCGATCAAGGTCCGTTCAAGCCGTGTGACCGCGGGGTCGGCAGAAACTTCCAGAGCGGCCGTATGCTTGCCGTTCAAGACGACGATTTCCACGCCTTCGCACTCGTAGATGAATGTGGATTGGCGCTGCTTGCCGCGAAAGGCGCGGTCAATACCGTCCTGCGTGATGGTCCCGCCGTCGCCAGGCTCCTTCGGCGATTGCTCCTGATTAACGTAGATGACGCGCCGGGGCGCGTCACCACACAGGCCATGAGCCGCAGCAGCAGAACCGTGCGAAAGGTATGAGCCCTTGCGCAGCGACAAAGCTATTTCCTCGGGCGAGGCCGCACCCCAGACATAGCGAGTGAATGATGTACCGCGCGGGTGACGTTTTCCGGGTTCGATGATGACGCGGCGCAGTTCGCCGGAAGCGGTGAGCAAGGAGATGAGGGCCTCGGTTGTCATCCGGGGTCCGGTATCCCACTCCTCCCGCCGTTCCCGCAGAGTGCGGGCCAGTTCCTGAAAGTGATAGACGCGTTTCTTTGATTGGCAGAAGAAACGAAGGATGTCAGGGTTGGCAACCTGAAGCCTAGCAAGCGTAGCTCGTGGCATTTTCTGCAGAAAGCTGGCAGACAAGGGGCCTGCCAGTCTCCCCACAGTGTTACATAGCTCTCGCGGTCAGTGGCCCGTGCGCGATTGCGGGATTTGTCCCGAAATCGAATCATTGGGCTCGCCGTTCTCCTCATCGTGCGGAGCCCTCGTTTCACTCGTGCTGATGAAAGCGAATAACAGCGCCAGCAGTACAACCGCCAGTGGAATGAACATCCAGGCTCCCACCCAGTCCGGTAAACCTGTGTTTAGCTGCGGTTCCGAGGCGGGGCCTTGCGCAAAAACGAAGGAGGCGGTCGTCGGCAACAGAAGTAGATAACGCATCTGCGTACCTCCATCTGTTAGACGACGACCGCCGGGCAAAGCGTTACAGCGCCGACCGCTACTGCTGCCAGCCTCCGCCGAGGGCGTTGTAAATTTGGATCACGGCCAGACGTTCATTGAGATACGCCTGGGCCAAGCCGATCTCCGCATTAAACACGTCGTTTTCGCTTTGCAGGACCTCTAGGAAGCTAGTTGCGCCGCCTTTGTAACGAACTGAAGACATCTCCGCGGCCAGACCGGCCGCCGAGCGCAGCGCCTCCTGCCGTACACGGTATTCCTTGTTCTTGGCAACGGCCGCGAGAGCGTCCGAGACCTCGCGGAAGGCTTGCTGGACCGACTTTTGGTAGGTCGCAACCAGTTCCTCTTTCTGCGCCTCGGACAAGCGGACATTGGCGCGGTTGCGGCCGAAATCAAAGATCGGCTGCGTCAGCGCGGCGCCCACGGTATAGACTTTCGAATCGAACAGCCCCTCGATGGAGTAGGCCTGGAAGCCCGCGGTACCCGTGAGCGAGATCTGAGGGAACATGGCGGCCTTCGCGACGCCGATCCGGGCGTTGGCCGCGATCAACCGGAGTTCGGCTTCGCGGATATCCGGACGGCGCTCCAACAGAGAGGAAGGAATACCGGCCGGGACTTCCGGAGGCAGTCCCTGTGCGAGGAGGGACTTGCCGCGCGGTATTTCACCAGGATTCTGCCCCATCAATTGACGAATGGCATTTTCCTGCTGCATGATGCGGCGGTCGAGATCGGGCACCAGCTTCGCGGCTTGCTCTACAAGAACCTCAGCCTGGTGCACGTCCAACCTGGAGATGGCGCCGCCCTCTTCCAGCGTGCGGTTCAGCTTGAGCGACTCCTGGCGCGCCCCTAAAGCGCCGCGCGCCACTTCCCGTTCCACGTCCAGTTCCCGCAATTGGAAGTAGGCGGTCGCCAATTGCGAGACTAACGTCGCCATGACAGTTTTGCGGCCCCATTCCGAGGCCAGCAGCGTGGCGCGCGCGGCTTCGGTGGCCTTGCGGTACCGGCCCCAGAAGTCCAATTGCCAAGCGGCGGAAAGGCCGAGTTGGCTCATGTTGGCTTCAAAAGCGGGAAAGACCGGATTGCTGGGATTGCGCGTGCGAGACACACCGCCAGTCCCGTTGATGGTCGGAAACTGATCGGCGCGAGAGATGCCGACCTGCTGCTGGGCCTGCGTAATGCGGGCGGCAGCGATACGAACGTCAGGGTTCTCTTCCAACGCGGTACGAATGAGTTTTTGGAGCTCTTCGTCCT
This sequence comes from Bryobacteraceae bacterium, assembly GCA_035714175.1. GTDB lineage: Bacteria > Acidobacteriota > Terriglobia > Bryobacterales > Bryobacteraceae. The sequence continues at coordinate 52,925 of DASTML010000185.1, read as the reverse complement.
GGAAGACAGTCCACCATTTGGCGTCTCCGAAGCTATCCGCGGCAGCTTCGGGCGCGCCGCGAAAGGCAGGGGGCGGCGCGACGTTGGGGCGTTGGTATTTCGGACCCATGGTGCACCCGGCCAACCAAGCGGCGCTCAGTGCTGCTACCAACCGTTTCATGCGGGCTCTCCTTCGCCTTCGACGGCGGCGGGACTGGGTTTGGTGAACCGGGCAGTCATGCGTTCCACTACGACGAACATCACGGGAATCAGGAAGATGGCGATGATTGTCGCGGCCAACATGCCGCCGATAACGACAGTTCCCAGAATGCGCCGGGACAGAGCTCCGGACCCGCTGGCCGTCCAGAGGGGTACGCAACCGAGAATGAACGCAAAGGCGGTCATGAGAATGGGACGCAGGCGCAGGCGGGCGGCGTCCAGAGCCGCGTCGACCAATGGCCGGCCCTTCTCGTACTCCACCTTCGCGAATTCCACGATCAGGATGGCGTTCTTAGCCGACATACCGATGAGCATGACGAGACCAATCTGCGCGTAGACGTTGTTTTCAAATCCACGCATCCAGAGGGCGAGATAGGCGCCCAGCACGGCCACTGGCGTAACCAGCAAGACGCTGAAGGGCAGCGACCAGCTTTCGTACTGCGCGGCCAGAATCAGGAAGACAAACAGGATGGACATGCCATAGATGGCGGAGGGAGGCAAGCCTTCGGAAGCCTGCTTTTCCTGGAACGACATGCCTGTATAGTCGAAGGCCATGGTTGTAGGCATGGTCTCTGCAAATACCTCTTCCAAAGCGGCCATTGCCTGACCGGAACTGTATCCCGGCGCAGCGGCTCCGAAGATCTGCGTTGCCCGGTATTCGTTGTAGCGGAAGTTGAATTCCGAGCCGGTGCGACGTTCCATCTGGGTAAGCGCGCTTAGCGGGACCATGGTGTTGGCAGAGTTTTTGACGAAGAACTGGCCGACGTCCTCGGCCTTGGTACGGTAGTCGCCTTCCGCCGCGAGATAGACCTGCCATTGCCGGCCGAATCGATTGAAGTAGTTCACGAGATAGCCGCCCATGAAGGTCTGGAGCGTGTTGTAGATGTCGCTGATCGGCACACCCTGGCGAGCCGCTTTTTCGCGGTCCACATTCACGTAGAGTTGCGGGACGTTGGGGAGGAAGGCCGAACTGACGCCGACAAGTTCGGGCCGTTTGGATACAGCTTCGGTGAACTTGAAGACATTCTTCGCGAAGTCCTCCGTACTGCCGCCAGAGCGGTCCTCCAGAACAAACGTGAAACCGCCAGAACTACCGACGCCGGGAATGGCGGGCGGCGTGATGGGGAAGGCAAATGCGTCCGGCACCTGCGAAATGGCGCCGGCAATGTTTCCCTGAATGACAGCGAACTGTTCGTTATCCGCTTTCCGCTCGTTCCAGTTCTTCAGCGTGACCCAGAAGATGCCGTTGTAGGTGTTCTGTACGCCGGTAAGCAAGTCAAACCCGACAACGGAGAAGACGCTGGCGACGCCGGGGATTTTCATCACGCGCTCTTCAATTTTCCGGGCAGCCGCGTCGGTGCGCTCAATGGAAGCCGCATCGGGCAAACGCATGGCGATGAGGACATAACCCTGGTCTTCGTCCGGAAGGAAGGAGGACGGCAGCTTTTGGCCGATGCCGACGCCCACGAAGGTCACCACGCCGAGGAAGAGCATGCTCAATGCGGTCTTGCGGATCATCATTCCGCTGACGCGGATGTAGGAGTCCGTGCCGCGGCCAAAGACGCGGTTGAACCAGCCGAAGAATTTAGCAAGAGGCCCATTGGAGGGTTTCTTGGGCTTCAACAGCAACGCGCAGAGGGCCGGACTGAGAGACAACGCGTTGAAGGCCGAGATGATGACCGAGATGGCGATGGTGACAGCGAACTGTTGATAGAGCCTACCGGTAATGCCAGGGATAAACGCGGTAGGGATGAAGACGGCCGCCAGGATGAGTGCGATGGCGATAACGGGTCCCGATACCTCCTCCATGGCTTTCAAGGCCGCCGCCTTGGGGGCGAGCCCTTTTTCGATGTGATGTTCGACGGCCTCCACAACGACGATGGCGTCGTCAACAACAAGACCAATCGCGAGCACGAGACCGAAAAGGGAGAGCGTATTCACCGAGAAGCCGAGCAGGGGGAAAACCATGAACGTGCCGATCAGAGACACGGGCACAGCGAGAAGGGGGATCAACGTCGCCCGCCAGCCCTGCAGGAAGACGTACACCACGAGCACGACGAGAGCCAACGCCTCGAGCAATGTCATCGTGATTTCCTTCATACCCTCGGTGACGACTTTCGTGGTGTCGAGAGTCATGTCGAGCGCAAGACCTTTCGGAAAGCGCTTCTTCAATTGATCGAGCCTGGCAGTAATGTTCTTGGCCGTTTCCACGGCATTGGAACCGGGCAACTGGTAGATGGCCATGCCCGACGTGGCGCGGCCGTTGAAACGGCTGATGGTGTCGTAGTTCTGCGCGCCCATCTCGATGCGAGCAACGTCCTTTAACCGCAGGATCGAGCCGTCCGGGTTGGCGCGCACTATGATGCCGCCGAATTCCTCCGGCGTGGAGAAGCGCCCCTGCGCCATGACGGTGAGAGTGAACTCCTGCCCCTTCGGCGCTGGACGGCCGCCGATTTTGCCGGCCGGATTCACGCGATTCTGCGACTGCACGGCGGACACAATTTCCGGAACCGTCACGCCCAACTTGGCCAATTGATCCGGCTTGATCCAGATGCGCATGGCGTACTGGCCTCCACCGAAGGTCTGCACGCGGGCGACGCCTTTGACGCGCGTCAGTTCGTCAACGAGGTTGATGTACGCGTAGTTGGACAGGAAGACATCGTCCCGGGAATTATCCGGCGAATAAATACTGATGAACATCAGCGGCGAGTTCAACGACTTCTGTACAGTCAGGCCGCTGGTGTTCACTTCGGCGGGCAGTTGGGAAGCCGCCTGCGAAGTGCGGAGTTGCGTCAGCACCTGATCGATATTGGGATCGGTGCTGATGTCGAACGTCACGGTAATGGTGGAGATGCCATTGTTGGAGGACGTCGAGCTCATGTAGGCCATGCTGTCGACGCCGCTGATCTGTTGTTCGAGCGGCGTGGTTACGGACTGCTCCAGAGTCTGCGCGTCCGCCCCCGGATACATGGCGGTAATCATGATTTCCGGCGGAATGATGTCGGGGAACTGCGCAGTCGGCAAGCCGAGCAGCGCCACCGTGCCGACGATCACCATAAGAATAGAGATCACCATCGCCACGATGGGGCGATTTATAAAGAATTTGGACATGAATTATTGCCCCTGCGTCTTGGCTGCCTTGGGAACGACGGTACTGCCGTCCATTGCTTTGGCCAACCCTTCCACAACGACACGCTCACCGGCCTTCACGCCGGACTCCACGACATAGCGTGACTGGACGGCTGGCCCGAGCGTGACTACGCGAATGTTTACTTTGTTGTCCGGTCCGACGACCGCCAACTGGTGTTTTCCCTGCAGTTCCGTGATAGCGCGCTGCGGGACCAGCAAAGCATTTACCCGTTCGGAAGTAAGCGCGCGCACACGGCCAAACTGGCCCGGACGCAATACGTTACCTGGGTTCGGGAACACGGCGGCCAGACGAATGGTGCCCGTCTGCGCATCCACCTGGCGATCGGCAAACAGGATGCGGCCTTTCTGGCCATAAGTGGCTCCGTTGGTCAAAATCAGGTCCAACACGGGAGACCCGCCGCTCTGTAAGAGGTTGCCGACTCCGCCGATCTTGGTTTTGGCGGCGAGATCGAGATATTCCCGTTCGCTGATCGGGAAGTAAGCGCGTACCGGATCTACTTGCGAAACCGTGGTGAGAACGCTGTCTGTCTTAACGAGGTTGCCAATTTGCGTTTGCGCGACGCCAGCGATGCCGTCTACCAGCGAACGAACCTGCGTGAAGCCCAGATTCAGTTCGGCCTGCGCCACATTCGCCTTCGCCGCAACCACCGCCGCCTTGGCGGTTTCGACGCCGGCCTTACTGGTGGCTACGTTCGCCTTCGCGATCTTGACGGCCGCTTCGGCGGCTGCCAACGCCTGAATTTCCGTTTCAATCTGGCTCTGCGCAATGGCTCGCGCCTTGGCCAAAGGCGTATCTCGCTTCACGTCCAACTCGGCTTTTGCCATTTGCGCAACAGACTGGACTACCTGGCTTTCGGCCTGCAGCACTTGGCTTTCGGCCTGCGTCACCTGGCTTTCCGCCTGCGCCGCTTGCGCCTTGGCCTGATCCACCACGGCCTGCATCGGGCGCGGATCAATTTCAAAAAGCACCTGTCCCTTCCGGACAAACGCGCCTTCCTGGTAGTTTTGCCGGACGACATAACCCGTTACCTGCGGTTGAATCTGCGCATTCACGCTGCCGTCAATTGTTGCGACCCATTCGCTATGGATCAGCACATTCTCTTGCGCGACTGGAACCACATCCACGTCGGGAGGAGGATAAGCCGCCGGGCCGGCAGAGGCCGGTTTACCGCCGCACCCGTCTAAAATGAGGGCACAAAACGCCAGTGGAGCCGCGAGGATGAACCCCGGACGCAAAAATCGATACATAGGACCTTCGACCTTGTTGTGACTGTCTAGTGGTTAGAGTGCGGACTTCACGCTTTCGTGGAAGCGGGCGCACCCGCAAGTCGCATCAGATGTTGGACAATTTCGGAATAGTTGGACGGGCGAGGCATATCCCAAATGGCGGACGACATCAGTCCTTCCACGGCATATCGCACGATGGAAGCCGTTACGGGGTCAAGGCCGTCATTTTCCAGCCTCTCCTGGCAAACCAGGGTGTACCGTTTGAAGAGTTCCCGCATGGCCGGGAAATTACGGGATTCCGCAGTCATGGCGGCGCATACCTGCGTGCATTCATCCACGCAGTTCAAATTGGCGCGCAAATACGCGCGGGTATAGGAACCGGGACTGGCCGGATCTTTTTTCCGGTACTCCTCGATTTCCTGTTCATGCAGCACAATCATGCGCTGCGCGAGACCGCTTACCAGCGCGCTCTTGCTTGCATAGTGATGCAATAAGCCGCCTTTGCTGACTCCAGCGCCTGCGGCTACCTCTTCCAGAGTCAGGGCTTGAATTCCCTTCTCCGCAATTAGCCGCTCCGCTGCTTCGAGAACACTCTCTTTTGTGCGCTCCGGGTCTCTCATAGGGTGGCCCACGAAGGCCACAGATCCAACATACCGTCTGGACGGTCGGTTGTCAATGCACCCGTCTTGTTTCAGCCAAGTCCGGACGTCCAGACAGGCTCCGGCGCAGTTTCCGCGGATTTTTTCGTCTGCAGTTGCCGCCACTTTTTGCCCAAATACCGGTTCCAGTACATGATGAGTCCGGTGACGACGAGCAAGGGCAGCGAGAGCCCAAGAACAAAATACAAGCACTTCACGGCCATGCCGAATTGGGTTCCGAAATGGATAGGCCCCATTGACCAGATAATCCAGTCGCCGGCGGTCATCTTGCTGTTGTCGCTGCGGATTGTTTTGCCGAGAAAGGCGCCGTCGGCCGGGTTGAAATAGAGATAGTCGGCGCTGGTGAATCCGGCTTCAGCGTCCTTCGTCATGTAGAGCATATAGGGGGCCGTATTGCCGGCAGGAAAGCGCACGGCCTTCAAGTAAGCGCCCGGCATCATCTCCGCGGCCCTGTCTGTAATCGCACGCAGTTCAACCCTTTTGCCGGTCTTGTTTTCCGCTACAGAGACGCGGCCGCCCTCACTAGATACCGGAAGAATCGCACTGACAGCCTTTGAGAATTCACGCGACCAACCGAAGTAGATACCGGAGATGGCCCAGAAGGAGACGATACTCAGTGTCCAGAAGCCGATGACGTTGTGCGAGTCAAAATTGATCCTTTTCCAACTCTTGCCGAAGTCGACCGCGAAGCCTCGCTTCCACTGCTTCAGGCCTGGCCACCAAATGACGAGACCAGTAATTGTCAGGAGCAGCAGTAATGCTCCGCCCGCGCCGTTGAGTTGGAGGCCAGGGTTCCGGTTGAGCAGCAAAAAATAGTGGAATTGGCCGACATAGTACATGAAACTCTTCTCGCCAGTTTTTAAAAGGCCGAGCGACTCGCCAGTGACCGGATGAATATAAGCGCTCCGGTTCTCCTTGCCTTCGGCAAAATAAGCCTGGTAGACGGGCACCCCGGGCCGGGGTGCGTAAAAAAACGTCATCCTTCCCTTGGGAAAAGCCGCCTTCGCCTTGTCGACCGCCGCCGCCATATCGATGGGCGTACCGGCTGAATCAATCCGCGGGATGGCGGGCGCAGTACCGGAGAGATGTTGAATCTCCTCCCGGAAGACGAGAATGGATCCGGTGAGGCCCATCAGGAAAATGTAGATCGCGATCGCGATTCCGCTCCATAGGTGGATCTGAAACATCGCCTTGCGAAGCCATACCTGTTGCGGCTTGTGAATCAAATTGCGAACGAAACCGGTGCCCATCTCCCGTACCCTTTCCCTAAAAGCGCAACTTCAACGCCAACTGCATGGAGCGCGGACCGCCCATCTGATACAGACTGTTCAGCCCGCTCAACTGACTGTTCAGCGTTCCCGTTGACAGGCCAAAGAGGGAGGCCGCCGCGGTCAGGCTGCTGTTGATTGCTCCGAAATTGGGGCGATTCAAGAGATTGAACGCCTCCGCGCGGAACTGCAGGTTGACCCGTTCGGAGATGCCGAATTCGCGGCGGACCGCGAGGTCGGCCTGCGACGAACCGAAACCACGAACCACGTTGCGGCCGAGATCGCCCTGCACACCGAGAGCGGTGGTCGCGAAGGCTGCGCGGTTGATTCGCCTGCCGCCAGGGTAGGCGGGATCATAGAGGTAGATGGGTTGGCCCGGGACCAAGTTCGGTTGATACTCCTGATTGATGCCGTTTGCCATATCGAATCCGGTGGTATTGGAGATGTTGACCGGCATCGCGGTCCGCGCGGAGATGCGAGAATCCAACGCCCAGCGCTGCAGGAGCAGGGAGAGGGCGCGGTGTTGATAGGCGCCAGGGATGTCGTAGGTAAAAGCGACCTGGAGGTTATGGCGAATGTCGAAATCGGCGTTGCCGCGGAGAAGGCGCGTCAATTCAAAATTGGAGGACGCCTCATCAATCGCATGCGACCAAGTGTAAGAAGTCTGCGCCTGGAATCCTTTCGAAAGCCGGCGCTGATATTGGACCTGCAGGGCAGCGTAGTCCGAATTGGCTCCGTTGCGCGTGATGTTCAAGGCGCCGGTCGACGAGAAGTTCGCGTTGCCAAGGGCGTTCGGACGGTAGGTGCGATTCATCAACATCCGGCGTCCCTCGGAACCGACGTAGCTCACGGTCAGGCTTTGCAGGTCACTGAGCCTCTGCTCGACGGCGACGTTCCACTGCGGTGAATAGGGAAGCCTGAGATTCGGATCGTAGGCGGACACGCCGCCATAGACGCCGGCCGCGTATGGCGTGGAAATGGTTGGCTGCGGCACCGTGTCCAACTGCGCCCGGGTGAGCGGGAACGCAGCGTTCTGGAAAGTGGTGCTGGTGGACAGACCCACACCGCCATAGCCTACCGAGCCCTGGTTGTTTCCCATGTCGTAGAAGATTCCGTAGCCGCCGCGGAGGATGGTCTCCCAACCAGACTTCTCGCGCAGCCGGTAGGCGACGCCGACACGCGGCGCAAAGTTGGCGTAGCGGGTGTTCCAGAGTTGCGTACCTTGCGGCGCCAGCTTCGCAGTAGCGAGATTGTCGATTTGGTCAATGGTATAGGGGTCTTTGCCGTACGCGTCTTTCGGTGCTGGGTTGACGTCCCAACGCACGCCGAGCGAGAGATTGAGCCGGTTCGTCACCTTCCATTCGTCCTGGGCGAACGCCGAGAAGTTCTGATAGACAGGGCGAAACGGACCTGTATAGCGGCTTACCTGAATGGCACTGCGATTCGTACGGATCTGCTCTTCGCTCGTCATGTAGAGCGTGATTTGGAACTCGGGAAGATCCAGCGGCGTCGCCAGGCGGCGGTAGTCAACACCGAATTTCAAGCTGTGGCGGCCGGCCATGGCGGTAAAGCTGTCCGTGATATTTTGCTGTTCCTGGCCGATGACCTGGGGCGTCATGGATGTGCGCTGGTCGCCTCCGCCGTAGATATAGCCGGACCATAGCCAACCGTCCAGCCCGACGCCTGGAATCTGTGTGAGGTCCCAGGGCGTTGATCCGTCGTAATTGTCGAGCGAGTAGGCCAGGGAGCGCGTGTTGCGGGTGTAGTTGTAGCGGAGTTCATTGCTGAATCGCGGAGAGAAAATATTGGTCGCGCCCACGGTGACCGCCCGCGTGTTGGCAATCGTACTGGTCATTTGCGAGACGCGAGCGGCCGAGCGAGCGCCGCTTTCCGAAGGAGAGTCACTGTAGCGGCCAAAGATTTTGAAGCTATCCGTGAAGCTGTGATCGATACGAAGACTATGGGTATCCAGTGTGCCCGGATTGCTAAAAGTGCCCGTATATAGCGCCAAGCCATTTCCCCAATCCGCACCGTTTGGCGTGGGGAAGGAGTTTAGAAATCCTGCGAGGCCGGCCGGTGCGTTGCGCCGCAACTCCAGGGAGGGGACAGCCCGGTTCACCGCCGTTTGCGGTGTACGGAGACGAAGACCTTCATAAGAGTAGAAAAAGAAAGTCCGATTTTTGCCATTGTAGAGCTTGGGCAAAATCAAGGGTCCGCCGAAGGTGGCGCCGAAATTGTTCTGCCGCATGGAGGGTTTGGCAAGACGGTTGGCGTTGTTGAACCAGTTGTTGGCGTCCAATTTGTCGTTGCGGAAATAGTTAAACAGCGAACCGTGAAAATCGTTTGTTCCACCACGTGTGGTGAAGGCGAACTGGCCGCCCGGCGTGCGCCCATGTTCGGCGGAATACGAAGAAGTGTAGGCCCGGAATTCCTGAAGAGCATCAATCGAAACGAGACTCTGCGTAGTTCCCAGGGCCGTGTTGCCAGGACCGGAGCCCGAGAAACCGACGCCTGCGCCCACGGCGCGGTAGGGAGTGGAACCGGTATTGGCGCTGACGCCGTCCACCGTAAAATAATTCGCTTCGGCGCGCTGCCCGTTCACCGTGATGTTGCCCGCGTCGTTCGCGTAGGCTCCGGTAGCGACGGTGGCCGTGCCTGGCACCATGTTGATCAATGACTGAAATGTGCGGCCGTTGAGCGGGATGTTTTCGACAAACTGCCGATCCACCACGGTGCTGACGCTCGCGTCTGTCGTGTTGACATGAATAGCGTTGCCGCTGACGGTGACGGTTTGGGAGAGGCTGCCCACAACCAACTGCACATCCTGGGTGAGTTTCGCTCCGACCTCGACCTTGATATCCGCAACAACGGTCCTCTCAAAACCCGCCGCCTCCACAATGAGCCGGTACGGCCCAGGCACGATGGACGGCAACAGGTAGGCGCCGGACAGATTGGAAACGGTCTGACGGCTCACGTTCGTAGTCACGTTCTGCAAGGTGAGCCGAGCTTCGCCCACCGGCGCACGGCTGGGGTCGAATACAACACCGCCCAACTGCGCCTGTTGGCTCCACAAGGAGACCGCGGCCAACCCGCCCACAACGACGCTTGAACGGATAATGGCATAGAGGCCCGGAATAAACCCGGACAAAGGAACGCCCATACACTCTCCACTATTTGCAATTCGATGACAGAACAAACGCTTCGCGGACGCGGACCCGGCGCAGGGAAGGCTCCACAAAGCTGCCCCTGTCAGATTGGAAGCAAATCAATACTGGCAAGCGGCTGTCAATTAGCCGCTTTCTGCACAAGGCAGCTACTTACCTGCAAACCGCTTGCAGAATCAAGATTAACACGCACGCACCGGCACGGCCAGTCTTTTTTGCAATTTACTTGCATCTGAAATGTTGCCGCTTGTGCGCCCCCGGCTTGGCCGCGAAGTGATACGGGATGTGATACCGTTCCAGGCGGTGATTGAAACCGCTCCCGGGATGCCGATCCCGGCGACGGGCCTTGGCGCACGCCAGGGCGCAGGGAAGCGACTTGCCGGGGCCATGCATTTACCCCCGGTCAAAAAGGATTGATGCCTACAGTGAGAACAACTATGAAATGCCTGACCGCGTTGCTTGCGGCCGCCGCCTTGGCATGGAGCCAGGGAAGTTTGGGCGGCCTGACAGGGCATATTACCGACAGTTCCGGCTCCTCGATACCGGAAGTGACCGTTCTGTTGCGCAGCCTGGATACTGGGCAGGAGGTACGCGCGGGAACGACTTCCGATGGCTCCTACCTGGTAAACAGCCTCCCTCCGGGCCGCTATCGAGTAAGCATCTCGAAGACGGGATTCCGGACTGCCGTTCGAGAATCTGTGGTGATCAGCACCGCTACCACTTCGAATCTGGATGTCGCGCTGGAGCTTGGCTCCGTGAATGATTCGGTTACCGTCTCCGGCAGTGATGTGCAATTGCAAACGACCTCCGCGGAGGTTGGCACTGTGATGGAGACGAAGGCGATCCTGGACCTTCCCATTTCCATGGGAGGGGCGGCCACAACAGGCGCAACGGGCCGGCGGCAGATTGAAAATTTTATGTTCCTGACGCCGGGCGTGACGGGCACGCAGTGGCAAAAGTCGATCAACGGTGCGCCCGGATTCAGCCAGGAGGTACTGATTGACGGCATCGACATGCAGAACATCGGTGCGCCCGGATTTATTGCCGAAGCGAGCCCACCCTATGAAGCGGTCGAGGAGTTCAAGGTGCAGAATACGCTGTACCCGGCTGAGTTCGGCGGCGGATTTGGCGTCATGAACTTCACGATGCGTTCCGGCACGAATAAATATCATGGCGACCTGTTTGAATTTTTCCGGAATGAGGCGCTCGATTCGCGTACGTTCTTCGGCGGCAGCAAGAAGGCGTTGCTTCGCCAGAACGAATATGGCGGCACATTCGGCGGTCCCTTATTGATTCCAAAGGTTTACAACGGCAAGGACCGTACGTTCTTTTTCTTTGCCTATTCCGGATTCCAGCTTCGCGGCGGCGTGCCCGTAGGCGCGTTTGCGACGCTCCCCACCGCCATACAGCGCCAAGGCAATTTCTCGGATTATCCCTTTCCGATCTTTGACCCCTCCACCAACAAGCTGGATGCGGCTGGCGGTACGCAGCGCGATCCATTCCCCGGGAACCTGATTCCCGCGTCCCGCATCAGCAGCGTGGCACAGCGAACGATGCCGTTGATCCCGCAACCGGATCTCCCGGGCTTCTTCAATAACTATCTGAGCCGTCAGAATCAACCGAGCACGGACAACGACTGGAGCGTGAAAATCGATCACCAGTTGAACGCCAAGCAGCGGTTGTCCGGGGCGTACTGGTGGGTACGCGGTTCCACTACCATCAACGGCGCGGTTGCCGGCGAACTCAACCCTGGCTACCGTGTGACGCCAACCACGGCGAGCGGCCTTCGGCTGAATCATACCTATACCATCAGTCCGACGCTGCTGAACCGGCTGGGCTTCGGCTACACGCCCACCAGCCCGACGTGGTCACGGTGGCTACTGGATCCGCGAGAAGGCAACAAGGTCCTGCAAATCCCGGGCATTCCCGCTACGTCCCGCGGCTATCCCATTCTGAACTTTACGGGGCCAACCTCATACAGCAGCCTTGGAAACTCCAATAACAACGGAACCGACCCCCAGTTCTTCCAGAATTGGAGCGGAGCAGACGATCTGGCCTGGGTAAAGGGCCGGCATCAAATCAAGCTTGGCGGCTCCTTCAGATATCGGCGCATGACGGTACTGGACAGGCGTAATGAGGGTGGGAGCTTTACCTTCAATGCGCTTTCGACATCACAGCCGAACAGCGCCGACTTTGCCCGATTCGGCAATCCATTTGCCGCGTTTCTGCTGGGAGAAGTCTACTCGGCGAGCGCCGCCGTTCCCGCGCCCACCCGCCAGTACAATGATCAGTTCCTGGCCGCCTATGCCGAGGACGTCTTCAAGGTCTCGTCCAAATTGACGCTTAGTATCGGCCTGCGATATGAGCTGCCGTTCTACGTGAAAGAGAAAGACGGAATCATCTCTTTCCTTGATCCCACTCGTCCCAATCCGGCCGCGGGCAACCGGCCCGGCGGTCTCGTATTTCTTGGCAATGGACAAGGCCGCACGGGCAGCGACGTGATTATTCCCGCCTACCGGCTTGGATTCTCGCCCCGATTCGCGCTTACCTATGCCGCCAACCGCAAGACCGTAATTCGAACGGGCTATGGCATCTTCCGGGTGCCCACAGCTGTGGGCCGCATGAATAGCTGCCAGTTCTGGTGTTCCGGCTTCGGGTTACAACCCTTCTATACGAGCACCAACTCCGGCATCACTTCAGCGTTTCCTCTTGATACCGGATTCCCGCCGAACCCTGTACAGCCTCCGGTATTTGACCCGGCGCTGAACAACAACGGGAGCGTCACAATGATCAACGGCAATGCCAACCGCATGGCAACGTCGCAGAGTTGGACACTCGCCGTTCAGCGTGAATTGCCTTTCGGCATTAGCCTGGATGCGGCGTATATCGGCACGAAATCGAGCGGTACCTGGACTGGACTCTCGGTTCCTAACCAGCTCAATCCCAGCTACCTCGGTCTAGGGCAGACACTGAACGCAAGCATCACTTCGGCCCAAGCCATTGCCGCTAATATACCGCTTCCCTACCCCGGATTCACTGGATCGGTGGCCCAGGCGCTGCGGCCGTTCCCGCAGTACACCAACATTGACGACGTTTATCAGCCCACCGGCTATAACTTCTACAATTCGCTGCAGGTTCGCGTGCAGAAACGGCATTCGTCCGGGCTCTCTTTCCTGATGGCATATACGCTTTCCAAGAACATCGGATTTCCGGGAGGCGATATCTTTGGCGATACAGGCGGCGGCGGCGGATCGCGGGGCATCGACACGTTTAACCGGAAGTTGGAAAAGTCAATCGTTCCGACTGACCAGACTCATGTCCTGGTGACATCGTGGACCTACGACCTCCCCTTCGGCAAAGGCAAGAAGTTCCTTTCCAGCGCGCGCGGGGTAACGAACGTGCTGCTCGGCGGATGGGCGCTGAACGCTATTCAGACCTATCGTTCCGGGACACCGCTGGCGATTTCGGGCGGACCGGCGCTTCCGCTGTTTGGCGGAAACAATCGGCCCAATTGGATCAGTTCCGATGTACGGAGTTCGGTTTCGATGGGCTCGTTCGATCCGGCGAGGGACCGGTACCTGAATATCAGCGCGTTCAGCCAGCCCGCGCTGTTCACCATCGGCAACGCGCCGCCCCGGATGCCAAACGTCCGGACACCCACATTCCTGAATGAAGATTTCTCGATCTTCAAAAATGTGCACTTCACTGAAGCAGTCGCTCTGCAGATCCGCGGCGAATTCTACAACGTTATGAACCGCGTCGTCTTCAGCGGCCCTTCGGCGAACATCAATAACCCCGCCACATTCGGCGTCATTGGCGGACAAGCCAATACGCCGCGCCTGGTTCAACTGGGCATGAAGATTATCTTCTAGCTTGTTACTTGCCCATTCCGTAGATGGAACGCAACCGTTCAAAGGCGGCCTTTGCCTGGGCCGCCTTTGCCGGTTCGCCGATAGCCTGATAGGCCCGCCAGAGCTGATATGGGACAGTTGCGTCTCGCGGAGCAAGTTGGGCGGCCAATTCCAAGGCACGAAGGGAATCAGGGCGCCGCGCGGCATCCGCATAGATTCGTGCGGCCAGCTTGACGATTCCTACGTCTCGCGATTCGGCGGCCATCGCCTTGTCTATCCACTCCGCGGCTCCCCGCGTGTCGTTTTCCGCCAACCGAAGCCTAGCCATTCCGGCCAAGGACTGCGGGATACGGAGAGACTGCCGGTATTCACGTTCCGCCTCCACCATCTTTCCTGACCGTTCCAGGCAGTACCCGAGATAGGCGCGTGCACGAATGAAATCCGGCCTGCGCTCCAAGGCCTGCCGAAACCATCTGGCTGCTTCTTCGGGGTTATCAACATCGGAATCGTAATGGCGGCCAAGGTAGTAATAGGGACCGAAATCGGCCGGCGTTGTCCGTATTGCTTCCTCCATCTGCTGCCGGAACAGAATATGCTGGCGGACCATATAGTAAGCGACGCCCAATAGTTTAGGCGTTCCCGTACGGGGCAGAAGCCGGATGGCATTTGCCGGTTCGTTGCGAACAATTGCAAACAGTCCGCGCCAGATCGCCCGTTGCGGATCGGCCAATTGGTTGGATAGTTCATTAGCGCGGGCCAAATCACCGGCGACGAGGGCCTGCCGCACGTCGCGGGTGATCTCTTGTTCCGGCGGCAAGAGCGGGGCAAGTTCCGCGGGTTGGCCCGCCAAGCCCATGTGACATACTACGAGCATCACGATGCGGAGAGGACTTGGGGCGGCGCTGTTCATTTGTTTCTGCTACCCATCCTATGCGCAGTTTCTTCCCGACCTGCAAGCGAAGTCGACGGAAGAGTATGACGCCTACCTCGCTGTACAGGATGGGCCAATCCTTGCGCGGGGCTCCGATTTTGAGAGGCGATTTCCAGATTCATCGCTCCGATTGCCCGTTTGCGAATGGACAGCGAAGGAATTCCGCAGAAACGGGCAGGCTGCCCAGGCGATCTCCGCCGTTGAGCGTGGATTGGCCATTGCCCCCGACTATATCCCCCTATTGGTAGAGCAGGCAGATTTACTGTCGAACGGCGGTGAACGGCTGCCCGTTGCGGCCGAAGCAGCAACACGGGCAATCGAATTCCTGCAGACGGCCAAGGCTCCGCAGCGAGTTTCACCGGAAGACTGGAAAGCCGCCACCGAGTCGCTGCTATCGCGCGCTCACAGCGCCCTCGGTCTGATCGCATTCAAGCGGAGCGACATGGGCACGGCGATCCGAGAGTTCACTACAGCAGTCGGGCTAGATACGCCGGAGCGGGCCATGGCGCAGTATCGACTGGGGCGCGTTTATGGGCTAATTGGAAACCGCGGGGAGGCCCGCAAGTATTTGCAGGCCGCGATGCAGGGGAGCGATAGTCGACTCCGCGAAATGGCGCGGGCTGCGCTGGCGGCCCTGTAGCACGGCTTCTCTGGAAGACGCCCCGCCCCCTATTCTGATCGGGGTATCCCCGTTCCATGGAGCAGGGGGCCGACATACTACACTAACTAGTCAACATGACAGACCAACCGGGCGAGATTACGGTGTATCTGCGCCGCTTAAAGGATGGAGATCCGTCCGCGGAGGGCGATCTTGCGGGGGCGGTATATGGCCGCATGTTAGAACTTGGCCGCGCCACGATGGCCGGTAGGGCGAACTCGTTGAGCCTGCAGCCAACCGCCTTAGTCAACCAGGTACTCCTGGAACTTCTTCGTGCCCGAACCATCGATTGGCAAGATCGCACGCACTTCTTTCGTATCGCGGCCCGTCTCCTGCGGCGGCGGCTTATTGATCACATTCGAAGCGCAAGCGCCAGCAAGCGCCCGCCGCCTGGCCAGAGGATTGACTTCGATGAGATGTTTCTGCCCGCGGAAGAACGTTTTGAAGAGATTCTCAGCGTCCACGAGGGACTGGAAAAACTCGCTGAACTCGACCCGCATCTGGCTGAACTCATCGAAATGATCTATTTCGGCGGAATCTCCATAGAGACCGCAGCCAGCATACGCGGCGTCACCACCAAGACAATATACCGACACCTCGACCTCGGCTACAGGCTCCTTTCAAAAATACTTGGATCTTCGCGTCACGCTGGTGATCCTTCCCACGCTATTAGTTTTGACAGACGATGACCGGCGACCAATGGCAGGAAATAAAGACCGCATTCCTAGAAGCTGCAACTCTCTCAGAGACGCAACGGGAACGCTATTTGCGCAGCCTGCCGCCGTCTGTCGCCGAGGCAGTGCGAGATCTTCTTGCCACGCCTTTGACCGGTCAATTCGATATCGATCAGCCCTGCTGGGGTAGTACAGCCGCCGCGGGGAGAGCGGGCCACCGTTTCCTCCGACATACATGCCTTGGGCGTAGTGCTTTTCGAGATGGCAACGGGAGTGCGGCCTTTTGCAGGAGGAACTCCCGTAGAGACGGCGTCACTTCGACTGCATCACGAGGCCCCGCGGCCCAAGCTGCATGGCAAAGCGATCGACGGAGCATGGGAATGGGTGATTACAAATTGCCTCGCCCGGGAACCAGAGAAGCGGCCTTCGTCCATTGAGTCGATACGTAAGGTTTTCGCTGCTGGCCCGCCGCAGTTGTGGATCCGCCGCAAGCTGTTTTCAGGATTCGCCGTTGCCGCAGCTGCTTGCTCGGCGACTGCCATTCTTACCGGCGTTCGGACGGATCCTGATCCGAGGGCCGCGCTCGACCACTATGTCCGGGGCAGCAAGCTGTTGGAAGAGTTTTCCCCCGCGAGCGCGCATGCGGCTCTTGAGCATTTTGGCGCGGCCATGAGCGCCGATCCGGCTTTTGCCCTAGCCGTGTCGGCCATGGCAGATACCCATCTCTATCTCAAGAACAATGACACGGCGGCAGCGGGAATGCACCTCAGAGAGGCGCGACGTTTCGCGATGCAAGCCGTCCAACTGGATCGCAAACAGGCCGAAGCGCATCTCTCTCTCGCCGCCGTGCATCAAGCGGAGTGGAATTGGAGCGCCGTAGACGCGGCCTATCGAAATGCTTTGACATTAAAACCGTCTCTTGCAAAAGCGCATCGGTGGTTCGGCGGACTTCACATTCAATTCGGACGATGTGACGTAGGGCTAGCCCACGCGAATCGAGCACTGGAACTGGATCCGCATGATCGTTCGCTCCCGGCAACGCTCGGACTTTACCACTTTCTCTGCGGCAAACGAGAGGAAGCGCGCTGGACCTGTGCGAGCATACGGTTCCCCCGTCCGTGAGATGGAAGGTAAAGCGTCGCGTCTGGCGGGCCATCCTCTCTCGCAGCATGGTCTATGACCGAATTAAGTCGAAAACGCAGGAAACGGCTGTCTACGAAACGGCCTGGCAGGAACTTGCGAAACACGAATGCTGAATGGGTTCTGTCCCGGCGCGTGCAAAACTCGAGGCCCGGCCTTGCCGCCTTGCTAAACTGAAAAAATGTCCGATTCTGCATCCAAGGCCGTCGCGTGAGCGTCATTTCCCTCACCGTCCTCGGCTCCGGCACCAGTGTCGGCGTTCCTTCCATCGGTTGCCATTGCGATGTTTGCACATCCACCGACCCTCGGGATAACCGCCTTCGCCCTTCCGTCTGGTTGCGCTACGCCAATCGCGACGTCGTGATCGATACCACGCCCGATTTCAGAATGCAGGCGCTTCGCGTACGCATTCCCAAATTGGATGCGATCCTGCTCACGCACGGGCACGCCGATCATATCTTGGGCCTAGACGATGTTCGCCCCTTCAACTTCCGCCAGGCCGGCAACATTCCTGTGTATGCCAGCCCATCGACACTAGAGGTCGTCCGCCGCGTATTTCAATATGTCTTCTCGGACGAACGCAATGAGTCCAGCCGGCCAAAGTTGGAGACGCACGCGTTGGACGGTGAACCGTTCGACCTCTTCGAGCAGAAGATAGTCCCCATTCCTCTCTTTCACGGGTCCATGCCCGTCTACGGGTTCCGTATCGGCAAACTTGCCTACCTCACGGACCACAATCGCATTCCGGAAGAGTCCATGCCCTTGCTGGAAGGTCTGGACGTGCTCTTTCTGGACGCACTTCGCTATAAGCCGCATCCCACGCACTCGACGGTGGAGCAATCGCTGAGAATTGTGGACGTTCTAAAACCTGGGATGACCTACTTCACGCATATTTGCCATGACCTTGGCCATCAGCGTGCCGAAAGCATGCTGCCTGCCCACGTTCGCCTTGCCTATGACGGCCTGACCGTCACGGCGGAGGCCTGATTCTTTCCATGCAAGTGTTCCGTTCCCTCGCTGAAGCCCGCGGCCGATTTGGTCCCTGCGCCCTTACGATAGGCAACTTTGACGGCACGCACCTGGCCCACCAAGCCCTATTTCGCGAAGTGGCTTTGCTGGCGCAGTCTCGCCGGTGGCACGCCTGTGCATTGACTTTTGACCCTCATCCGGCGCACATCGTGGCGCCGTCCAAAGCGCCCAAGCGAATCACTTCGTTCGAAGAGCGGGCAAACGTGATGGAAGCCTGCGGCCTGGACAAGGTTCTCATTCTCCCCTTCACACCGATGGTCGCCGGCATAAGTCCTGAATCCTTCGTCCGGGACATGCTTGTGGGCGACTTGCAGACGAAGGCTATAGTAGTCGGCGACAATTTCCGTTTCGGCCATAAGCACACCGGCGAGATGCACCTTCTGGCGGAACTGGGCCTGACGCTGGGATTCTCCACTCACATTGAGCCAGCGATCCGGTCCCGCTATGGAGTAATCTCCTCTACTCTCGTTCGGGAAGCCGTTGGTTCCGGTCGTATGTCGATGGCCACGCGTTTGCTCGGTCATCCTTATGCGCTCGCTGGGGAAGTTGTTGCCGGCCACGGAATCGGGTCCAAACAAACCGTTCCCACGCTGAATATAAATCCTTCCACCGAAGTGCTGCCGCCGAACGGCGTCTACATCTCGCGTACACGGGACCTGGACCGCAAGCGTTCGTGGACCTCCATCACCAACATTGGACAGAGGCCGACCTTCCATGGAGAAGGTCTGACGGTCGAAACGTTTCTCCTGGACCCATTCGACGGCCAAACCCCGGCCCGGATTGAAGTCCAGATCCTGCGCCGCGTTCGCGACGAACGAAAGTTCGAATCGCCGGAGGCTCTGAAAAACCAGATCTTCCGCGATGTGGCGCGCGCCCAAACCTACCACCGCCGGGCCGCCAGATGGCGCCCCGCCTTATACTAGAAAAGGAGTTCCCCTCAACATCATGAGCATTTCAGAAGGTAAACGTAAGCATCTGGTCGCCCTGTCCGACGAGCGCGGCGTCATTGCAGCCGCCGCTATGGATCAACGCGGCAGTCTGCAGAAGTCGATTGCGGCCGCCAAGGGCATCCCGGCTAAGGAAGTCACGCAGGAGATGATGGAAGAGTTCAAGGTCGCTGTCTCCAAGGTCCTGACTCCCCACGCCAGCGCCATCCTCCTTGATCCCGAATACGGTCTTCCCGCCGCTGCGGCCCGTTCGAAGAACGCCGGTTTGCTGTTGGCCTATGAAGAGACCGGCTACGATAATACGCAGCCCGGCCGTTTGCCGGATCTCCTTCCCCATGTTTCGGCAAAGCGCATCAAGGACATGGGCGGCGATGCCGTCAAGATCCTGATCTATTACACCCCGTTTGAAGATCCCTCTCTGAACGACATCAAGCATGCATTTGTCGAGCGCATCGGCAGCGAATGCGAAGACATCCAGATTCCGTTCTTCCTGGAATTCGTCGGGTACGATCCCAAGGGCGGCGACGAAAAGGGCATCGAGTATGCCAAGATCAAGCCGGAAGTGGTGATCGGCTCCATGCTGGAATTCACCAAGCCGCACTATAAAGTGGACGTGCTGAAAGTGGAAGTTCCCGTCAATGCGAACTTCGTGGAAGGCAGTTCCGTATTTAAGGGCCAGGTGGCGCAGAGCCGCGAAGAGGCGAAGGATCTCTATCGCAAGGCGGCCGATGTCACCAGCAAGCCGTTCATCTACCTGAGCGCGGGCGTTTCCAATGCCGAGTTCAATGAAAGCCTCGCCCTGGCGGCGGAAGCCGGCACGGATTTCAGCGGCGTGCTCTGCGGACGCGCCACCTGGAAAGAGGGCATTCCGGTTTACGGCAAGCACGGACTTGCGGCGCTGGAAGACTGGCTGTCCACCGAGGGCGTGAAGAACATTGCGGCCGTCAACGCGTCTCTGGCGCCGGCCAAATCGGTGTTCAGCCGGCTGAGTTAGTTCAAAGCCGTTTGCGAAAATGAGAAAGGGGCTAGCCGCGGCTAGCCCCTTTCTCATTAGGACTCTATCAGTTCCGGCGTCTTGCTAAGGTCCACGCCTTCCCACCGCGCCACCACAGCGGTTGCGAGGCAGTTCCCCAACACATTGACCGAAGTACGAGCCATATCCAGCACCGCATCAATCCCCAGGATCATGGCAATGCCGTCGGCCGGTATGCTGAACGTGGCGATGGTGCCCGAGAGAATGACGAGCGAAGCACGAGGCACGCCGGCCACGCCTTTGCTGGTTAACATCAGAGTCAACATCATCAGGAGTTGTTGACTCCAGGTGAGTTCAATCCCGGCCACCTGGGCACAGAAGACGGACGCTCCAGAGAGGTAGAGGGTAGTCCCATCCAGATTGAAGCTGTACCCTGTCGGCAGCACAAAACTCACAATGTGTTTCGGGACGCCAAACTTTTCCATATTTTCGAGCGCCTTGGGCAGTGCCGCTTCACTGGAAGCCGTGGAGAAGGCGATTAACCAGGGCTCTTTCACCGCGGCGATAAACCGGCCCATGGGAATCCGGCAGATTACAATCACCGCGCCCAGGACGACAACGACAAATACCACCAGCGCGGCATACATGGTGAGCAATAGCTTGCCGAGCGTAAAGAGTACGCCCAGGCCTTTCGCTCCCACTGTCACCGCAATAGCAGCGCCCACGCCAATGGGCGCAAGCATCATCACGTACCGCGTGTATTGGAACATGACCTCGGCGAGGGACTCACACCACTCGACAATCGGCTTCGATTTGTCGCCAATCGCCGTGCAGGCCGCCCCAAAAATAAAGCAAAAAACCACCAACTGCAAAACCTCGCCCTTCGCCATTGCGTCGATCACGCTTGCCGGAAAGGTATGCTCTAGAATCTCTCCTACCGTCGGGGGTTCTTTCAGCTTCGGAATCGACGCGGCCGGCGAACCCGGCGCTGTGGCCGCAGCCTCGACATGTTGGCCCGCGCCGGGGCGTATCAGATTTACCGCACCAAGCCCTAAAAAGAGAGCGACCGTGGTCACGATTTCGAAGTAGAGGATCGCTTTGCCGCCCACGCGACCCATAGTTTTGACATTGCCGGAAGCCGCGATGCCGTAGACCAACGTCGCGAACAATAACGGCGCGATGATGCTCTTGATCAGTTTCAGGAAGATATTGCTCGCCGGAGTCAACTCCTTGGCCACATCCGGGGCCAACACTCCCAAGGCCACGCCAGCCGCCATCGCGATGAAGATCCAGCTCGTCGCGGAAATCTTACCGAGTATTCCCATTTATCGCTCCCCCCAACTCAGTTTTTGACGGAGGACATCGAAGAACAGCATCTTCGGTGGCCGGACGAGTAGCAAAGTGTTCTGCGAACTGCGGCAGACAACGCGGTCTCCCCTCTTGAGCGGCTGCCCCACCTGCCCGTCAACCGTGAGATAGATCTCTTCGTCCTCGCTGCCCGCCAAGACAGAGATCTCCCCGGAATCCGGCACGATTACGGGACGGTTGGTCAACATATGCGGGCAAATGGGCGTAATTGTCATGGCGGCTACCTGCGGAAAGATAATAGGTCCCCCCGCCGCCAACGAGTACGCGGTGGAACCAGTCGGCGTCGAAATGATCAGTCCATCCGCCTTGTACTTGCAGATAAAATGGCGGTCCCAGAATACTTCCAGGTCAATCACACGCGCCAGCGCCGCCTTCGTCAACACGACATCATTCAATGCCTCATAGCTGGCGACATGCGTATCCTGGCGAAACACTTCGCAGTGCAGCATACGGCGAATGCCGATGCGATGTTCTCCGCGCAGCGTCCGGTCCAGTTCCGGATAGAGCTGATCGAGCGGCGTCGCGGTCAAAAATCCAAGACTTCCCAGATTCACCGCAAATAACGGAATAGGCCGGCCGTTGATTGCGCGCGCCGCCGATAGCAATGTGCCATCGCCGCCCAATACGATCATCAGTTCCGTTCCATCCGGAACGTGGTCGCGCGCGATGCCGTCCTTCCGCTTCAGATAGTGAGCCGACACCTGGTCCAGACGAACGGCCACGCCTCGCTCGGCCAGCCAAGGGAGCAATCCCTCTAAAACCTGCGGCGCATTTTCGACGTTCGGTTTGCAGAGGATCCCGACTGTTTTAATGTCTGACATAGAGCAGGAATTCCTTGTTTCCTTCGGCGCCCAGGATCGGGCTCTCAATACACTCCGTTCGATAGCCGATTGCGCACGCCGCTCCGCCCACGCGATCGATAGCCTGTTGATGCAACACCGGATCGCGGACGATTCCGCCTTTACCGACCTGTTCGCGTCCTACTTCGAATTGTGGCTTCACAAGAATGACTAGTTCGCCATCTTCGCACAACAGCGGAGGCAGCACGGGGAGAATAAGCGTCACCGAAATGAAACTGACGTCACAGACGATCAGTCGTGTTGGTTCCGGCACATCGCCGGGCTGCAAATGGCGTGCATTCACCCCTTCCCGCAGAATCACCCTCGGGTCGTTGCGGAGCTTCCAGTCCAGTTGGCCGTTTCCCACGTCGAAGGCATAAACGCGCGTCGCGCCGCGTTGCAAGAGGCAATCCGTGAAACCGCCGGTGGAGGACCCGACATCCAGGCAAACCCACCCAGCTGGATTTATAGACCAGTGGTCGAGAGCCTTGGCCAGCTTGAATCCTCCGCGGCTGACATAGGGCGGCGGAGCGGCCACATCCACGGCCGCATCGACATCGATTTCCTTGCCGGCTTTGTCTGAGCGTTGCCCATTGACCTTCACCTGCCCCGCCAAGATCAATGCCTTCGCTTTCTCACGAGATTCGGCCAGACCGCGCTCGCAGAGCAGCTGATCCAGTCGCATCCGCGGAGTCTTCATGCTTTGCGCTTCACGATGAAATCCGCCAATTCACCCAGCGGGGCGGCCGCCGCCCCCAAGGGCGCCAACGCGCGATGGGCGGCCAGCCGCTCTTCTTCCGCCATCTGCTTCGACTTCTCAAGTCCGTAAACAGCTGGAAACGTGATCTTTTGCTGCGCCTGATCCTTGCCCGCCGTTTTTCCTAAGGTTTCTGACGACTCTTCGACATCGAGGATGTCGTCAACGATCTGAAACGCCAACCCTGTGTGTTCGCCGAAACGGCTCAATGCATCCAACTGCTCTGGCGTGGCGTTCGCATAGATGGCGCCCATGCGCACGCTGACTCGCAACAAGGCGCCGGTCTTCGCGCGATGGATGGCCTCCAACAGCTCCGCTGTCGGCGTCTGCCGTTCCCCTTCTATATCGTGAACCTGCCCGCCGATCATGCCCCGCACCGTGCCCGAAGCCGCCGCCAACTCGGCCACTAGGCGCGCACGCACGGCATCCGAAGCTTTGGGCAATTTACCAAGCACTTCAAATGCGAGCGTGAGCAGAGAATCGCCGGCCAGAATCGCCATCGCCTCTCCAAATACCACATGATTCGTGGGACGCCCACGGCGCAGATCGTCGTTGTCCAGCGCGGGCAGGTCGTCGTGAATTAGCGAGTAGGTGTGAATGAGCTCCAAGGTACAGGCGGCATCTTCTATGCCTTCCGTTGATCCGCCCAACGCCTCGGCAGCTCCCATGCAGAGTACGGGACGGATGCGTTTGCCGCCGGCAAATAGGCTGTAGCGCATGGCGCGGTGAATCGTTTCCGGAGCAACGTTTTCAGCGGGGACCCAGCGGTCCAGTGCGGCGTCAACCCGCGCGATACGGGCGGCCAGGTATTCTTTCAGGTTCATTCTTTGTTTGGGTCGAAGGGCTCCGCCTGCGTCCGGTCGCCGCGCGACAGCAGGATTTCCACGCGGGTCTCGGCATCCTCCAGCTCTTTGCGGCAGCGGTCGCTGAGGGCAACGCCGCGTTCGAAAACCTGAATGGCTTTTTCGAGCGGCAGGTCCCCGGACTCCAGTTCTTTGACGACGGCTTCCAGGTCCGATAGGCCCTGTTCAAAGTTCCAGTCCGGGCGGGGTTCTTCAGGCATGCTCTTGGGTATTGTAACGCGGCAGGGGCGGCAAACCATCCTATGGGCGGAGTAGCATGTGTCCATGAACGAACCGACTCGCGAGCAACGGATGGCTGCGATCGAACACGTCGTCTTTGACTATACGTATCTGTTGTCAGCGGCCCACCATACCCTATTTGGCGCCGCGCCCTGGCGTGTGCACGCGGAGAAGGCCCTTCTGCTGCACTACCGGAACGTGGATGAGTTCCTGCTGCGGGATTCGCGCGACGGCCGTATTCTGGCCACGGACTACCTGGAGCCGGAGACCGCCCGATGCTGGGATTTACCGACCTGGCGTGCCGAGTGGCGAGAACATATGCGGACTCATCTGGATCATCTGGGGTACGAGCGGCTGGCGGAAAGATCTTGGACGCCGCACAAATGGGTGTCGATCCTGGATGGAGAAGCACGTACCGCCTGGAAACAGTTCTATGACGCAATTACGGATCAGGAATACCGCCAGGAGTTCGTGCGGCAGGTGGAAATACGTCGCCGGGAACTGGTAGCGTTTCATGTCCGGGTGGAATTACTGTATGCGTAGTTAGCCTGATGAAACGTGCGGGTCGTGGAGCAAGGGCCTAAGACATCACCGGTAGCGCCACCCCGAAACGTTCCGCCCACTCCACCAGCCTTTGCCACTCCCCTGGACCCAGCGGAACGCCCTCTCTAGTGCGCTCCTCCTCTTTGCGCGCCTCCGGTTCACCCGCGATTAATACCTCATCAAATCCAGCCCCCGGGGCGGCACTGTGCAGATAGTCGGTCAACTTTTCCATTCGCGCATCGAACTCCGCGGCGCCAACGAAACGCGCAGGGTCAATCGCCAGAAAAGAATGGCTCACCGCCATAGGCCGATCCTTGACTCGTAGACCTCCTACTTCGGTGCTCATTGCCCCGCCGCCCAGGACGGCACAGAGAATTTCCACCATCACGGCCAGACCAGTCCCCTTGTAGCCGCCAAGCGGCATAATCAGTCCGTGAAAAGCCTCCTCCGTGCTGGTTGTCGGCCGGCCCTCCTTGTCCATTGCCCAACCCGGGGGTATGTCCTGCTGTTTGTTGTGATAGGCCTTAAAAATACGGTTCGCCGCCACCGTGGTGGTTGCCATATCCAGCAGCCAGCTACTCTGGGGCGGACCGGGTACCGAAAGGCAGATCGGATTCGTCCCCAACCGGGGTTCCTTGGCCTGAAAGGGCGGCACGATCGGCGAGGCATTGCAGAATGCAAAGCCAAGTAGCCCTTCCCTCGAAATCCGGCGGCCCCAATAGGCAGCGGCGCCAAAGTGATTGGCATCACGTGCGACCACAAAGGCAATGCCGTGCTGCTTCGCCAAACGTACAGCATGCCCGCAACAGATGTCCGAAGTGACGGCGCCCAGGCCGTTGCACGCGCCGTACAGCATGGTCCCGCCGCTCTCCTGGACGATTTGTCCATCCGAACCGCCGTCAATCAATCCGCTCGACAATTGGTCCACATAGTACGGCAAGAGTTGCATGCCATGCGAGTCGACGCCGCGAAGGTTGCCAAATATCAGGTTCGAAGCCACCAGGGCGGCCCGGTGCGAAGCAACGCCGGCCCCCTCCAACAAACGTTGGGCGAAAGCCTCCAGCTCCTTGTGCCCAATCTTCACAAACCCGTCAGCCATGGCGCTCCGCCAAGTGGGCCGCGACGGCCAGCAGCAATTCCTGCTCTTCGCCGGAGAACGTCCGCTCCGCCCGGTTGGCAATGCCAAAGGCGCCAATCGCCTTTCCCTCTCGCACCATCGGAACGACGATCGCGCCTTCCAACCCGGTTGCCCGGGCTCCGGCGCGTACATCGCCGCTTGTATCGGTCTGAATGTTGCACGCCGTCACAGGTTGGCTTCGTGCCACGGCAAGACCGGCCATCCCCTTCCCGACAGGAACAAGGCGCACCGCGTCCAGAACAAACGCCGGGATACCCGTGCTGGCGGCCTTTAGATGAAGTACTCCGTCGGACTCCAGGAGATGAACAGTACCGCTATCGGCGGTGAAATGGCGGAGCGTCTCGGCCAAGGCCGCCTCCAAGGTTTCGGCCTGCAGTATCGAATCGGGAATTTGCAACATCACTTCTTCACGTTGGGAAATAGGAGGCGCTGCACCTCCACTTTTTCCAGGTCGCCTTTCGTAATCACGCGGGCGCTCAAGTCGATGCGCTTTGGCGGCGTTTGCCCGTTCAGCTTATCGACGATTGTTTTCACGGCGTCATGCCCCATGCGGTACGGGTCCTGCACCACCATTGCGGCAATCACTCCGCCTTTTAAATCTTCCACCATGCCATCGCTCGAATCGAAGGCCACCAAGTGTACCTTGCCCCCGAGGCCGCGGGACTTCAAAGCCAACGAGGCGCCCACGCTGGACGGCTCGGATGACGCAAAAATTCCGTCCAGATCCGGATGCGCCGAAAGAATATTCTCCGTCGCCGCCATCGCCTTGGAGCGGTCGGACTGCCCAAACTGGCTCGCCACAATTCGTATCCCGGGAAACTCCGCCTTGATGACGTCTTCAAATCCCCGTTCCCGTTCCATGGTGGATCCGCTGCCCGGAGCGTGCATCACCATGCCGACCTTTCCGTTCCCGTTCAACAATCGCGCCAGCGCGCGCCCAGCCATTTGTCCGCCCTCGTAATTGTTCGTGGCGAGGAAGCTCATGTAATTTTCCGAATCGATACCGGAATCGAAGACGGTCACCGGGATGCCCGCCTGCGCCGCCCGGTCAATCGCCCCTACGAGTGCCTTTCTTTCGGTGGGGGCCAGCGCAATGCCATCCACGTGCCGAGAGATAAAACTATCGACAATCTGAATCTGGCGCGGATATTCCGTTTCCGCCGCCGCCCCATTCCACTCGATCTGTACCCCGTACTCTTCCCCTGCCGCTAAGGCGCCGGCCTGTACCGACAGCCAAAATAGATGCGACGTGGCCTTGGGAACCACGGCAATGACCTTTTTCGTGCTCTTTTGACAGCCCGCTAATGCCAGGCAGGCAAGCAACACCACGCCGGCGAGTCTCATTGCGCGCACCACCCGCCGTCAATCAAAATGTCCGAACCCGTAATGAAGCCGGCATCTTCCGAGCAGAGATACCGGACTAATTTCCCGATCTCGTCCACTTTGCCCCACCGTCCGACGGGGATATTGGAGAGAAATTTGGCGTTTAGCTCTGGGTTGTCAATCAGTGCCTGGTTCATCTCGGTGGCGAACGGGCCGGGGCTGATGCCCACCACGGTTACCCCATCCTGCGCCAATTCCAGTGCCAGCGCCCGCGTGAAACCCAATAACGCCGCCTTGCTGGTGGAGTAGGCGGTACGCCCCGGCAATGAGATGTGGCTCATGATGGAGGTCATATTGAGGATCCGCCCATAGCCGCGGCCCTTCATCTGCGGAACAAACGCACGGCAGAGCAGGAAGACGCTGGTGACATTGGTATCGTTGACGCGCCGCCACTCTTCCAGTGTGAACTCGTGAACGGCCTTGCGTAGATTGATGCCCGCATTGTTGATTAGGATCTCCACGCCGCCAAACCGGGCAAGGACGGCCTCCCGAAGTGATTCCACCGAGGCCTCGTCCGACACGTCCGTCTTGAAGCAGGCGGCCTCCGAACCAGCATCCGCAATCTCGCGCGCGACAGACGCCATGGCAGCCTCATCGCGGGCCGCGAGTGCAATCCGCACTCCTTCACCGGCCAGCGCCAGAGCCATGGCTTTACCGAGGCCGCGGCTCCCGCCGGTGATGACGGCGGTCTTACCTTTTAGAAAGTCACTCATAAGTTTTGGGGTCGTTCGCGGTTCGATTGGCGGGCCTGCCGCAGTGCAGCCAGGATCGCGTCCGCTGCCTGACGGGGGCGGTCCACATTCTCCAAGGTGATCGTGCCGGCTTCTCCCATCGCTTCCACCGTCAGGTCCCCAACGCCGACAAGCCGTTGACCGAACGTCTGTGCCATGGACACGTCCCTTACCTTATCCAGCACAATATTCCGCTGCTTCCTGCTAATCACGCCATCTTCGTAGCGGAGCGCCCCATCCTGCAAAGTGAGTCTCCGCATATTCAAACGGACGTGCCGCATGGATGCCCACAAATCGATTGCCAGTGGGATGGAAAGCAGCGCCCACAGTTCGGCGGGTTGGAAATTTTTGGACTGCATGAACAAAACAACGCCGATAAGGAGAAAGGCGCTCAGCACATACCAGAGAATGACTCCCTTGATGGAGGGGCGGATGACCAGATCAGCCATGAACTTATTGTGACGGAAACGCCATGTGGAATACGCGTTATTGTACAGGAGTCCTGCCGTATGATGATCGTTGGAGGAACTATGAAGTCCAGAATGGCCCGGCTTGGCCTGGCGTTGGCGATGACCGCCCCTATGACGCTGGCCGATTTTCGTTATGACCAAACGTCGCGGATGACCGGCGGCGCAATGATGTCGATGATGCAATTGGCGGCGCGATTCAACAAGAACGCCATGCAGCCCATCACTTCCACGGTTGCCGTCAAGGGTAACCGCTTGGTCACCAACAGCAACGGGAAGTCGGCGCACATTATCGATCTCGACAAAGAAACGATCACCGATGTGAACTTCGACAAAAAGGAGTACTCGGTGACCACGTTTGCCGAGATGAAGTCCTTTCTTGACAAAGCCTCTCTCAAAAGCGGCACCACCGAAACGTCCATTGAAGTGGACGTGAAGGACACCGGAAAGGAAGAGGTCGTCAACGGCCTGAAGGCAAAGGAATATCTGCTCACGTTGAAGGTGGATGGCACGAACTTTCAGACGGGGCAGCGCGCCGAGATGCAGATGGAAATGAGCAACTGGATCGCTCCCAGCATGCCCGGCCACAAGGAAATGGGCGATTTCTATAAACGAATGGCCGAAAAGCTGGACTTGGCCGCGGCGTTCGGCGGCGGACAGCCTGGCATGGGCAAGGGCATGGCGGCCGCGGTGAAGAAGATGGCGGAGATGGACGGCGTACCAGTAATGCAGATTATCCGGATGATTCCGGCAGACCCCGAGCAGGCGCAAAAAATGCAGGAAATGCAGGCACAGCAAGCCTCCTCCGGCGGCCAGCAGCCGCAGATCCCCTCTGCCGGACAAGCCGCGGGGGATGCGGCTGGCCAGGCTGCCGCCGGCGCGGTCGCCAATAAACTCGGACGGTTCGGCGGCCTCGGCTCACAGGGACTGGGCGGCCTCGGCGGCATGCGGCGGAAGAAGCAGGAAGAGCAGCAACAGGCAGCCCCGCCGCCCCCGCCCGCGGAAGCGCCGGCTCCTCCCGCCGTGCAGGGTTCGTTCTCCACGGAAGCTTCCATGATTGAAATGACCATGGATTCAAAGAACTTTTCCAATGCCTCCGTCGACGACAGCTTGTTTGCGGTTCCCGCCGGGTTCAAGGTGGTAAAAAGTCCGATGCAGAAATAACCAGAACTTCGGTCAAACACACGAGGCGCGGCCAATATTGGCTGCGCCTTTTTTGCGCCCGGACAGTTAATTTCCTTGCATAGTAGAAAAAACTATGTTCATAGTAGATCAGATGGCGCTACCGAAGCTTACAAAACTTGAATTGCAAATTATGGAAGCGTTCTGGAACCAGGGAACGCTCTCAATTCGTGAAGTGCAGGAGGCATTTCCGGAGCCTGTCCGGCCAGCCTATACCACCGTCCAAACCACGGTTTACCGGCTTGAGGAGAAGGGAGCGCTCCGGCGATCCCGAAAAATTGGCAACGCGCATATATTCGCGCCGCTAGTCTCCCGGGAAGACGCGCGCGGACGTCTGATCGACGACCTCCTGAGTCTCTTTGGCGGCCGCATGCAACCCGTCATGGCCCATCTGGCCGAAAGTGGAAAGTTGACGCTGGAAGACGTGCGGGAGGCAGAAAAACTACTGAACGAGCTTGGTACGACAAAGGAGAAGCAGTAATGCTGGACGCCGCCATCACGAACCACCTTTTGCAGTCCACCGCGTTTGCCCTCGCGACAGCGGGACTCTGCTGGCTGTTGCGCCGTCAGGCCGCGCGTATACGGTTCTGGGTCTGGCTGGCCGCCTCTCTGAAATTTCTGTTGCCGTTCTCCGCACTGGTTTGGGTGGGACAGACGGCGGAGCCCCCGGCCCCGAGCATCCGCAGTCACGCCGTGGCCGTGGAGCGCGTGGAACAGGCGATCTTCCCCGCCGTCACGCCCGCGACCACGCCGGCGCGCCGTGTGGCATGGCGCACCGGACTTGGGACCGTCTGGCTTGCCGGGTTCGTTGTCCTCGTAGCCTGGAGAGTCCGTCAATGGATGGAACTCCGCCGGGCGCTCCGGATCGCCATGCCGGTAGACTTGCACCTTACGATTCCCGTATATGAAACTACCGCGCGCCTGGAACCTGGTGTCGCGGGACTCATGCGCCCAATACTCCTTCTGCCTTTGGGTCTGCGCAACAGCTTGCCGCCCACGCAGTTCGATGCCATTCTTGCCCATGAACTCTGCCATGTCCGCGAACGGGATAACATCACGGCGCTTTTGCACATGGTGGTGGAAGCCCTTTTCTGGTTTCACCCTCTCGTATGGTGGGTTGGCGCGCGAATGATTGAGGAGCGGGAACGGGCCTGCGATGAGTCAGTGATACGGCAGGGCAATGAGCGAGAGGCATACGCACGAGGCGTTCTGAATGTTTGTGAACACTATGCGGCTTCACCGCTTCCTTGTGCGGCCGGCATCACCGGGTCAGACTTGAAGCAGCGCATCCGGGAGATCATGACCGCGACGGCCCCAATCCCTTTGTCAGCCACACGAAGAATAGCGTTAGGCGCACTGGGTCTGACTGCCGTGCTGGGACCCGTCACGCTGGGTATCGTACGAGGACAGACAGCCCCCGAAAAATACCAGTTTGAAGTGGCCTCAATTCGCCCGTCCCAAGCCGGGGGCCGCGGCACCCACATCAATATCAACAACTCGCAGTTCACGACCCGAAATACCCCTCTACTCACTTTGATTCAGTACGCCTATGGCATGCAGGACTATCAGCTTGCCGGCGTGCCGGACTGGGCGAAGGAACGCCGCTTCGATATCACCGCCAAGTTCGATACCGCGGAGGACCTTTCCGACACTGCGCGGGAAGGCTCTCGCAACGAGCGAATCCGGGCCAGAGTGCGGAATTTGCTGGCGGAGCGATTCCAACTCGTACTCCGCGAAGGTAAGAAGGATCTGCCCGTCTACAAACTGGTCGAAGACCGGAACGGCCACAAATTGAAGGCGGCGGCGGAAGGCGGCGGAAGCATGAATGTTAGCCAGAACAATGGAAGCGGAACGCTCCAAAGCGATGGCTTCCTGCTCCCCGGCCTTGCAGTTACGCTCAGCGGAATACTCGGCCGGCCGGTCCGGGATGAGACGGGTATCGGCGGTCGGTTCAGCGCCGAACTGCGATGGATGGGTGACGATGCGGCTGCGCAGGGACCCACCATTTTCACGGCGCTCCGGGAACAACTAGGGTTGAGACTGGAATCGGGG
Organism: Bryobacteraceae bacterium; assembly: GCA_035714175.1. GTDB lineage: Bacteria > Acidobacteriota > Terriglobia > Bryobacterales > Bryobacteraceae. The sequence goes on along the minus strand of DASTML010000185.1, from coordinate 21,514 downwards.
AAAGGTCCCGTCGTGACGTACGCCATAGAGCGCGCGGCGCTGCCGTCGGAAAATTGACGGGAATCCGCACTGCGGCCTTACGAAGCGGCCAATCCCGCGGAAAGCTCACAAAGGAACGCGCCCTCGGATGTCATATTGTGACCTTGCTGAGAATGGGCTCGCCCGGAAAGGCCCCGTCAACTAACTTTTCATTCTCAACCACCAGTGTTCCGTTTACCAGCACGTGCGTTATCCCTTCGGAATACTGGGCCGGATTCTGATAAGTCGCCTTGTCCTGCACCCGGTTGGGATCGAAGATCGCAATATCGGCAATGGATCCCTTCTGGATGCGCCCGCGAAGGCGCATGCTGGGCACGAACTTCTCCATACGCTCGGCAGGCAGGTAGCTCATCTTGCTGATGGCCTGTTTCAGCGTCAGGACTTTCTTCTCCCGCACGTAATACGCGAGTACGCGCGCGTAGGTTCCTGCCGCGCGAGGGTGCCCTTTGCCATTCGTCATCCACCCGTCGCTCGCAACGATCACGTCCGGCGCGGCCATCGCCTGATCGATATCCTGTTCCCGCATCGTAAATGCGATCACATTGCCGCCCTGTTTGCGCCGTTCGGCAAAGGTTTTTTCGTTCAGCCGCTCGCCTGTCTCCACCCACATCAAATCTTTGTAATCCGAGCCCAGGTGCTCGCGCCAGCCCGGATTGAAAATGGCCGAGTCCAGCCGCGTCATGCCGGCGATGTAAGGATAGGCCTCGTACGAGATGTCAATACCGCGCGCCTTGGCTCCGCGTACAATCGACAGCCCGAGTTCAAACGCCTTGCCGGAGCTCGAATTCAAGTGCACGATATGAACAGGAGCCCCGCTGATGGCGGCATCGGAGATCATCTCTTGCAAGGCATCCACAACGCCAGGGTCTTTGGCGCCAGCGCCCCGCATATGAACAAAGATCGGCACTTTCCCCTTGGCCGCCACCTGAAATACATCCAGAATTTCTGCGCGGCTGGCGAATGGCGTGTAGGCAATGCCCATGCCGATGCCAATGCCGCCTTCCCGAAGGCCTTCGCGCAACAGTTCCAGGGTACGAATCTGCTCTGGATCGGTCGCCGCGCGCGTGGCTGCCGGGCCCGCGGGCAACCAGTCGCTCGTGTCGTTCGTCGCCGTCATGCGGGCGGGTACATGTCCGACGGACGCCCCATAATTGACCACGGCCTTGCCGCGCCGCTCGTCCACCCACTTTTTCATCGGAGACACCCCAATCTCCAATTCCAAAGCCGTCGTCACGCCATCCCGTGCCTTGTACTTGTAGTTTTCGTCCGTCTGGCCATGGCAGTGCATATCAATGAAGCCGGGCGAAACCACCAGGTTGCTGGCGTCGATGACCTTCTTAGCCTTCAACGGCGTCGGAGAGAGGGCTGTTACCACTCCGTTTGAAATCCCCAGAGACCGCACCGCATCCAGATTGGATGCCGGATCGATCACCCGGCCGTTATTGATGGCGATGTCGAAGGAAGTCTGGGCGTAGGCGGCCGACGACAGGGCGGCGAGCAGATGGCGGCGGGTAAGCGTCATCTGGGCAGTGTAACGCGAAACGGCGCCGGAGAACCGGCGCCGTTAAGCTTACATCTATTCTGGATCGCTGCGACGCTTTTTGCGATTACGCTTGCGAGCGAGGGCTTCCTTAACCCGCTTCTTTTCGCCGGGTTTCAGGTAGAAGGAGTGGCGCTTGATCTCCTTGATAATGTCTTCCTGCTGTACTTTCCGCTTAAAGCGGCGCAGGGCATTTTCAAGTGTCTCGCCGTCTTGCACGATTACTTCTGCCATTGGATATTCACCTCCTCGCTGGTCAGGCTACTCTCGAACAGAGAGCGCAAACCCTTAGGATAGCAAAGACTGGGCGCAAAGGAGAGTTTTTACGCTGGGCCCTGTTGCGCCGGTCCGCCCGCGAAGGGATTGAAATTCGTTCCTTCGTCGAACAGATCGATGCCTTCGGATTTTTTCAGAAAATTGACCACCAGATACGTTAACGGCGTTGCCGCCGCTTCGTAGCCCACCTTCACCAGATAGCCGGTAATGATCAGATCGCGGATCATCGTTGCACTGATCTGTCCCCAAAACACGATGGTCATCACGATCACCGTGTCTATCAACTGGCCCACGGCCGTCGAGGCAATCGTCCGCAGCCACAGCATTTTCCCTTGGGTCAGAATCTTCATCTTCGCCATCACGAACGCGTTGGCGAACTCGCCGCACCAATAGGCAATCAGACTCCCAACAACGATCCGCGGCAGCGCACCGAACACATATTCGAACGCAGCTTGGTTGTTCCAGCCGGGCGCTGGCGGAAGAGCCGTGATCAACATGCCCAGTCCGCTCAGCAGCGCCATCGACAAAAAACCGTGCCAAATAGCGCGTCGGCTTCCCGCATAACCATACACCTCGGTGAAGACGTCACCGAAGATGTAGGTTATGGGGAAGAGTAACTGTGCACCGCTCAGAACGATGTCAAACTCGAACCCAAGCAGCGAAACATGTCCGAAATAGCAGATTTTCGGAGCGACCAAGTTCGAGACTAAAAGGACGACTACGAAGAAACTGAGGCAGATCTCGTAGTATTTGAAACGGTGGAGTGGGGTAAGGTGCGTTAGCAGGTTGCTCAAGGGTTAGGCTCGCAGATCGTTGCCAGACATCTCGGCTGGCTTTGGTAAGCCTAGCAGACCGAGAACTGTCGGCGCGAGATCGCGCAGAGAACCGCCCGAGCGCAACGGCCGGCGCTCCTCATTCACAAGAATCAACGGTACGGCGTTCGTCGTGTGATAGGTGTGCGGACCACCCGTAACGGGGTCAATCATGGTTTCCGCGTTGCCGTGATCGGCCGTGATGATCCATTGGCCGCCCTTGGCACGCAGCGCCTGATGAATCCTGCCCAGCATCACATCGCAGGTTTCACAAGCCTTCACTGCCGCTTCGTAGACGCCCGTGTGCCCCACCATGTCCGGATTGGCAAAGTTAACGACGATGACATCGAAATCGGCGCGTTCAATGCCTTTCAGCACCACATTGCAAACACCTTCGGCGCTCATCTCCGGCTGCAGATCGTAGGTAGCCACTTTCGGCGACGCCACCATCTCCCGTTCTTCCTTGTCGAACGGCTTTTCCACGCCGCCATTGAAAAAGAACGTCACATGCGGGTACTTTTCCGTCTCCGCCACGCGCAACTGTTTGCGGGAGTGCCCGGCCAGTACACCGCCCAAAAGATTGGTGTGTGTTTCCGGCTTGATCACCGTATGGACCTTTAGCGTCTGGTCATAGACGGTCATCGTCGTGTAGTGCAGATTTTTCGGCGCCAACGACTTGTAGGGCACGTCCACCGGGTAATCGGTGAGCACCATCGACAATTCCCGGCCCCGGTCCGCGCGGAAGTTGAAGAAGATTACGGCGTCTTCGTCGCGCAACAACCCGGTGGGCTCGTTCTGCGCATTCACGATCACCACGGGCTCAATGAACTCGTCGGTAACGCCCTTTTCGTAGCTTTCCTTCACCGCGGCAACAGGATCGGCCGTCTTGCGCCCTTCCCCCGTGACAATGGCCCGGAACGCGCGTTCCACCCGCTCCCAGCGCTTGTCCCGGTCCATGGCGTAGTAGCGCCCTGTGACGGTAGCGATCCGGCCTACGCCGATCTCCCGGATCTTACTCTGCAGCGCTTCCAAAAATCCCGCGGCTTCATTGGGTGGCGTGTCGCGGCCATCGGTGAAGGCGTGAACAACCACATCCTCCAACCCGGCGCGCTTGGCCATTTCCAGCAGAGCGTAGAGATGCGTATTGTGCGAGTGAACACCGCCATCGCTGACCAGACCCATCAGGTGCAGCCGCCGGCCCCGCGCGTGTTTCACCGAGGCCTGCAAAGCCGGATCGGTATGGAACATCCCATTCCGTACCATCCAATCAATGCGGGTGATGTCCATCTGAATTACGCGCCCGGAGCCGATATTTAGATGTCCGACCTCGCTATTGCCCATCTGCCCGTCCGGGAGCCCGACCCATTCGCCGCTCGTATTAATCAGCGTGTTGGGATAGTCACGCAGCAGCGCATCATAGTTCGGTTTGTACGCGTTGCGAACCGCGTTGCCCTTGACGGCCGGGGATTCGCCCCAGCCGTCAAGAATGGTCAGAATGACCGGTGTCTTGCCCATTACTGCTTAAACGCCTTCCGGCCCGCGTACTTGGCCTGCGATCCGAGTTCTTCTTCAATCCGGAGCAACTGGTTGTACTTCGCGATGCGGTCTGTGCGCGAAGCCGAACCGGTCTTGATCTGGCCCACGGAGGTACCCACGGCAAGATCGGCGATGAAGGAGTCTTCGGTTTCACCGGAGCGGTGGGAACTGATGGCGGTGTACCCGGCGTGGTGTGCCATCGCAATCGCCTGCAGCGTTTCGGTCAGCGTACCGATCTGGTTCACCTTGATCAGAATGGAGTTGCCGACACCCTTCTCAATTCCCTCCGCCAAACGTTTGATATTGGTGACGAAGAGATCGTCGCCGACCAGCTGAATCTTCTTGCCCAGCGTATCGGTGATGAGCTTCCAACCCTGCCAATCATCTTCCGCCATGCCGTCTTCAATCGACACGATCGGGTATTTCTCGCAGAGGCCGGCCCAGAATGCGACCATCTGTTCCCGGTCGAACTCGCCGCTCTTGGACTTCTTCATCACGTACTTCTCTTTTTCGCCGTCCCACAATTCACTCATCGCGGGATCGAGCGTAATGGAAACCTGCTCGCCCGGCTTGAAACCGGCCTGGACGATTGCTTCCATCACGACTTCCAGCGCCTCTTCATTCGACTTCAGGTTCGGGGCAAAGCCGCCCTCATCGCCGACTGCCGTGGAATAGCCCTTCTTCTTCAACACGGTCTTGAGGGTGTGGAAAATCTCTGCTCCCATCCGGAGTCCTTCGGAGAAGGTCGCGGCTCCGTGCGGGGCGACCATGAACTCCTGCAAGTCAACGGAATTATCGGCATGTGCGCCGCCGTTAATGATGTTCATCATCGGAACAGGCAGCAGACAAGCGTTCACTCCGCCCAGGTAGCGGTAGAGGGGGGTCATCTGGCTGGCTGCCGCGGCGCGAGCAGTCGCCATCGAAACCGCCAGAATGGCATTGGCGCCCAGGTTGCCCTTATTCGCGGTCCCGTCGATCTCAATCATGCGGGCATCGACTTCGGCCTGACGAGTAGCATCGTAGCCCAGCAGGGCGGGCGCAATGACGGTGTTGACGTTGGCAGCCGCCTTTAGCGTGCCTTTACCGAGATAGCGGCCTTTGTCGCCGTCGCGAAGTTCCACGGCTTCGTGGATGCCGGTGGAAGCGCCGCTGGGAACAGCGGCGCGGCCCATGGAGCCGTCCGCGAGGAAAACGTCCGCTTCCACAGTGGGATTGCCACGGGAGTCCAGAATTTCTCTACCTACAACTTTGACGATGTCAGTCATTCGAATGTCCTGCTTGGGGTTCTTTCTTGGATTGAAGCGCTGGGCGCGGAGGATGCTACTGGGCGCGGCGCCGATGCTAAGAAGGCGTTCCCATTTTCGCATATCGAACCTGGCACGACGATTCGGAAAGGCAGGTAAATTTAGGCCATTCCCTTACCTTTTTGCCTTGTAACGAGTGCAAACAGACTCCATTTCCCGTGTTTTGGACGGTTTGGCGGAGTGCGTGCATAGGTAAACGCGAAGGAGGCAACACACATGAAACAGAATAGAAATGGATGGGCCGTCGCGGCGCTCCTGTTTGCGGGCGTGCTAGGCGGGTGCGCTGCACAACCGGAGTTGCCCCCGGATGTGCGAGGGCCGATTGCCGACGCCATGACGCGAGCCCATTTTAATGACGTGAAGGTCAGCCAGGATCGCAATCGCGGCGTTGTAACGTTAAGCGGTAAAGTACAGTCCCACACCGAAAAACTAGAGGCTGAAACGGTAGCGCGCGCGTTGGCGGGCACGCAAGTCGTAGCGAATGAGATTGCTGTACTGCCTCCCGGAGTGGAATCAGATACAAAGCGTTTGCTCAGCGAATTGGATAAAGGCATTGAGAGTAATTTGAAAGCCGGCCTCATTCAATACAACTTTGAGAACGGCATCAAATACGATTCGCGAAATGGAGTGGTCACGTTGCGAGGCGATGTGGATACGCAAATGAAGCGAAACCAGATCCAGACGCTCGCCGCGGCTATCCCGCACGTTCAGCAAGTTGTGAACGAACTACAGGTAAAAAATCAGAAAGCCAGCTCGTCGCGGTAAAAGACCGGCTACTGAGCCAGAAGGCCAGACACGTAACTTACGGCGGCATTAGCCTTGAAAGCAAAATCGAGGTTATGATGCCGCGCCCAATGTAGTAGTCTGAATGCTCACTCATGCAGACTCTTGGATTGGATGGAGCGCCGCCTCCCGAACCTTGGTACAAGTTATGGGTCTGGCCGGATGTAACAGAGCCAGAAGCAGCTGTCAGCGCCGCTCGTAATGGGGCCATTGGGTCTGCTGCCATCGGCGTACTAACTTCTGTTTTCGGCACGATGGCGACGGGCCCGGCGGCGTTGTTTGACGGTGCTTTCTTCCTGCTAGCAGCCATCGGCATCCGGCAACTTTCGTTTCCCGCCTCGGCCATGGCGTTGCTGCTTTACGTTGTGAAACAGGCGGCGTCCGCGCAACATGGGCAGAGTCCAGGCGTGATTGGACTGGCTCTATCCTTACTGTTGGTTGGCGCGGTCCGGGCCGCTTGGGTTGCATTGCGAATGAGCGCCCAGGAGCGGGCTCAGATAGCCAATGATTCGCCAGTCGCGTCTTGGACGGAGCGTGCATTCCAGCAGATGGGCTCACCCCTCTGGCGTAAGATGCGCATTCTGTTCAACATCGCTATGATGCTCTACTTCCTCTTATTGCTGACCGGACTGGTCGTTCTAATGGCCGGGCTTGTCCCGCAGTAGAAAGTGCTGCTTCGACAAATCTACTTCTTTCAGCATCTCCCGCAATCCCATGATCCCCCCAGCCCCCGGCTGCGCTGCAGCCACATTGCTCTCACGGTCAATCAACAGATAAGCCGGCACCCCCGTCCCGCCGAAAATCCGGGCAATATCGGTATCAGAAACCAGGATAATTTTCGCGGTGCGGGGATGCTCTTTCAGGTAATCGATAACTTTTGCCTTCGGCTCCCCCGCATTTACGGCCAAGACCACTAACCCATCCTTGGCATGGTCTTGAATAATTTGCTCTACCGCGGGCTCCTCCTTACGGCAGTAACCGCACCAAGTGGCCCAATATTGGATGAGAACTACTTTGCCTTTCAGGCTTTCTCGTGTAAATGTCTCCCCATCCAGGGATTTCGCACGGAACCGGATCATCGGTTCACGGGGAGGTTTCCCGGCCAGGAGCGGGGCGGCCGCGGCCAACGCAAGACATGCACGCCGTTTCATCTTTCCACGCTATCATGCGGTTTATCGCTATGAGGCTCTTCCCTTCCCTGCTCTGGTTGGGCGTTGCGGCGGTGGCCGCCCCATGGTCGCTTGAGACCCTTTACACACGTCCATACGTCTGGGGAACGCCGCCCTCGCAGCTCTCCTGGGCCAAGTCTTCCCCCAAGGTCTGTTTCCTGTGGAATGAGTCCGGCCTGCGATTTCTCGACCTCTATTGTTGGGATTCCATCGCCAAGCGTAGAGTGCGAGTTACCTCCTTCGAATCCGTCCACGATCCATGGAACCCTGGAGCCGACGCTACGGATAGCCGGCTACGCGCCAATCGGATGCCAGAGTCTGGATTGGCTTCGTTTTCGTTGTCTGACGACGGTGTATTGGCCGCCTTCTCCTGGAAAGGCGATGTCTACTGGGCGTCTACAGACGGCATACGCCCACCGTTCCGCCTCACCCAGACCAAAGCCGCCGAAACGTCTCCGCAATTGGCGCCGGATGGAAAGCGGGTTGCCTACGCGCGCGGCGGCGACATTTTCGTTCATGATTTGCAAACCGGTGCTATCGTCCAGGTGGCCGAAGGCGCGAGCGCCGCGTTTCAGTTTTCGCCGGATGGGAAGCGGCTTCTTTATTCTGTACCCGGCGGCGGCGGGCGAACTCAAATCCTGCCGAATTACTCCGGCCGGTTTGTCACGTCCCGCTCGTTTTCACGCACGGTGGCCGGCGACGAACCCGCACCTGCCGTCCTATATGTCGTGGATGCGGCCGGAGGTACGCCGGTCAAATTGGGTGAAGGCAGCGGCCCGGTTTGGTCGCCTGGCTCCGGCGAAATACTGGTCCACAGCGTGTCGCAGGACCGGAAAAAGGGCACGTATCGCATCTACTCGGCTGCGACAGGGAAGGCGCGGACACTGTATGAAGAGCGGGACGAACGGTGGGTTGCCCAGTCGTTCTATTGCTGGTCTCCGGATGGCAAATGGGTCGCGTTGACCAGCGATCGGACAGGGTATATACACCTGTACCGGATCCCGGCCGCCGGCGGCGTGCTGGAACCTATCACAAAGGGAGATTGGGAATTGGATACCGAACGATTCGGCTTTGATCCCCAATGGGCCGGAGGCCGCATCTTCTACGCCTCCACCGAAGCCGGTACCAACGAACGGCAGTACTATTCCATACTTCCGAACGGCTCCGGAAAGACAAGAATTTCCAAACGCGAAGGAATCAACGTCGGCGTCGTTTCCGGTGATGGCAACCACACCGCTCTTCTGGAAGCCGACCTGCGGATGCCTCTCGACCTGTTCGTCGACGGACAACGCGTTACCTCATCGCCGCGGCCCGGTTTCGGCGCCTATTCGTGGCCCGAAACCCGATTCGTCGAGTTCCCCTCCCGGGACGGCAAGGCCGCCGTTAAAGCTAAAATCCTTCTCCCGCCCGGCTACAATCCGGCCCGCAAGGATGGAAAACAATGGCCGTCCGTGTTCTTCATCCACGGGGCGGGTATCGCCTCCAGCGTTTTGAAACAGTGGGGGTCGTACTCCGATTTGCGTTTCGTTTACAACGCCTATCTGGCCTCGCAGGGCTCTGTGGTCATGGATCTCGACTATCGAGGCTCTTCCGGCTACGGCCGCGAATGGCGCACCGGCGTCTACCTGCATATGGGCGGACCGGACCTGGACGATGTGCTGGGAGCGGTGGATTATTTACGCACCCTCGGCAACATCGACATGCAGCGGATAGGAATCTGGGGTGTCAGCTACGGCGGATTCATGACCAACATGGCGATGTTTCAGGCGCCGGGGGTATTTCGGGCGGGTAGCTCCTGGGCGGCCGTCAACGACTGGGAAAACTACAACCACGGCTACACCCGGGAGCGTCTGACAACTCCGGCCGAAAATCCCGAAGCCTACCGCCGGTCCTCCCCCATCACCTACAGCCGCAACCTCAAAGATCATTTGTTGCTGGTGCACGGCATGGTAGACTCGAACGTTCTGTTCCAGGACACGGTGCAACTCACGGAAAAGCTGATTCAGGAGGGCCGGCCGTTTGAGGAGATCTTCTACCCGCAGGAAGACCATGGGTTTGTGCGGGATGAGACCTGGATTGACGCCCTGCGGCGAACCACCGCTTTCTTTGAGAAACACCTGCGATGAGTCTTCCACGTCTGTACCCAATTCTTGACACCGCCGCCCTTCACAGTGCGGGAACGCCGCTCCTGGAGGCCGCCATTGGGATGATCGAGGCCGGCGTCCAAATTATTCAGCTCCGGCATAAGGGTCATTTTTCTCGTGAGCTGTTTGAAGCGGCTGCCCATCTGGCCGTCTTATGCGAACAGGCCCAAATTGGGCTGGTGATCAACGACCGGTGCGATATGGCCCGTCTTCTGAATGCCCACGTCCATCTTGGGCAAGATGATTTGCTGCCCGTCTTTGCGCGCCAATTGATGGGTCCGGACACCATCGTCGGCCTCTCCACCCACAACCGCGAACAATTGGAAGCCGCCAATCGGGAACCGGTCGATTACCACGCGCTGGGCCCTATCTTCGGCACGGCTTCCAAGAGGAACCCGGATCCGGTAGTCGGTGTGGAGTCATTGGCCCAGTGGCGGCCGCTGTCGGCCAGGCCGTTGGTAGCTATCGGCGGCATCACGTTGGAGAATGTAGGCGAGGTACTCAGGGCAGGGGCAGATTCGGTAGCCGTCATCAGCGCCCTGCTGCCGGCGGCTGGGGCAGACCGCAAGTCGATACGGGAGAAAACCGAAGAATGGCTGCACGCGACGAAGGCGTAGAACTGAACCGGAGTTTAGGTCTATTCGACGCAACGACCATCGTGATGGGGTCCATGATCGGGTCGGGTGTATTTATCGTGGCGGCGGATATCGGCAGGCAGGTGCAGTCGCCTGGCTTGTTGCTGTTGAGTTGGGCTGTAACGGCGCTGTTGACTCTCATTGCCGCGCTTAGCTACGGCGAACTTGCGGCGGCCATGCCCCACGCCGGCGGCCAGTATGTTTATCTTCGGGAGGCGTTCGGCCCGCTCTACGGATTCCTCTACGGTTGGACTTTTTTTCTTGTCATCCAAACCGGAACCATCGCCGCGGTCGCGGTGGCGTTTGCGAAATTTCTAGGCGTCTTTGTCCCGTGGGTTGCCGCTTCCAACAAGCTCCTTCCGTTCTTTTCCTCTCAGCAACTGGTCGCGATCACTTTGATCGCCCTGCTGACATGGGTGAATACGAGGGGTGTGCGCACCGGCGCCGCCGTGCAAAACGTCTTCACCGTTGCGAAAACGGGCGCGCTGCTGGGTTTAATTGCGGCCGGCTGGCTGTGGGGGCGGAACGACGCGGCGGTGGCGCGGAACTTTTCGGAACCCTTCGCGGGGGTGGAGTGGGGCTGGACCACGGTCCGTTTGGTCGGCGTGGCGCTGGTAGGTTCCCTGTTTAGTTCCGATAGCTGGAACAATGTGACATTTACGGCCGGAGAGATGCGGAACCCAAAGCGAAACCTACCCCTCTCGCTCGCATTGGGCGTGGGACTGGTGTCCCTGCTCTACCTGGCCTGCAATACCGTGTACCTGCAAGTTCTGCCTTTGGAAGCCATTCAAACGGCCCCGGAGGACCGCGTGGGTACGGCGGTCGCCCGAGGCATCTTTGGCGATAGCGCCGTGCAGATCATGGCGGCGGCCATCATGGTCTCGACATTCGGCTGCGTGAACGGGCTCACCATGGCCGGTGCGCGGGTGTATTACGCCATGGCCCTCGACAAGCTCTTCTTCCAGGCGGCGGCCCGGCTGGATCCACGAAGCAATGCACCCGTGACAGCCCTTTGGATTCAAGCGCTTTGGGCCGCCTTGCTAACGCTCACCGGCAGCTATAACGAATTGCTGGACTATGTTATATTCGCTGTTTTGCTTTTCTACATCCTGACGATTGTTGGGGTTTTTGTTCTCCGTAGAACCCGGCCCACGATGGAGCGGCCGTATCGGGCGTTCGGCTACCCGGTGCTGCCGGCCCTCTACATCCTGCTGGCTGGCGCCGTGGAACTGCTGTTGTTGATTTACAAACCAAGTTTTACCTGGCCCGGCCTGCTCATCGTACTTTTGGGCATCCCGGTGTACTTCGTCTGGAAAATGAGAGAGGTCAAAGCATGAGTCTTTTTGCGACCAAGCCGCTAAGCCGGATTCTCGCCGAATCCGAAGGCGGCGAGCACAAACTGAAGCGGACGTTGACGGCAACCCAACTTACCGCCTTGGGCATCGGAGCCATCATCGGAGCGGGTTTGTTCTCGCTCACCGGTCCTGCCGCGGCAGTGCACGCTGGCCCAGCCATCATGCTGTCCTTCGTTGTGGCTGCGATCGGCTGCGCCTTCGCCGGGCTCTGCTATAGCGAATTTTCGACCATGATCCCGGTTGCTGGCTCCGCCTACACATACTCTTATGCCACCATGGGCGAACTGTTCGCCTGGATCATCGGCTGGGATTTGGTGCTCGAATACGCGGTCGGCGCATCTACCGTGGCTACCAGTTGGTCGAGGTATGTAGTAAGTCTCTTACGGGATTTCGGTATTCAGTTCCCCATGGAGTGGGCCGCGGGTCCATTTGAGAGCGTCACTCTCCCGGATGGGACCATGATCGCATCGGGCATCGTGAATCTACCGGCTGTTTTTATCGTCTGTCTTGTGTCCATGCTGTTAATGATCGGCATTCAGGAATCAGCCCGCGTCAACGCGGTGATCGTTGTGGTGAAGGTGGCGGTAATCATCCTCTTCATCGGTTTCGGTTGGTCCTACGTCAACCCCGCCAACCATGTACCGCTGATTCCGGAGACGGTGACCGGCGAGTTCGGCAATTTTGGATGGTCCGGCATCGTGCGCGGCGCAGGCATTATCTTCTTCGCCTATATCGGATTTGATGCCGTTTCCACCGCGGCACAGGAGGCCAAACGCCCGCAGCGCGATATGCCCATCGGCATCATCGGCTCACTTCTCGTTTGCACAATCTTATACATCCTGTTTAGCTACGTGCTCACCGGCATCGTTCATTACAAAGAACTTGACGACCCGGCCGCCGTCGCCATCGCCATCGACCGCACGCCTTACATCTTCCTGCGCAAGCTGGTGAAGTTTGCCATCATCGCCGGTTACACCTCGGTCATCTTGGTCATGCTGCTCGGCCAAAGCCGCGTTTTCTTCTCGATGTCGCGGGATGGCTTGCTGCCCCAGTTCTTCTCTTCCATTCATCCCAAGTGGCAGACGCCCTGGCGCAGCAACCTGCTGTTCATGGGTTTCGTAAGCCTGATGTCGGCGTTTCTGCCTTTATCCAAGCTTGGCGAAGCCACCAGCATTGGCACCCTGTTCGCCTTTGTTCTCGTCTGCGCCGGCATTCTGGTCATGCGAAAAACCAACCCCACCCTGGAGCGTCCGTTCAAAACGCCCATGGTGCCGCTGGTTCCCATTCTGGGTATTCTGGTGAATCTCTACCTGATGTACGGCCTCGGTACAGAAAACTGGCTACGGCTGATTCTCTGGATGGCTATCGGACTGGCTGTGTACTTCCTCTATGGGCGCAGCCATAGCCGGCTCAGCATCGACAGCGCGCGCAAGTGACGCGAGGTCCGGGTTGAGGACTTCTTGCGGATAAGCCGTTTCTCCATTGGCAATCCGGTTGGCGAACTCCGCCGAACGGCGAATTTGGGGCAACGGAGCTTTTGAACGGATCTTGATTAACGCGCCTGCGCCGGCATGTCCCGCGCGGGCGCGTAAAGCCAGTGCCAGCGAAGAGACGCGCGTACTTGGATCCTGCGCCGCCCGCTCGATCATGGGAAGAAACACGGCGAAATCATCGCGGCGCGCTATGCCTTCCAGCAGATTAGCCCGCACCCGGCTGTCTTCATTCTGAAAGAGTTCTTCGATCACCTCCGGACTATCAATGACCCGGCCCAGAATTTTCGCCACTTTGGACTGAATGTGGTTGTCCGGGAACTTGGAGAGTTTCAACAGCGGCATGGCGAGCCGATGCGGCTCGTCGAAGTCATCCAGAATCTCCAACGTGCGCATGATCCGGGATACCGGAAACTGATCCGGCCACAGAGGGTGGTTTAGGATATGGCGCATTAGCTTCGTGTCGAACAACGTATCTTCCGCTAGAGCCAGCCGCGTCAGATCGATCGCGTGGGGCAGCGTAAGCACTTCGGGATACGTCAAGGCGCGCAACAGAAACTCACCGTCCATGAGGGTGCTCCACCCCATAGCCCCTTCCTCCGCCCTCGCCTCCCATTGCAGCCGGACAAATTCGAAGAAAGACGCTTCCTTATGCTTGGCGGCAATCGCTTCCAATTTGGCAAGCAGAGCGGGCGGAGCGTCGGAAAAAGCAATGGTAAAACCATCCGAAGCATTGACTGACATCAAGGTCCTCATCGGTTATCGAAAGAAAACACTGAGGAAGAGTTTAGGGAGGGAAAGTTTCCCGAAAAGCCTTGCCTCGTTAGCATCTCTTCATTAAAATGCTTTTATCGGCTTTGAGGTCCGATCCTAATCATGTCCAAGAAAGTATTCATCGGTAACGTTCCTTTTCAAGCGCAGGATGAAGATTTGCGCGGATGGTTTACGGAAAACTCTATTTTTCCGGCCGGCGTGGCGATCGTGAAGCATCGGGTAACGGGCAAGTCCCGCGGGTTCGGGTTTGCGGATTTCCAGCGTTCGGAAGAAGCAGAGGCAGCGGTCAACGCATTGAACGGCGCGGAGTTGTTGGGCCGCCGGCTGATGTTGAGTCTGGCGCACAGTGACGGTCCCGCGGTTCAGGCCGCCGAAACCGCCGCCGTAGCACAAGGCTAAATCAATTGGATCACCCGGTCGCTTGGCGTCGCGCGCACATGCGACCATAGGGGGAGTGGTTCCTCTCCCACCGATCCTATGTTCAGCTATTGGATTCTGACAGGCCGGCGACTACTGTTGTGGGGATTGCTGCCGATTCTGGCGGGGATTTGGGTAGGATGGACCGGCTGGCGGTGGAGGAGCGAATCCGCTGCCTTTGTTGAGAATCTACGGCCTGTGGAAGGTCGCATTTTGCGTTTTGCGCCCCAGACGAAAGGGATGCTCCTCGATGTGGAGTATCTGGACGAGGCGGGCATACGCTATACCAGCACCTTCCGTGTAGAGAGCCGCATGGAAGCGGACTTACGCACAGTGGGCAAAATCAGCCTCGTCTATGACCGTCGCAACCCACGCCGTGTGGAGTTGGGCAACATCGTGACCGCGCACTATGAAACGCTGCTGCATAGCGGCGTTTTGTGCGTAGGAGTGCTGTTTTTTCTCTCCGGCCTCGGCTATGTGGGCTACCGGACCAAAAAATTAGCGACCAGGAATCGTCTGTTTCGCCGTGGGCAGGTCGTACAGACGGAGGTGCGCGATAACACGCTCGCACCGGGCGGGCATGCAGGCTGCTTCACCTATGCGTTTCGGGGTCCCAATGGCCGTTGGTACGAGGGCCGATCCCCCGAGCTGCCGGCGCCGCTTCTGCTGCAATGGCCGGTGGGTCAACCCCTATATGCCGCCTATGATACCGCTGACCCTCGCCGGAATGAAGCCGATATTTTCAACCTCATTCCAGCGGAACGCAAAATTGCCGCGCAAGCCGCATAGATACACGGCCGCACGCTATAGAACAAAGGCAACCGACGTCGAAAACTCGTTCATTCGGATCCAACCGGAATGAATCAGGTTAAAGGGTTTCGGGTTGATATATTGACGGACGTCGAAACGCCACAGAAACTTTTCGCTCACGCGAATTTTCAACCCGCCGCCATAGTTGACGCCGAACTTGGTGCTGCCGCCGCCGCTGGTGGCCGATGAACCGGGCGGAACGTAGTTGTTGAAATGAACACCGCCCGCCGCGAAGGGCCGGATCCGGGAACCTTCCTTCGTCGGATAGAGCAGATAGTTGTAGAAACCCTGATGAATACCCATCCCCTGCTGTGTGCTGGTGTTATCCGCTAGATAGGACAGCAGTTGCGCTCGATTATAGGCATAGCCGAATTCATGGCCAGTGCGACCATCTGAGTTCGTCGTCATACGGAAATTCATCCGGAACCCGCCTTTGAGCCCATAGTCGTCGCTCAAGGTGGACGTGCTGTCAATTGTGCCGAGTCCGGCCTTGGACTGGCGGTTAATGCCTCCGCCCACGGCAAGTTCCAAGACCTGCGACCAAGCGGGAATGGCAAGCAGAAGCAATAAGATTCGAATCATTCTTTCGGTGGCTTTCCTCGGACAAGGATGGTATGCACTTCGGCTGGTCCATGAACGCCGCGGACCAGGAATTGTTCGATATCGCCGGTGCGGCTGGGACCTGTGATAAGGACCATCGCACTGGAATCGTCAAACGGCCTGGGAGTCATGGATAGCATTTCGTCAAGATTGCTTAGTAGTCTGTCTGCAGCGACGACCGCCAGATGGACGGGCGGAAGCAACGAAATCATCCGCGGTTCTTCTGGCGTCGCCCGAAGGACAATCGTGCCTGTGTCAGCCAACAGGCAATAGGCGCTTGTAATACCGACGGCGGAATTCACACAAGCGTTACGCAATTCCTCTGGATCTGTAATTCCGCCGGCTACGCGGGGAAGGGTCGGAATCCCGCACGAAACAAGAAACGGATGATTGGACGCGACGGCAGTGCGTCCGTTCAGCAAAGCAGCGGCCGCCCGCGCCGCTGCTTCCGGCGAATCAACGACCGTTAACGTCCCCGTCAACGATTCCAGCGCGGCCCGGAACCGCTCTATCTTCTCTTCCACCGGCACATATCGTATGCGGAGCAGCGGTTCCGGCGGAGGAAGCGGCTTCTGCCCCAGTTTACGGCCGAGTGCGTGACGAACCCGCTCCATGAAATCATCGCGAACGTCCATGCTAACGCTTCCGTTCCTTCCATTGGTCGCGGAACGACCGCGGCGGCGGAGCCGGAAAATCCCGCTGCGAAAGCCAGGCGCGTAGGAGCGCCGTACGCGCAAACCAGGGGGCAGAACGAACCCAGCCGCCGGATCTCCGTCCGAAGAGCGTCAAACCGAGCCAGGAAAGCCAGGCATAGAGACCAGGGCGCTGCATCAACCACGACCAGCGCTGAAATAACTTCTTCTCCTCTGGATCTGGAGCGGCCTCAACGTTCTCCTGCCGCAGCTTCAGCAACAGACCGGGTATGTCGATCTTCACCGGGCATACCTCGGCACAGGCTCCGCACAAGCTGGACGCGCTCGGCAGCCACGGGGCCGTTTCCCTACCCTGGAATTGGGGCGTGATCACCTTCCCAATGGGACCGGAATAAACCCAAGGGTAGTTGTGTCCCCCAATTTTCCGGTACACCGGACAGGCATTTAAGCACGCCCCGCAGCGAATACACTGCAGGGATTCCCGCTTTTCCACGTCAGCCAGTATTTTGGTACGGCCTCCGTCCAGCAATACCAGATAGAACTCCTCCGGTCCATCCAGTTCTCCGGGCCTCCTCGGTCCACTGACAACGGACGTGTAGCTAGTCAATGGCTGTCCCGACGCGCTCCGGCCCAGCAGATCCAAAAACACGCCAAGATCCCGTGTCCGCGGAATCAGCTTCTCCAACCCCGCAATGGCAACGTGCACCGGGGGCGCCGAGTGGGTCAGACGGCCATTGCCTTCGTTCTCCACAATCACCACCGCCCCCGAATCCGCCACTACAAAGTTCGTCCCGGTTACGCCAATGCCAGCGGACAGGAACTTCTCCCGCAACACCCGGCGGGCCGTCATTGCCTGGTTCTCGATCACTGTATCGCGCGCCACGCCCAGTTTCGCGGCGAACAGATCCGCCACGTCTTCCCGCGTCATATGAATGGCTGGCGCCACAATGTGATACGGTCGCTGCCCGGCCAGTTGCAAGATGTACTCACCCAAGTCTGTTTCCACCGATTCCAACCCATTCGGCTCCAGCCGGTCATTGAGGTGGATCTCCTCAGTGGTCATCGACTTCGATTTCACGATGGTCGTGACGCCGCGTTCCTTGGCCAACCCCAGGACAAAATCCGCAGCCTCCTCCGCCGTGGACGCCCAGATAATCCGCCCTCCTTTGGCCTGAACGCTCGATTCAAGCTGCATCAGGTAGACGTCCAGGAAATCGAGTGTATGACGCTTGATCGCCGCCGCCCGCGCACGCAACTCCTGATACTCCGGCAATAACTGCGCCGACACCGCTCTCGTGCGGTTGTCTTTGAACCGGCCGGTACCCGTATAGATAGCGAGTTGTAGATTCGCGTCAGCGAGCGTCTTACGAATAGCGGCGGCGGGAGCCGGCATAAAAAGTTAACCCCGGGAAGCCAAAACCTCGGCCAAGTGAACGGTTTGGATATTATGCCCGGCGCGAGACAATGCGCCGCGCAGTTGCATCAGGCAACTGGAGTCAAGCGAAACAACATGCGATGCCCCCGTTTTCACGATTGCATCCACTTTGGTACGCGCCATGGCGCCCGAAATTTCGGCAAACTTCACGGAGAATGTACCGCCGAATCCGCAGCACTCTTCTGCGATGGGCATTTCGATGAGTTCCAGGTCTTGCACCTGCCGCAACAACTGGCGGGGGTGTTCTTTCAAGGACAGTTCCCGCAGCGCATGACACGAATCGTGATACGTGACCTTATGCGGAAAGCGGGCGCCCAGATCGTCCGCCTGCGCAACTTCCACCAGGAAGCGGGAAAATTCATAGACACGCGGAGACAGCGCCCGAACCTGTTCCAGCGTGGAGGCCTCTCCGGCGAACAACTCTTCGTAGTGGCGCGAAATCATGGAGGTGCAACTGCCGGAGGGAATGACCACATACTC
The DNA here is from genome assembly GCA_035714175.1 of Bryobacteraceae bacterium. Lineage (GTDB taxonomy): Bacteria > Acidobacteriota > Terriglobia > Bryobacterales > Bryobacteraceae. Next base: position 3,262 of record DASTML010000185.1, on the reverse strand, counting down.
CGCATCCGCAAAACCCCGTAGAAAGTGACGGGCCACCGGACGAGCCTCTTCCAGATAGCCGCTGTTAAACGCCGGCTGGGCACAACAGGTTTGGGACTCGGGGAAATCCACCGCAAACCCAAGACGCTCCAGGACTTCCACCATCGCCATGCCCGCGCGAGGGAATAGTTGATCGACAAGGCAAGTGACAAAAATCGCGACGCGGCGCGGCATGCCTCCCGATTGTAACACCGCCATTCCGGCCGGATCGGCGGCGATTGGCGATACAATGGAGACGTGCGGCGGCGGTGTTTTGTACTACTTCCGGCGATGTGGGTGCGCGGCGCGGAGCCGGAGGGCGCGCTCCGAGGTAAACTGCTTGCCAGTGATCCGCCATCCATCCAAACGGCCGGCGGCCGATCCGTTCCGGTAGACGGCGATGAACAGGTCCGCGGCGTCTTGCGGGACAAGCGCGTCATTGGAAGCGACTTTGAAGTGGTCGGAAAATGGACCGCTGGCGGCAGTTTCCAGTCCGCTCCCATTCACGAAAATCCTTTGTTTGTCTACAAGGCCGGAAAACGGCTCTATGTGACATACTGGTGCGACGTCTGCGCTATCCGGACACGCACCCCCGGAGTCTGCTGGTGCTGTCAGGAAGAGACAGAACTTGATCTCCGGGACCGGAAAGACTAGTGAAACCGACGCACCTTCTCTCTGCATTTCTTGCCATGACTGCTCTTACAAACGCCGCCCAATATGAGGCGCGCACCAGTTCCGAAGACGGCATCGGAACGCTGACCCTGCGCGACAATACCAACGACGTGACGGTATCTGTTGTTCCGTCCATCGGCAACAACGCCTTCCGCATGCTGGTGAAGGGGAAGGACGTTTTCTGGTCCCCCTACCAGAAACTGTCCGAACTAAAGGCCAAACCAACCCTCCTCGGCAATCCGTTCCTCGCCCCTTGGGCCAACCGACTGGATCAACCGGCCTTTTTCGCCAATGGGAAAAAATACCTGTTGAACGCCGACCTCAAGAACTATCGGAACGACGGCAACCAGTTGCCCATTCATGGACTGTTGAACTACAGCCCGCATTGGAAAATGATCGGCATCGGAGCCGATGAAAAGAGTGCCTGGATCACCAGCCGTCTGGAATTCTTCCGTCTGCCGGAATACATGGCCCAGTTCCCGTTTGCCCATACCATTGACATGACCTACCGCCTGGCCAACGGCGCGCTGGAAGTGGAAACCGAAGTCACCAATCTCTCCTTTGAGAAGATGCCTCTGATCATCGGCTACCACCCGTACTTCCGCGTTCACGATACGCCCCGGGCCGAATGGAAAGTCACGATGCCAGCCAAGCAGCGCGTCACCCTGAACAGCAAACTGACCCCGACCGGCGAAACGACTCCTAATCCCTATGGCGACCCGCATGTGCTGGCCGCTACGCAACTCGATGACGTCTTCACAGGCCTGGTTCGAGATTCCGCTGGGCACGCCGAGTTCGCCGTACAGGGCAAGCAGCAGAAGGTTTCCGTGGTCTATGGCGCGAAGTACCCGGTAGCCGTCGTCTACGCGCCTACTGGACCCAACCGCGACTTTATCTGCTTTGAGCCGATGACCGGCGTAACCAACGCCATGAATCTCGCTCACGAGGGGAAGTACAAAGAGCTACAGACCATCGCCCCCGGCGGCGTCTGGAAAGAGAGCTTCTGGGTAAAACCTTCCGGGTTCTAGAAAGCCGCGACACAAAGAAAAAGGGGAACGATCCATTGCGGATCGTTCCCCTTTTTCTTTGCAGATAGGATGGATTACTTTACCGGAGCAGGCTTCGGCTTGGCAGGAGAGGGAGCCGCCGGTGCAGCAGCGCCGCCAGCCGCGGGCGCGTTCTTGTCAAAGGTTTCTACCACCTGCCGCGTGATATCGACGGCGGTGGAAGCGTAGAGAACCGGGCTTGACTGGGCGCTGACGTCGATCACAACCGCATACCCGTTATCGGTAGCAAATTTGTCGATCACCGCCATCACCTTCCCGCCTATCTCCTGGAAAAGCTTCTGCTGTTCTTGGTCCAGCTCGGCCGAGGCGTCTTCACCGTCGCGCTGCAGGGATTTCTGCTTTGCATCGATGTCACGCATCAGCTTGTTTTTCTGTTCTTCGCTGGCCGTATTCGAACTGGCGCGGAGTTGTTGCTGCAATGCCTGGATTTCGCCCTGGCGGCGCTCAATCTCCTGGCGCTTCGGCATGAACTTGGTTTCGAGTTCCTTGGCCGCTTTCTGGCCGTCCTTGGTGCCGATGATGGCGTTCTGCAGGTGGATGATGGCGATTTTGTTGGGCGCCTGGGCGGGCAGGCTGAGGGCGGCGCCAGCAAGCAACGCCGGCAGCCAAAGCTTCATTCGATTCACGTTAGGAGACTCCTGGGTCGGTGGAAATAGTGTACCAATTTTGCCGTACAGGCGGCGTCAAACGCCTAGAACGTGCGGCTAATGGTGAAACGGAACGTCTTTCGCTGCTCAAAGTACGGACGGGCCAAGCCCCAGTACTGCACCGAATTGGCATACGTGGCGAAGTTGGGGAAGGCAGAGCGGTCCAACACGACCGGCGGTTGCAGGTATTCCCGCACAATGGTCGGATTGTAGGCCCAATAGAACCGGAACGGCGCGTTCACAACCGGCATCATGATCTGCACTTCCAGACCAGTGGACGTACGCAGTTGCTCTGTACCCGGAGCAATGAAAATCTGGTTGGTGAATCCGGCCGAAGGATACAGCCCGTTCAGCTGGTTCACGCGTTCCATATTCATCTTCAACTGGTTGCGGAATGTGACCTTATTCAAACCGGCGTCAAAAAACGCGGCCAATGTAACAGGTCCAAAGATCGGAATCCGATACTCAAAGTTTGCGATACCCTGCGTGTCGCCGCCGGGGAACGTCAGCTGATAGATCGGGATGTTTTGAGAAACATTCTGCAAAGCCACCGTACCATCCGCCTGTTGTACCCGCTGTTGCCGCTGTGAGCCGTCGGCATTCAAAACGGGAACGCCGACTTCGGAAGCAATGTAGGCCATCGGGCTCACACCATAGATCTGGAAGCCGCGAACGTCGTTTTCACCGCCCATGTAGACGCGGTTCAGAGGCGAAGCCGACTTGCCGCCATAACCGGTAATGATCCGGCCCAACACGCGATAACCAATCACATGGCCCTTCTTGAATCCTGCGCGGAACATCGTGTGGCTGATCGTGGGTTCGATCATATTCACATTGCCGCCCAGGAAGCTGCCCGCA
>DASTML010000184.1:0-27515 GCA_035714175.1 Bryobacteraceae bacterium | reverse complement strand
CAGCAGTCCTGCCGTGATGTCCGTACCGCCCCGGAACGTTTCGTGGCGAAGCAGGTTGTCGAATTCCTTCAGGGCGTTCTGTGGGTCGGGCATGAACGGCATCTGCAACCGCGTCTCCCGGTCGAAAACCATAATCGCCGCCCGATCATCCTTCCGCATGGAAGGCAATGTCTGTTTCGCCGCGTTCGCCACGCGTTCCACATGGGGCCGCATGCTTCCGCTCACGTCAATGAGGAAGAGTAGATCCAACGGCATTTCTTCCCGGGCAAAATTGCGAATTTCCCGTGTTTTGCCCTGCTCCCGCAGCACAAACGCTTCTTTCTCCAACTTGCTGATGGCGTGGTCACTTTCGTCCAACACCTGTACATCCACGCGGACCAGAGTCGTGTCCGTGCGGAATACCACTTCATCCTGCGCAAGCAGACACGCACAAGTCGCCAGCGCCAGCCAGGTTCGTTTCATTGCGGCCTCTCTCTTCTCAAACACAAAACCCGCGTCCCAGTTGTGGGACGCGGGCCGGATAAGCGGGAAACGCGAGAACTGCGTAAACTTTACAAACCTAGAAGGTGATCGAAACGATAGCTTCGAATTGATTCTTCCGGGACTGCGTCGATAGAGAATCGAACGATTGCTGGATCCAACGCGTGTAGCGGAACTCCGGGACCAGTTTGATGCCGAAGTCGTCGATAAACTGTGCGCCCACCCCACCCACAAAGCCGCGGGACATTCCGCGAGCCGGAACCACGGGGATCGTATCTTCCACAATCGTGGCGCCCACTGTCGTCTCCCGCGTGCTGCGGACATTCCGCACGTCCCGCAAATTAATGCCGCCTTCGAAGAAGGCGCGCGGGCCCGGCATTTGATGGCTCTTGGTGTACCGCCGGACCAGGAACGTGTAATCCCAATACTTTACGATGGACGACTCGGCAATCGTAGTGTGAATACGGTCGTCGAGCGGCGTATTCGGGTTGTCCACGCCTTCATATTGGTCACTGGTGGTCGAGTGGCCGGACTTGTGCTGCAAAACGCTGACCGCAAAGGCGAATTTCTTGGGTAACCGCACTTGAACTAACCCGCCGAATCCGATCCTGTATCCCTCTGCCACCGTCCCGGCATCCAGGGTGAAGTTTGTTCTTGTCTCCGAGTAGCCGCCATTGCTGATCGGGATCTGACCCAAAACCGATAGCGTCACGCCGCCCGAGAACAACTTAACGTAGTTCTTCTTCTTCAGATCCGTCGACTCCCCCTTTGCCGTTTGCACGGAGCTCGATATGCCGGTCGGCGGCGCTTGCGGTGCCGGAGTAGCCTGCGGCGGAGTCGCCTGGCCGTGTAGGCAAGTCACCCAAAGAGCCGGAACGAAGAGGGCTTGAACGGGAAGCGAGGAGATCCCTCGGCGAAGAAAAGACATAATTTCTCTTCGACTAGTGTAAGCTGTCCGGCGTGTACGCCGCAGGACGTTTGTTTACATGGCAGTACTCTAGTGGGTATGAGTACCTACGAACTATCGGTTGACCCTTCACGGCTACCGGTCGAAACAGTGTACGCGGCCATTATGCGGCTCTATGCCTGCGCCGCTCCATCACGCGATGGTTACACTAAGGCAGTCGAAAATTCCATAAATTTCGCTGTTTATTCGCCGGATGGCGAACTAGCCGCATATGCCCGTGTAATTTCGGACCTGGGTTCGTTTGCCGCTGTCACCGACGCCTTTGTCCTTGAAGCGCATCGGGGACAAGGCCTTGCCAAACTTCTCGTCGACGCAATCTCAGCCCATCCCGGAATCGCCGGTCTGCCGCTCCACGCTCTTGGCGCTTCGCCGCGCGGCTTCTTCTCGCAATGTGGCCGCTCACTAAGCGACCCATCCCACCCGATTCTCGAAATCGGCCCCGCATCCGTATAATTGGACTATGGCCACGCTTGTCCAACTCGCGCCCGCCGCCGTCCCCTCTTTGGACGCAGCCGCGCTCCGCCGCAAGGAAGAGGCTCTCTTCCAATTGCTGCGCGACATGGGCCGCGTGATCGTCGCCTATTCCGGCGGCACGGATTCGGCCTACCTCGCCTGGGCCGCCGCCCGTGTTCTCGGTCCCGAAGCCGTCGCCATCACCGCCGATTCCGCCTCGATCCCCGCTTCTCACAAACGGGACGCCGAACAGTTCGCCGCCGATTTCCAGATCCGCCACGAATACATCGACACGTTCGAGTTCGACAACCCGGAATACGTCAAAAACGACAAAAATCGTTGCTTTCACTGCAAGGACGAACTCTTCTCCCGCCTGGATAAGGTTTGCGCGGAACGAGGCATTGCCAATGTCGTCTACGGCGTAAACGTCGATGACCTCGGTGACTGGCGCCCGGGCCAGGGCGCCGCCAAGGCCCACAACGTCAAGGCGCCGCTCGTGGACGCCGGCCTGACGAAGGCCGAAATTCGCGAATTGAGCCGCCTTGCCGGCCTTCCGACGTGGGATCGGCCCGCCGCCGCGTGCCTTAGTTCCCGGATTCCGTACGGCACAGAGGTGACAAAAGAGCGCATAAAGACGGTAGAAGACGGCGAAGAAGCGCTAAAAGCGCTCGGTTTTCGTCAATTTCGCACACGTTTTCACGGCGATTTGGTGCGTATCGAGGTCGCTGTGGACGAGCTTCCGAAGGCGCTGGACCCCGCCATGGCCGCCCGGTTTGTGGAAATTTTCAAGCCCCTCGGGTTCCACTATGTGACCTTAGACCTCCAAGGTTACCGCCAGGGCTCGCTGAACGAAGCCATCGCTCGCTAACCGCCGGCCAGTCGAAATATACTGGCTGAACGATGCGAATTCTGCGCCGAACCTTTTTGCAGGTCCCCGCTGCCGTGTGGGCAGCCGCGCCCTCCTCCCCGCAACACCGGATTGTATTTCAGGAGAAAGGCCGTTTCGGCGGCTGGCCCGCTAACCACGGTATGTGGGCCTGGGGTAATGAGTTAGTCGTCGGCTTTGAAGCCGGCTATTTCCGGGACAACAAGGAGCAGGGCCGCGAACACGCCATTGATTACTCGCGTCCGGCCAATCACCTCCTGGCCCGGTCGCTCGACGGCGGCGAAACCTGGAAGCTGGAAGAACCCGAAACCCTGAAAGCGCCCCCGGGCAGCAAGCAGGCCGGCGTGCTCGTCGCTCCCGGCGGCAAGGAAATGGCCGACAGCCCTGGTGGGTTCGATTTCACAAAGCCCGGGTTTGCTTTCACTGCGCGCATGGCCTCTATTCACGTCGGCCCCAGCCGGTTTTACGTCACCTACGATAAGGGCCACACTTGGCAGGGCCCGTTCAAGCTCCCCGATTTCGGTACGCCGGGCATCGCCGCCCGCACGGACGTCCTGATCGACGGCAAGCATGAAATGACCGCCTTCTTCACGGCCGCAAAAACGAACCAGAAGGAAGGCCGCGTTCTCTGCGCCCGCACGACCGACGGAGCCAAGACATGGTCCATGGTGAACTGGGTGTGCCCGGAGCCGCCCGCTGAAGACTTCGCCATCATGCCGTCGTCGGTTCGTTTAGGCGGCAAGTCCATCCTAACCACCATCCGTCACCGCAAATTTATCGCCGCCTGGCGGAGCGATGACAACGGCGCCAACTGGAAAATGGTCGGCCAGCCCGTCGATGACACCGGCGGCGGCAACCCGCCCGCTCTCCTGAAATTGCCCAACGGCAAACTGGTGCTCACCTATGGCTTCCGGAATGCCCCATTCAGTATTCGCGCCCGCGTTTCCTCCGACGAAGGCAAAACCTGGTCCAAGGACATCATGCTCCGCGACGACGGCGGCAGTTGGGACTTAGGCTATACCCGGACTGTGGCCCGGAAGGACGGGGCCCTGGTTACCACCTACTACTACAACACCGCGCAGAACAGCGAACGGTTTATCGGAGCGACCATTTGGAAGCCCTAAAATCACTGGCGTTCGCCGCATTGTTGGCAACAGTCTCGGCTGCCCAGCCGCTGCACAAAGCGGAGCTGCTTTTCCCGCCGGAGCACTGGCACAACCACTCTTCCTCTATCGTGGAACTGCCCAACGGCGACTTCTTCGTCAGTTGGTTTCACGGCTCCGGCGAACGCACCGCGGATGACGTAAAGATCGAAGGGGCCCGGTGGCGGAAATCTTCCCAAACCTGGTCCCAGCGGTTCGATCTCGCCGATACGCCTGGTTTCCCGGACACCAACTGCGTCGTATGGATCGACTCCAAGAAGCGGCTGTGGCTCCTATGGCCCACGATTCTCGCCAATACCTGGGAATCGGCCATCATGAAGTACCGCATCTCCACGAACTACCAGCAGGCTGAAGGTCCGCCGAAGTGGGACTGGCAGGACAATATCCTGCTCATGCCCAAACGCATGCAGGAACGAACGCAGGAAGTGCTGGGTAAGGACCTGAAGGACCCCGGCCCGTTCCGGGACCGTGCGTCACGGCTGATTGCGCTTGCGGGCGACAAACAGTTCTCCCGGCTCGGCTGGTTCACGCGGACTCACCCCATCGAACTGCCCAATGGCCGTATTATCGTCCCGCTCTACTCGGACGGGTTTTCGTTCGGTCTGATGGCAATTTCTGATGACGGCGGCGCTTCCTGGCATGCCAGCGAACCAATCGTTGGCTACGGCAACATTCAGCCCAGCGTGGTACGCCGGAAGAACGGCGATTTGGTTGCCTACATGCGCGATAACGGACCCGCGCCCAAACGCGTGATGCAAAGCGTTTCCAAAGACAATGGGGAAACGTGGTCCCCGGCCGAAGATATCACTCTGCCGAATCCCGGTACGAGCGTGGAAGCCATTGCCTTGAAAGACGGCCGTTGGGTGATTGCTTATAACGACCTGGAGCGTGGCCGCAATTCGCTTGCCATCTCAATGTCCGAAGACGAAGGCAAGACCTGGAAGTGGACGCGAAACATGGAGAAGGGCGCGGGCCGGTATCACTACCCGTCGCTGATTCAGGCCTCCGACGGCACGCTGCACCTGACCTACTCCATCTTTACCGGCGAGCAGGGCAAGGAAGCGAAGTCCATCAAACACGTGCAGTTCAACACGGCCTGGATCGAACAGGGAGACAGGTAAATGCGGGTAGCCGTCCTTTCGTTGCTTCTGGGCTTGTCCGTTTTTGGCGCGGAGTATAGGGACGGCTATGCCGATTCCAATGGCGTAAAGATTCACTATGTCACCGCCGGTTCCGGTCCCTTGATCGTGATGATCCACGGATTTCCGGATTTCTGGTACACCTGGCGCCATCAGATGGAAGCGCTTTCCGGGGAGTATCAAGTGGCGGCCATGGACCTGCGTGGCTATAACCTGAGCGGCAAACCCGCCGGGGAAGAGAACTACGACATGCGCCTGCTGCTTGGCGATGTCGCCGCCGTGATCCGTTCCTTGGGACGGGAGAAGGCGATCGTGGTGGGGCATGACTGGGGCGGCGCCATCGCCTGGCAGTTCGCCTTCCACATGCCGCAGATGGTGGAGCGGCTGGTGGTGCTGAACCTGCCGCATCCCAATGGCCTGTCGCGTGAACTGGCGGGGAATGAAAAACAACAGGAAAGCTCAGCCTATGCGCGGCGTTTCCAGCAGCCCGATTCTCATAAGGCGCTTACGGCCGAAGGCCTCGCCCGTTGGGTAACGGACCCCGCCGCGAAATCCAAATACATTGAGGCTTTCCAACGGTCGGACTTCAACGCCATGATGTCCTACTACCGCCGGAACTATCCGCGTGAGCCCTACCAGGCGCGTGTGGCTCCGCAGCGCGTGGCCGTTCCGGTATTGCTCATCCACGGGCTGAAAGACACCGCGCTCCTTTCGCCGGCCTTGAATAATACCTGGGATTGGCTCGACGCCGACCTTACCCTGGTCACCATTCCCAATGCGGGCCATTTCGTCCAACAGGACGCGGCTCCACTTGTGACAAAATCCATCAGATCCTGGCTCAATCGGGAAAAGTAAATCGATGAAAACGTACGACGTAATCGTAGTGGGCTCCGGCCCGGCAGGCGGCACCTTGGCCGCCCATCTCGCCCGTGCGGGCGTGGACGTGGCCGTGGTGGAAGGCGGCCCCAAGATCAACACTCGCTCTGACTTCAACACCCACGCCATGCCCTGGGAGTTCGCCAACCGCCAGATCCCACGGATGCGGCCCGGCAAGCAGGGTATGGACAGTGAGCGCGCCCGTGGTCTCGGCGGCAAATCGCTTACGTGGAATGCCGTCGCTTGGCGGCAGAGCCATCGGGATTTCAAAGGCAAGTCCATTGACGGCGGCGGCGAGGACTGGCCCATTGACTATCCGGATGTCGCTCCCTACTACGAGAAAATAGAACGTGAAGTCGGGGTCTGCGGGAACTATGATGGCCTGACGGATTTGCCGGACGGCGTATTTCTGCCGCCGGTTCCCTATAAGTGCTCCGACAAGCTGATTGATAAGGGCGTACGAAAGCTGGGCCTCCGGACGATCCACGTCCGGAAGGCGACGCTGAGCCGGCCGAAGTTTGGCCGGCCCGCCTGTCACTATTGCGGCAACTGCATGGCCGGATGTGACGTGGTGGCGAAGTACAACTCTTACGACGTGCATATGCTGCCGGCGTCGAAGACGGGCAAGCTGGAAATGATCCCGAATGCCGTGGTTCGCGAAGTGATGGTGAACGCCGACAACAAAGTGACGGGCGTGAAATACATCCATCGGGAGACCAAGGCCGAAGGCGAAGTAAAAGGCCGCGCCGTGGTGGTGAGTTGCGCCTGCGTGCAGTCCGTGGCGTTGTTGCAAATGTCGAAGTCGTCGCGGTACCCCACCGGCCTGGCGAACTCCAGCGGCCATTTGGGCAAACACTTCATTCCACACTTCACCGGCGGTGTGGAGGCTTTCCTGCACGGTCTGAAAGGGTCGCCGTTGAAGGACGACGAAGGATTCCTGGACCACGCCTATCTGCCGAGTTTCATGCACGAACGCAAACGAGACTACTCGCGGAGCTTCGGCGCGCAGTTTGGCTACCAGAACCGCCGCTCGGTTGGTTGGGCGCGCGAAGTGGCCGGCATGGGCGCGGGTTACAAACAGCAGGTGAAGGCGAACTATCCGGCGTTCGTTGTCTTCAGCCCCTATGGAGAAATGATCCCGAATCCAAAGTCCTTTATTGATCTGGATGACGCCCGGAAGGACGAGTTCGGACTACCCGTCGCCCGCCGTCATGTCTGGTGGAGCGACAACGACAAGAAAATCTTCGCCGATATGCAGCGCTGGTCCACGGAGATCCTGCAGGCCGCCGGGGCCGACATTTTGCAGGTGTACAAGGAACCCAGAACGAACCACGAACTGGGCGGCGCGCGCATGGGCAGCGACCCGCGGACCAGCGTGGTGAACTCCTTCTGTCAAACTCACGACGTTGCGAATCTGTTCGTTGTCGATGGATCCGTCTTCCCGTCCGCGTCCGAGAAAAATCCGACGCATACCATCATGGCGCTGGCCGCCCGCACGGCCGATCACATCGCGGACCGTTTGAAAAAGGGGGAACTATGAGCAAGGACAACGAACGCCGCCAATCCTTAAAAATCATCGGCACGATCGGCGCGACCTGCGCCTTTCCGTTCGCGGCCGACGAACTGTACGCCCAGCAGGAGCACACGCACACCGAAGGCGTCACGGCGCAGTTGCCCGAGCCAAAGTATTTCTCCAAGGAAGACTTCGCGCTGGTGGCCGAAGTGGCGGAGGCGATCATTCCCGCCACCGATACGCCCGGCGCGATTGCGGCCGGCGTGCCGGCCTACATTGACTTTGTCGTTGGCCGGAGCGAGCCGCAACAGAAGTTATTCAAAGCGGGTCTGGCATGGATGAAAAAGCATAAGCTAAAGGACTTGGAGCCGCTCTGCGCCGCCGTGGACAAGGGTGCGAAGAAGACGCCCGAGCAGCGCTGGTTCCGTGCGATGAAGAACCTGACCGCGGACGGCTATTGGACATCAAAGACCGGCATGGCGCAGACGTTGGGCTACAAGGGCGCGGCGATGCTGGCCGAATATCCGGAGTGCCGGGAGCACTAGCGTCCTGGACTACTCCGCGCGGATGGCCGCGACGGGATCGATCTGGACGGCTTTCCGGATAGAGAGATAGGCCGCCGCGGTCGCCGCAATGGCCACGGCGAGAGCCGCAACGCCGGCTACGGCCGCGTCATACGGCGTGATCTGCGAGAGCTGTTGCGTAAATAGCCTGCCCAGTAGCAGCGCCGCCGCCATACCTGTTGCCGCACCCAGCCAGACAGGACGCAGCGACTCCCGGAGCAGCAGGCGCGCAGTGTGGAACGGTGTGGCTCCCAGCGCCATCCGTACGCCGATCTCCGCCGTACGGCGGCTTACGTTGTCGCGCACCGTGGTAAACAGTCCCAGGCAGGCCGTCAGCACCGCCGTCAACGCAAACCCGACAGTCCAGAGGGCATGCCAGCGCCGGACTCCCGTCGCCTGTTCCACCAACTGGCGCATGGGGAAGATGTGTTCGCGCGCGGTCTCCATGCCCTCGGCCTCCGCTGCGCGGATAGCGGCCTCGGTGGGATCGGGGTGGCCGGATTTAGTTCGAACCAGGTAGAACAGCTTCTCTGGGTCCCGTTGCCAAAAGGGTAAATAGACCAGCAGCGGCGCGTCCCAACTGATACGCCGTGTCTTCACGTCTTCGGCCACGCCGATCACGGTGGCCATGTGCACGGCATCCGCCTCCGGCTGTTCAATGTTCTTGCCAATCGGATTCTCACCCGGAAACTGTTCGCGAGCTACCCTTTCGGAGATGATGGCGACATACTTTCCCCGGTCCTGCTCCGAAAAATCACGGCCGGCCACGAGCGTTGTTCCCGCGGCGCCGAAGTAGCCTGCTGTCACGTGCCGCCAATTACCCATTGTTCCCTGACCCTGTGCGCCGGGCCGGCGAACAGGATCAATGCGCGCCTCGCCGATGAGCGGAAGGCGGTTGGCGGCGGCCGCGGCCTCCACGCTGGGGATCGCACGGATGTTCCGTAGGACACGCTCCAGCATTTGCTGTTGGGCGGCGGCATCTTTCGTTCCGGGCGGTATTCGGAAGCACAGAGACGTGAGCCGGTCCGCCTCGAAGCCGTGGTCCGCGTCTCGCACTCGTACATAGTTGACGAACAGCCACCCGGCGGCCGCGGAAAGGGCTACGCTGCCCGCCGCCGCACAGAACAACAGGCCGCGCCGGTTGCCCACGGGCCGGTACCGTAGAAGCGGAATGGCGGTGCAAGCCGCGCCCACGGCGAACACGGCGCTGGCGGAAAGAGCCCATGCCGGTAGATACAACGTGGCCCCATCGAGCGGAGGCAGAAATACGGGGTTGGTCTCACGCAGCAGGTGGATGGCGCCCCACGCCATGGTTGCCCCAGCCAATGCGCCGGCCGCCGCTAGCGTCATGCCCTCTCCCAATGCATGACGGAGCAGGGAGCCGCGGCTTGCCCCGAGCGCGGAGCGGATCGCCAGATCGCGGCGGCGGGCGGCCATCCGGGCTAGTTGAATACTGCCGAAGCTGACGCAGACGATCAGCAGCATGGCGATCGCCGCTCCGCCCAGCAGTAGGAGCGGTTCATACGCCTCCAAGGCAAATTGCCGCACCAGCGGCGTCAGGCCGGCGTGTATCTGCGGGCGCAGTTCGGTATGAAAGTGCTGCAGTTCCCCTTCTAATTGGCGGCGCGCCTCTTCCACCGCGGCGCCGCTTCGCAACTTGACGAACAAGGCCCAACGAAACTCCTCCTCCGCGCCGGCGCGCGAACCGTCTTCTGTCTGCGGAATAACCAGATCCACCTGGGGCGGAAAGTGCATCAACTCACCGGACTGTTCGCCGCGGGGGAATACCGCACCGGCCGGCAGTACGCCGATGATCTCCCACGACGCGCCGTCGAGAGGAATGGTACGGCCCACAATCGATGGATCCCCATGGAATCGCTGTTGCCAGAAGTGGTGGGTAAGGAGGACCACGCGCGGAGCGCTGGGCCCTTCTTCTCCGGGCCGGAACGCGCGACCCAGGACGGGTGTGATGCCAGTGAGCGGGAAAAAACCCGGCGTTACGCGGAGCGCCGGCACAGGCGCTTCCTGTCCCCCGGGTGTCAGGGAGGTACTGTCCAGCAGCGCCAACTCTTCGCATGCGGTGCAGGTCCGGCGCCATGCGGCATAATAACTGGCGCTGACCGGGAGGTCTGGATAGAGCGAGGCAAACAGCGGGATGTGGACGCGGACGCTGAAGAGACGGCTGGTATCGGGGTACGGTACGGCGCCGGCCAGCAAGCGGTGCGCGACAGAAAAGGTGAGCGTTGCGCCCCCGATTCCCAGGGCGAGCGTCAGAACGGTGAGGAGATGAAAAAGGGGATCGCGCCGGAGAAAGCGCAGGATGGCCTCATAGATCGATACGGCCGTGTCGCGCCAATAGAGGCCCTTTGCCTCGCGGCCCTCCTCCACATAGCGCGGGATGCTGCCCATCTCCAACCTGGCCTGACGCAGGGCCTGTTGCGGGGAGCGGCCACGGCGTTGCAAGTCCGCCGCGCGCGCCTCGATGTGGAATAGCAGTTCTTCTTCGATCTCATTGGAGGGCGTCATGCCGGTTCGGCGCCCAGCGCTAAGTCCATCAACTCCACTGTCCGCCGCCAGTTTTCCGCCTCCAGCCGGAGCTGCTTTTTTCCGGCCGGGGTGAGGGAATAAAATTTAGCGCGGCGGTTATTCTCCGAAACTCCCCACTCTGACTTGATCAACCCCCGCCCCTCCAGCCGGAACAGGGCAGGGTACAGCGCTCCTTGTTCAATGGCCCAGGCGCCGCCGGAAAGCTGCTCAATTCGCAGCAAAACACCATATCCGTGCTGCTGGCCCAGCGATACGGCTTTGAGAATGAGCAGGTCGAGCGTTCCGGGCATGATCGCGTTGTTCATTCCTATAGTCCTTAGGCGTAGGATAATACGCCGCCGGCGCCTCCTGCTTGGAGTGAATAGGTAAATTCGCGATCACTCTCCTTGACGACTTAGGAGAGTCATCCTATCCTAAGCCGTATAGGAGAGAGGCGCAGGCCACTTCTCCGCATTCCTTGGACACTTATGCGAATCACTGCATTCTTACTACTGACATCTTTGGGGGCCGCGGCGCAGGTGAGCGTCGGCGTGCCCGGAAACAGGGTCATTACCCTGGCCGGTCAGCCGGCCGGAGCCCGCTCGGCCAACAACGCGCGAAGCGCTCCGGCGGACTCGCCCATCCTGGTAAACATGCCGCTTTCAGCGGGCCAGGCGCTGGAGATCACGGCCACCGGCGCCGTGGACGGCTATGGCCCGGAAGGACGTACCGGCTGCAACGATTCCTACGTTGCCGAGTACGCCATTACCCGCATTGTCACGCCGTGCCGCGCGCTCATCGGCGTATTCCTGGCGGACACGACGCGCGCACAGCCCGCCGCGGGCATTGATTTTTCGGGGGACGCCCGGCACCAACCTATCCTCCGGCCTCTGATTCAGCAGCCCTTCTTTATTGGTTCCGGCGTGACGCCCACCGGCGATCGGAAGGCCTTTGTTGTGCCGGCCGGCGCGACGCGCCTCTTCCTTTCGCCGCTCGGAAACGCCAACTCTTCCGGTGAATTTACCGCCACCGTACGCGTCGTATCGTTGCCGGAAACACCGTCCAATCCGATCCGCGTCTCCGGCGTTAGCGTGATCAGTCTCGCCAACCAGCCCGCCGGAACGCTCTCCTCCAACAACAACGCCCGCATCGCACCCATGCATTCGCCCGCACAATTGGGGATGCCGCTGCTCGGAGGCCAGGTTCTGCGGATCGTCGCGACCGGGGCCGTCGACGGCTACGGTCCGGACGGCCGGACGGGTTGCAATGATTCGTTCTCCGCCGAATTTGCCGTCGCGCGCGTCGATGCGCGCTGCCGGGCGCTGATCGGCGTATTCCTCGCCGATTCCGCCCGCTCCCAGCCGCCCAATCTGAACTTTACCGGCGCCACCCGCAATACGGTTCGCGTCGAACCGCTCATCCAGCAGCCGTTCCTGATCGGCAGCGGCTATACCGATGGGGGAGACAGGAAGGAGTTCGTCGTACCCGTTGGCGCGACGCGGCTCTACTTTGCCTCCATGGGCAATCCGCAGACCCCGGGTTTTTTCACGGTCACGGTGAGACCCGTGGCGGCGGCGACGCCGGTTGTCGAACGTTCGGGTATTGTGCGAGCGGCGGGATACGGTGGCGGAACGGCCGCGGCCGGTTCTCTTCTGTCGATCTTTGGCAGCAATTTGGCCGATGTTTCCGAAAGCGCCACCAGCGTGCCGCTGCCCATTCAAATCAGCCAGACCCGTGTCTATATCAATCTGCGCCCCGCGCCGCTCTTCTTCACCAGCAGCGGGCAGATCAACGCACAGATACCGTGGGAGTTCGCCAACGATACGAGCGTCCAACTTGTCGTGGTACGGAATGGAGCCGCTAGTCTGCCCGCGCCGGTTGATTTGGCCGCCGCCAGCCCGGGCATCTTCCTTTTGCGTGAGAATGCCGGCGTGGTGGTCAATGCGACCAACGGGCAGTTGGCCGACCAGGAGAAACCTGTTCGCGGCGGAGACACATTAGTGATTTACGCTTCCGGCCTTGGGCCAGTAACCGGTACGGTGAGGACAGGTGCGCCGGCCTCATCGACGGAGTTGGAACCGCTGCAGGCTCCGGTGGAAGCCTCTTTGCAACTGGCCGGACAGACGGTGACGCTGCCGGTGCAGTTTGCGGGTTCTGCGCCCGGGTTCATCGGCGTAAACCAGGTGAACGCGGCTGTGCCCGTGGGTACGCCGGCCGGCGTGGGTTCGCTGAAGTTGCGGACGCGAGGCGTGGATTCCAATAGCGTGCTGATCGCTGTGCAGCAATAGGGGGGAACATGGACGTCAAAACGATGGGTTTGTTTTTCGCCATGGCCGGCGGCGTCATGGCCGGACAGTGCGAGGACAGCTTTACCAAACAAGGTAATCCGCTCGTTGGAACGAAGTACAACGCCTCGGTGACGGTGAAAAATCTCTCCGTGGCCGACGCGGTGGGGCAGTTGCATGGAATCGCCGTACAGAAGAATCTCGACATTCTGTCCGAGGATGCGGAGAACGGCAGCATGTTGCTGGAACAACCGATGTCCTTCCGGAACAAAGCGATTCCTTACGTCGTGAGCGCGGCGGGCGCGGGCGACGCGGTGACGGTGCAGATACTTGTGAAGTTGAACAAAGGCGCTATGGCTAAGGCCGACGATGCCAAGGGGGAAATCTGCGGCATACTTTCGCAAATCCAGGGCGGAGACGCCGGCAAGCTGGCGTCGCAACAGGGAGCCCAGGCGGCTTCGGCCAACGGTCCGCGCAAGGTGGATGCCTTGAAACTATCGTTGGAGTTGGCGCGGCAGACTAAGGATAGCGCCGAGTCGATCCCGCTTCGCTACAAAGGGAAGTCGTTTACCGTGTCGGGCCGTGTGGACTACGTGATCAAGGATGGAAAAGAGTACCGCGTGGCTTTCGACATACCGGAACCAGGGAACATGTTGATCAAGCCAGGGCCGCTCGACCCAACGTTCAAGATTGACATCAGTTGCCTGATGGCTCCCAGTCAAGCTGCCTGGGCGGTCGCGTTGCGCAAGGGAGAAAAGCTTAGGTTGACGGGCAGCTATGCCGACTATGACCAGTTCAAAAAAGTGATGTGGCTGGAAAACTGTAAACCGGAGTAGCGTTCGCCGCGCAACGCAGTCCGGTTGCGCGGCACACTCCCTTGGGATCCGGGTGGAGCTAGTGCAGCCAGTGGGAAAGCTTCTCAGCAAGCGCTTCCCGGCGTACGGGTTTGGCGAGATAGTCGTCCATGCCGGCATTGAGGCAGGTTTCGCGCTCGCCGTCCAATGCATTGGCAGTTAACGCTACGATCGGAACCCGGAAACCGCTGGTCTCTCCTGCCCGGATTGCCTGTGTGGCGGCGATGCCGTCCATCTCCGGCATCTGGCAATCCATGAAGATCATGTCAAATCGTTCGCGGCGCGTGGCTGTCAAAGCTTCAACGCCGTTTGACGCCAGGGCAACGGCTACGCCGAGCCGTTCGAGCATGGCCTGTGCCACGCGCTGGTTCACCACATTGTCTTCCACCAGCAGGACGCGGCCTCTCTGGGCGCGCTGCTGAGGGATAGGTTCCGGAAGGGCCGCTTGCGCCGGCGGCATGCCCAATGCGTCTGCAACCGCCGCCAGGAAGCGCATCCTGCGCCAAGGCCGGGGCGCTAACTGCCGGGCGCGGCAGCCGGCACGGCGCAACGCTTGCGTCTCGGTCGCGGAAGTGAGGAGTAGCGCTCCTTGATCCGGCAGCCGCTGAACCAAGTCGTCGGGCTTTTCTCCCAACGCCCGGAAACTGGCGAGTACCAGCCGCATGGGCTCGGCAGGAAGGGACAGACGCTGCCATACGTCTTCGGAAGTAGCGAGGCGTTCCACCCGGGCTCCAGCCGCGGTCAGATGGTCCGCGGCGATCTCGAATAAGAACGGATCCGGTTCAAAGATGGCCGCCGTATATCCGTCCAGAGACCGTACTGGGTTCGTTTCTGTTGTCGTGTTGCCCTCCGCCATATAGAGGCGGCACCAGAACGTGCTTCCTTCTCCGGGTGTACTATCACACCCCACCTCGCCGTGCATGAGGCGGGCCAGCTTCCTCGATATGACGAGCCCGAGCCCCGTACCTCCCACACGGCGGGTCGCCGAGGCATCCACCTGCGTAAAGCTCTGAAACAGCCGTCCACGCGCCTCGACCGAAAGGCCGATTCCGGTGTCCTTTACCGACAGTTCCACCAGGACTCTGCCATCTGTATCGAGCTTCGTGGACGCGCGGACTTCAATGTGCCCCTGGTCCGTAAACTTGACGGCGTTGGACAGGAAGTTCAGTAGGATTTGCCGCAACCGCGCCGGGTCGCCGTAAAGCCGGCCCGGTCCCGTCACCAGCACGTCGAGTTCGAGATTTTTGGCCCTGGCCAGCACCAGAACCATCTCCGCGGCTTCCTCCACCGTCTCGCGCAGCGAGAAGTCCACCCGGTCCAGTTCCAACTTGCCGGCTTCAATCTTTGAGAAATCCAGGATGTCGTTGATGACAGTGAGCAGCGAATCGCCTGCGCTCACGATGGTCTCCAGATACTCGCGTTGAACGGCGGACAGCCGCGTGTCCAGAAGCAGCGAAGCCATGCCGATCACCCCGTTGAGCGGAGTTCGAATTTCATGGCTCATTGTGGCCAGGAACTCGCTCTTGGCCCGGCTGGCGGCTTCGGCGCGTGCATTGGCCGCCGAGAGATCCTCCACCATGCGGACATACCGGCTCTGCAGAATCACCGACCGGAGCCAGTAACAGCCCAGGGCCAGCAGGATCGAAGAGATCCCGATGGCAAAGTGACGGGCCGATACGACCGCTCCCAAACCTAGAACGGCCAAAGCTAAGAGCACGGGGCTTGCGGTGTCGAGCAACTGGGCCAATCTGCGTTGGGCGGGAGGCGTGGGAGCAGTGGAAACGTCAAATGGCTGTTTCAACAGCCACAGGAGCGCCAGAAACGGGATATCGACCAGTAGTTCCCGCGCCACGGGACCGTCAGGAACGGCAATGGACCAGTGGTTATACGTGCCTGCCGAAAAGCAATAAATCCACAGGAACGTCGAGAGTATGCCGGCGTAACGGCGCTCCTCGCTCGCCAAGGGAGCCCCGGCGAAACGGAGCGTAGCCGCCAATGCGAGAACCAGGTTCTCGATGTCGTAGGCAATGACCAGTTCCGCGGCGGAAATTGGTACGCGGGACTGACCGCCGAAGGGAGACACGGAAAAGAGGTGGATGTAGACGAGGACGGCGGTACAGGTCGCCTGTAGGCCGTCCATGACCGTAAAGAGCGGGGGGCGTTCCGATCCATGCGGCGTGGCGATGGCGAGCAGGATGGCAAACCCGTAAAACAAAAAAACGAAGTCTCCGCTGATGGCGGTAGGTTGCTCAGGATAAAGGCCGAGGACTTGGACTGTGGAGGTAATTGCCAACCCGGCCGACCAGATCGCGATACCACCGGCGACGAGCCGCCAATGCAGCCGGACCCTGGCGGAGGCGCGTCCGGCCTCAGCCAGGCACTGGAACGCGGCCCAAACGGGGAGCACTTGAGAGAAGAGGACACTGACGGCGAGACTGGCTTGGGGCCAGACCGAAGTGGCCAGGACGATGGCCGCCGCGTGCAGGACGAGGAAGGAACACGCCTCCAGGGTGGAGCGAAGCCGGGGTTTGGGATTCACTGGGACGCCGACGGAGACGGGGAAGTCTCACATCGGGCTTTTCGGCGAAGCCTGAAGATCTTTTAAGCTTTGTTGCAGATTGAGCGGATTCGTGGTCTTTACGGCCATAGCGGCCGGCCCATAGAGTGGCCGCACGAACCGCGCCGATGTGCAAAAAAGTGTACGGCACCCCCCCTTCCTGGACGTAGGTCAAGCTCGGGCATCGTTGGCTGGGCGGTAGTCTCGCGGGTGATGCCCTCTTACGGAAGGTAGAGAAATTCCTTACTGTTAAACAGCGTATGCGCAAGCTGCTGCCACAGGGCCAGGTTGTCGAGCGATACCTCTCCGAGGGAGGCGGCCAGCGCCTTGTAGCCACCGAGCTCGGTGGGACTGGGCGGACGGCCTAACGCGGCGTTGAACATGGCCGTGAGTCGAGCGTCCACGGTATCGTCTTTACGGGAAACCAGTTTTTCCGCCCAAACCTTTGCCTGCTGGAGGACAAAGGGATCGTTGAGCATCGCCAGAGCCTGCGTGGGGACATTGGTGACGTCCCGGTTGCCGCGGCATTGGAGCGGACCGGGAAAATCGAATATTTCGAGGAACTTGGGCCCTTGCATCCGCGTGATTTTGAGGTAGATGCTCCTGCGCCCGTTGCCGTCAAGCGGACCTTGGAACAGACGGCGGTGTTCTACGGGCTCTTTCCGGTATGGCTGGATGCTGGGGCCGAACATGGTCTCGTCCAAGCGGCCGGACACGGCGAGCAGAGTATCCCGGACGGATTCGGCATCCAGCCGGCGAAGCTGGCCCTCCGCGCGGAAGGCATCCGACAGCAGCATCTGCCGGATGAGAGTCTTCGTAGACCAGCCCGATTTCATGAATCGGTCCGCCAACGTATCCAACAGTTCCTGGCTGACCGGCGCATCTCCCAGTTTGCCGAAGTTATCGGTGGAAGCGACAATTCCCTTGCCGAACACGTGGTGCCAAACCCGGTTGACGTAGACCCGGGCTGTAAGGGGGTTCAGCGGGTTGGCGATGGCCTCGGCCATTTCCAGGCGGCCCGATGTTTGTGTATTTACCGGGCGGAGAGACTCTGGAAGCAGAGAAAGAAAATGACGGGGCGCCAGCCGCCCGGGGTTGAGCGCTTGGCCGCTGAGCAGGACCGGATAGTCCGAGCCGGGGTCGACATCGGCCAGGCTGCTGGTGACCGAAGGAGCGGGCAGTGCCGTTTCCAGCGCACGGTACCGGCCGACGGCTGCATCCAAAGCCGGCGTAGCGTCCCGTTTGTTGGAGAGAAGCTTGGCGGTTAGGGCTGCGTTCAGATAGTGCACGTCGCCGTCGGATGCGATGCCCTGGGCCCACCGTTCGATGGCCGCGGGAAGCACAGAGGCGGCGTCCACTTCGGCGGCGGGAGGCTTGGGCGCGTCTTCCTCGTTGTGATACCAGCCCTGTGTGACTACAAACCAGGACCGCGTTTGCGTTTCCGGGGGAGCCGGTTTCAGGCGTCCAGGCCGGTCCGGGATACGCGGGTTGTCGGTGATCGTATTCAGTTCCAGAAAGGTCGGCAGCGGCTGGTCATTCCGCGTCGGCACCTTTTCAAGGTGCATGCCAGCTGGCTCGATGAGTTTGTAGTCTTCGCCGATAACGCAGTTGTCCATGATGGTCCGATGGGCGGCGGCGTTCGCTGCGCTAGCCTGCAGCGTCAGGAATTTTTTATCCCTGGGCAGGATGGGTGAGCGGAGCGAGCCGTTCCACCGGCTGGTGGTGGCGTTGGTGGCCAAACCATCCGGGAAGATCGTTTCCACGGCGGCGCCGCCTTCCGCGGCTAAGGCGAAGTCGCCGGCGCGGACGGGCGTGAACCCGAGGCCGGTGGCGGACCAGCCGGCGGGGAGTCCGTGGCGAAAATCGACCGAAGGCGAAGGCAGTTGCGGGACTGCGGGCAGTTTCTTGCCCGAAAGCGCGGCGGATTCGGCGAGCCAGAGCCGTGCGAGTTCACGGCGGACTTCTGCTTTGTTCGCTTTCAAGTCGGGGGCCGCGGCTTGATTCAGCGTGCGCGCGATGGGGCGGGAGCTGTTGATAATGCCATAGAGCGCATAGTAGTCGGCTGTCGGAATCGGGTCGAACTTGTGATCGTGACAGCGAGCGCAGGAGACAGTGACGCCCTGGAAGGCCTTCGTCAGCGTGTCGATCTGGTTGTCGACAACATCGGTGCGAAGTTCGCGGAACTGATTGCAGTTGTCATGTCCCATCTCCCCGAACCGCCAGAACGCCGTGGCAAGAGCGGACTCGTTCTGGTGGTTGCTGATGCGCGGGGTGGCAAGGAGGTCCCCGGCGACGTGTTCACGAACAAATTGATTGAAGGGCAGATCTATATTGAAGGCACGGATGAGATAGTCGCGATACCGCCACGCTCCCTGGATCTCGTAGTTCCACTCATAGCCGTAGGTTTCGGCATATCGCATGAGGTCCATCCAGTGGCGCGCCCAACGTTCTCCATAGCGGGGAGACGCGAGTAACGCATCCACATAGCTGGGCCAGGCGTTGGGCGAATCGTCGTCCAGATACTTGGCGAGCAGTTCCGGCTGGGGCGGCATGCCTGTGACGGCGTATGCCGCACGACGGGCGAGTGTGCGTTTGCCGGCGGCCGGTGATTTTTGGCTGAAGAACTGATCAATGGTCTTGCCGGGAGCTGGCTGTAGCGGCTGAAAAGCCCAATGCGGCTTCTCCTTCGTTGCGGCCGGTTGCGCGTTGGGCCAGGGTAAACCCTGGGCAACCCACTTTTCCAGCGCGTCAATTTCCGAGGGCGAGAGCTTTCCGCCTGGAGGCATTTTGACCGCTCCGGCGTGTTGGACCGCGGGCAGGAGTGTTTCCGCCGTTGGACCGCGCTGGCCTCCCTTTTTGATGCCTTCGGGCGTGTCGAGCCGCAAGTCAGAGAACTGGCGCTGCGGGCCGTGGCACGCATAACACTTAGCGGCCAGCACAGGGCGGACACGGCTTTCGAAAAAGGCAGGGTCGGGGTTGCGGTTCTCCTGCGCGGTCAGTAGCGGGAGGCTGAGGGCGGCCAGGATAAGATTTCGCATGAACAGGCTCCTACTGATTGTATGTTGTTGTGAGGTGATCGAACCGCTTAGGGAATGTGGGAGGCTCCAGAATCTGAGAAGGTGGAGCAATGTGCCCACAGGCGCCGTTCCGAAGGCCCGCCAACTCGAAACAACATCCGAACGGCCTCGTGGGGCTCTTCGTGAAACGGTTTTGACGCTCTGCTACGATACCGCCTGTGCTTCTTCTCTTTGCTCTCGCCGCACTGAGCGCTGGTGCGGATCCACCCTTCGTCATTCTGGATCTTGCTCATGGCGAAACCCGTACTGTCTTCGGATCCTCGATTGCTCTCGTTTCCACTTCCGCCGAGCGGGATCTCGCGCAAAGCGCCGTCCGCAGGGCGAAAGCCAGAATCAAAGTCGATGGAAGCACTCTCGATCTGGAATGCGGCAACTACAGTTTGCCGGTAAAGTCCGGCAAGGTCCAAGTCGATTGCGCGGTCACCTCGCACTACCTCGCCAACTCTACAGTCGATCATTGGGGACTGGAAAGGGCCGCCCGACTCCGTGTGTGGCCCGCGGGCTCTCCCTTCATGACCCCAGATGAGTTCAGCTACCCCCTCAAGCAACGCTGGTTCCTCTCACACACCCAAATGGCCAACGAACCAACCTACGTCGATGGCGAACAAGCAAATCGAAAGAGGGTCTACTATCATGCCGGTCTCGACATCGGTGGACCCGAATCCTTCGCGGAGGTCTTAGCCGCAACCGATGGAATCGTGGTTGCTCTAGGCAGCAGCATTCTTGCAGGACAGCAAAAGGACACGGCCGTGGTAGATCCAACTTATGACGAAATCTACCTGCTCGATTCGCGCGGCTGGTACCACTGCTACAGCCATCTCTATTCATTCGATCCATCTTTGAAGCTCGGCGATCGAGTGAACCGGGGCCAGAAGCTGGGAACCCTCGGCAAGGAAGGGCATAGCGGCGGCTGGTCGCACCTGCACTTTGAAGTAATTAGCCGCCAACCATCCGGCAAGTGGGGAACGCTCGATGCCTTCGCCTTTCTTTGGGAAGCCTACCTGCGCGACTTTAAGCCGCACGTCGTCGCCATCGCCAGACCGCACCGCTTCGCCAAGGTGGGCGAATTAATCGCACTTGATTCCCGCAAAAGCTACGTCAGGAGTGGTACCCCAAGCGTTCAGTGGAAGCTGTCCGATGGACGCGCGGTGAACGCAGCGGTGGCTACCATTGCCTACTCTAGGCCGGGAGCCTATTGCGAGACGCTCGAAGTCCACGATACCGCCGGTCACGTCGCCTATGATTTCGCCACCGTCAATGTCTACAGTGACACCGAGGATCCGGTCACGATTAATGCTTCCTTCACTCCCGGACTAAACATCAAGCCCGGTGCGCTCGTCACCTTCCTCGTTCGTACCTTTGGAAAGGCCAGCGGCGAAGAGACTTGGGACTTTGGCGATGGCTCCCCGCTGCGTTTCACCAAGTCGGACGGCAACGCGGAAAAACGGGCGAAGAATGGTTACGCACGAATCGAACACACATTCGCCAAACCGGGCGACTATGTCGTCACTGTCAAAAACGGCAGCGCAACCGCCCGACTTTGGGTTCCCGTGAAGCCGGTGGATTGATAGGGCCGCATCCACTGTCACGGGCCAAGTTCAACCAAACAGCAGGCCCGGTTCATGATGTGAAGATCGGCAAGGCATCCATTCCGATAGCCTCCGGCTTCCGGAGGAACCCCTGCAATGCCACTCGTGGGCGTGGGCCCCCGGCGGGAAGAGAAGGCAACGCAATACGATCTACAACGCCGCCGTTTGCAAATACTCCGGCAATCCCTTTTTCGTTCTCTGCAAAGTCTGCAAAATATTGCGGCGGTCCTGCAGCGTCAACCGTTCATGCCGTTTCTCGCCCGTCTTGCCCAATAACACCAGGTGCAACTGTCGGTAAATCGCATCCAACGCGTCGGGTCCCATACCGTCAAACGCTGCGGAATAGATCATATAGCTGCACGGAATCTTGAAAATACGCGTCGTCAAATCGAACTCCCGTAACGGCCCGCGCTTGGCGAATACCTCGGCAAAACCGCTGGACCCGCGAATCGGCTCCGGCAAGGGCGCCTCGTCGATAAACAACAGATAGTCCACCAACTCAGCTGCTGCCTCGCGGATGCGCCGTTTTGTCGAATCTGAGCGCGTCGCAACCGGGTCTCCAAAAATCTGATTCATCGTCCGCTGGTGGTGCAAAGCGTGACGGACCTCGAAGTTGACGCGGACCATCAAGTTGACCATCTGCGTCTGATGCTCGAGCACCAGCAGTGCCACCACATCGCTATTCGGCGTCAAATAGCGGCCCGGATCGAAGCGTGACGTCAGCTCTTTCATTACTTCGGGTTTGTCGCGGTCCTCCGCAATTTGATTGCCCATGTGCTTGCCGGTCGATTTCCCGGTCACGTACCAGCCGCCCCACCTCTCCTCGATCGGGCTCCGGTGGTCTGTTGTCTTGGTACCAGCCTGGAACAGCGGGTACCCGGTCAGTTCCGGCACGACGCTGCGTACCACGAGGCCCGGCACGCCCAACGTGGCCGCGGACTGATGACACTGTAAGCAGGCGTCCCGCCGCTCGAAACGCGGCCGGGCAGCCTCCTCCTGGTCGAGCGAGTAAAAAATGACTCCCTGTTGTGGGTCCAGCGACGTAATCTCGACCACATCGCCCGTCTGCACATAACCCACCGTAATGTCATCGTTAAAATACAGAGCGCGGGGAGTACGCGGGGCGATTCGCGGAGCCTGAAACGATGTCTTCGAAAACACCAGGACTTGCGATTCCACGGGAACGTCCAGTGTCTTCAGCACCGAAGCCAGATATCCCATCCCGTCGTCCTGGAACTGTAGTTTTGTCGCGCCATTTTTTAAGCGGGCGTTCAACGCCGTGATTCGATCCGTGGTCGGCCGTTTCGCATAATCAATCGCCTCATGATCCAGAGGCACTAGGAAAGACCCGCCCAAGCCAGCCAGCAACACCCCCGGAATCGCAAAGAAAAGAAATCGCTTAGACGGCATGCAAAACCTCCAGGCCGGGTTCGCACAGCGACTCCCGTTTCTTGTTGTCGGCCACCAACTCTTCCAGCGTCGTCTCGGCAAACGCCTTCTCCACCATCGCGTAGGCCGCGTCCAAACGCCGGTGTAGCGGACACAGCCGTACGCCATGCGCGCGCAATCCGAGCGGACACTTCTGAATGCGGACTATCGGCTCCACCGCATTCACCACGGACAACATCGAGATCTCCGAAGCCGGCCGCGCCAATTGGAACCCGCCATTGCGCCCCCGCTGCGACACCAATACCTCGCCCCGGACCAATTGTTGCAATACTTTGGCGAGATAATCCTCCGGAACTTGTGTCGCTTCCGCGATCCGTCCAGCTGTCATCCCTTCCCCAGAGTGCGCCGCCAGCCTAGTCACCGCGCGCAAGGCGTATTCGAGCGTTGAGCTAAACACTACGCCGAGTTTACGATAAAAGGATAGAAATATCCAGATTTAATTGCCGCCGGCTCCCAGTGCGGCGAATACCCACTGCCGGAAGGCATTTCGGGGACTCGCTCCGGTCAGTGCTCCCCGGCCTGGATAGGGCTTCATCGTCTGCCCTGGCATTTCATAAAGGTGCAATGCGCCGGAGGTGAATAGCGGGATTCCGGATGCCAGACGCTGTTCGGAGACCACATAACTGACTCCGTATTCGCCAATGACGGACGTGTCTCCGGATTGAAACCTCGTGACGGCGTTCCGCTGTTCATCAAAGGTGATGCTGAAAACATCGTGGCTGGCCAGTGCCTTCATCGGCAACGCGGCCACCCAAGGGGCCATTTCAACGGGGGCCAGCACGAGTCTGTCAGGCGGCAAATGCTGTTTCATCCAATCGAGCATCCGCCGTTCATCGGCGGCGATTACTGCTGGGCGGCCAATCAATGGGTCTGAAGATTTGCCGTCGTTGTATAGCTGGACGTACATCGTGGCGAGTACGGCCGCCGATATCGCTGCCCATCCGTAGGCCGCCGGGCGCAGGTGGTTTCTATATCGTTGAAACAGAGGATCGTGGCTTACTTTGCGCACGAGGAGAAAAGCCGCGCCATAGGTAAATCCATCGAATAGATGAATGGCCACGGGGACGGCCGGCACTAGCGGAAGAAAGACGGTCGAAAGAAACCAGCTTTGCAGAACAGTCTCTTCCGGCCCTTCGCTACGAAACCGCATCGCCATCAACCAGCAGACTCCCAGTGCGGGTATTCCGAAAATCAGTAGTACCCAGGCGGGAGAAGTCATGTGCCACTGTGCCAGGTCGGAGGCGTCGCGCAGCCACGGCGACCGGACCGTTTGTACAAGGTAGGGCAAAATGCCGAACCCGGCGGCAAGCGCGAGAGGAACGATTTCGGGCAGGCGTTTGTCTTTCCAGAGCGGAAAAGTGGCGCCAAAAACGACCAAAAAGACTTCAAAAGGGTGCAAAAGTGCACCAAACAAGGTGCAAAACAGCGTCATTTTGTACCACTTTTTATCTCCGGAAGCCAAGTACCGGGTTAAACCGGCAAAGCTGAGGAGCGTGACGCTGGTTCCAAAGGAAAGCGTAAAAGAATTAGACAGTCCTCCGCGTAGGAATCCGTCTGCCGTTTCGTACGAATACTCGATCACTCCATACGCCAGAGCCAGTTGCATTGCTTGCGACGCTCCCAACCATTTGGCTACGGCCCATCCCATCAATTTCAGGGGCAGGGCGCCGGCCATGGCGATTGCCGCGTACAGTCTTTCCTTTCCAGAGCGGCAAAACGTATCCGCTGCGAAAAGCAGCGACCACGCCGCCAGCGTATACATAAGAAACTGAAAGATATAGTAGCCCGCCACCGGGGAAAGCCCGCTCTTCCCGACGAGTTGGAGCATCGGCTGGAACAACGCCGGCTCGGTAATCCACGGCGCATGGCCGTTCGGGAGCAGCCAATGGCCGCGCGCGAGCGCGGCCCACGTAAGATATTGAGGAATATCGAGGTTGCGGATCAGGTACGCCGGTTCATACCCGGCAGGGGGCGCCGCCATGCCCGCGAACACGGCGACATGGTTCAGTAACCCGACCAAGGCGCCCAGTACTACTGCGGCGATCATCCGGTGCAGCTTCCGGTTCATCTGGGGGAGTAATCGGCAGAACGGAGCGCTTTCAGTAGAAGGACTTCCCTCTACTGCCGTAGAAAGCGTTCGAGCCATTCCATGGCGGACTGCACGCTTTTTTCGGTGGGGGAGTGCCCGGAGGCGTGGTTGATCATGCCGATGTGCTCCTTCACGGGGTAGGCCGATTGGACGGCGGCGAGGAAGGGCCAGCTTTTGGCGCCATCGGAGGACTCGCCGCCGATCAATAGAAAGGGACGGGGGGCGATGAGACGCAGGAGTTCGTGCTGGTCGGCGCCGGCGGGGAGCTTTTTGAGAGCGGGGCCAAAGTACCAGAAGTCGGCGTAGTTGGAGAATGTGAGACTGATGCCGGGTTCGCTCGATACGGTGGCACGGATGCGCGGGTCAAAGGCCGCCGCATACAGAGCCAATTTGCCGCCGAGGGAGTGGCCGAAGATCCCGATGCGTGCCGGGTCTACATCGGGGCGGGTGGCGAGATAGTCCACAACGCGTTGTACGTCAAATACCCACTTCCCCATTGGAGTGACGCCCGGATGCCGCTGGGCGAGTTGGAATACGGCTTCGTCGTAACCCTCCGCATCCGCTTCGCCGTACCATTTGACGGCCACGGCAAGCATGCCGCGCTGCGCGGCGAGACGCGCGTAAGCGCGTGCTCCGCCGGCCGTGAAGCGGCGGCCGCCCAGGTTGACGCCCGCGGGCGTGTCTACATCGTAATAAGGAACGATGACGACGGGCAGGCGGCCAGCCGGTTTGCGGAGCGGTTCGACGACGAGGATGCGTGTGGGGAAACTCGGCTCTATCGGGAGGTCCAAGAGAGAGGCGTTCCAAGTGGCGTCGGTGAAGCGTTGGACCGGCTTTGGCGTGGGAACGTTGGCTGGCAGGGACGGAACGCCGAGCACCTGTTTCCAGAGGCTGTTGATTTGTTCCGGCGTGCGGGCGAGCGGAGGTATGGGAAGAGCCGAACGGTGCTGGAATTGCGACAGCCACTCGGCGGAGGGCGCGGAGGGAGGCGCCGCGGGTGTTCCGGGCAGGATGAGTCGAAATCCGGTAAAGGGGCTGTTGTTTCCCAGGGGCATGGAATTTCGCAGCTCTTTGTTCCATTGCGTGCTTCCGGTCATGTAGCTGCCGCCGCGGATTACCTTGGCTTGGCCGCGGGGAGGGCCTTGGGGGTCCCGAACGCGGTCGAGCGACGCTTCCGGGGAGAACCAGTCTTCGCACCATTCCCATACGTTGCCGGACATATCGTAGACGCCATAGCGGTTGGGTTTGGACTGGGCGACGTCACGGGTTCCGGCTTGGCGTGCCGAGAGGAGCGCGGCCGGATCGAGATAACCGGTATTGCGGAAGGCAGCGGGGTCCGGTTTATCGAAGGCTGCGGCCCATTCCAGGGAAGTGGGGAGACGGTAGCCGTCGCAGATGGGAACGCGTTGGTTGGAAATGAGGTTGTAGCAGGGCGTGCGCTTTTCGGAGTTGCTGAGGCGGTTGGCGAATTGAATGGCCTCATGCCAGGTCACGTTTTCGACGGGGCGGTTGGCGCCTTGGTGGACGGAGGGATTGGCTCCCATGAGGCGGAGGTATTCGGCCTGGGTGACCTCGGTGCGGCCGATCTGGAATGCCCCGATTTCGACGGTGACGGTGAAGCCGGTGGCGGCGTCGGCCACGGACTGGCGGGAGGCGGGGATGGGGAGGTAATCGGCCGCGAACGAAGGAATAAAAAGAAAGAGACCGAGGGAAAAGCGCATGGAATTAGAGGTATTTTTCGACGAGAATCCGGCGGTGGTGTTCGGCGTGGCCCGCGGTGGCGTACGCCAGGGCGCGGACGGTAATGGAGTTGCCGCTGGCGACTCCGGTACGGAGCCAAGCTTCGGGCGTCAGGGAGCGGTAGACCGCCATGGTTGCGGCGCGGATTGCCTGGAATTCGACGAGGTGGGCAGACAGGGGGCGGGCATCGGCGCCGGCGTGAGCGTTGAAGTCATCCTGATCAAAACCAGGCAGCGGTCCGGCGTTGCCGCGAGCAAAGAAAAGGGCGCGGAAAACGAAAACACGTTCGGTATCGTTGATGTGGGCGAGGGCTTCGCGAATGGACCATTTGCCGGGGGCATAGCGGTGAAGGGATTTTTCTTCGGAGATGGAGGAAAAGAGTTCGATGAGTTGGGCGGTCTGGGCGTCGAGGTGAGCGAGGAGGTCGTCGGTTTGGGCCTTGTCGATGTAGGTAAAGTAGTGAGCGGCGGCTTCGGTGCGAGCGGGGGTTGCAAGCATTTTTCTACGATAACGCAGGGTGGAAATACGGTTTCCCGTAGTCCTCTACCGAAAGCTGTATTACCGGTTACCGAATCGGGACAAAACTTTAGTATTCTTGGGGTTCCATGACGGACCGTGAGATGGTCCCTGAATTGCAGGGGATTCCGATTTACGGGTAGGCAGGGGGCGAAATCCGGTGCAGGAGTTAAAGCGACAGTTTGCGGGTGGATTGATTGTCATACTGACAATCGCCGCCGTTATTGCCGCCGGCATTAATTTTCAACAGCAGCGGAAATTCCACCTGCCCGAAGACGGCGTGACTTGGGTGGATCGGGAGGGGAAGGCCGGCACGGCTCCGGGCGGGCAACCGATTATCCGGAACAACGTGACTGCGCTGCACGTGGTGAAGGGCGGCGCGGCGGATCGGGCCGGGATCGTGGAAGGCGATATTCTGCGGCGGATCGACAACCTGGGGGTGTCGAAGGCAGCGGAAGTGTCCGAGATCCTCGTGGGAATGGGCGTTTGGAAAAAGGTCGAGTACTTTGTGGAACGGCCTTACAAGCGCGGCGACAGTGAGATTGAGTTGGAAGTCCGCTATACCGTTTTTGTGGGCGAGCATACGCCCGGGGATGCGGTCTACTACCAGTATTTTGTCGGCGCCGCCTACTTATTCGTCGGGCTGTTTGTGTTCTTCCGTCGAGGCGGGGCGCACAAGGCGCTGCATTTCTATCTGCTTTGCCTGTCGAGCTTCGTGCTGTATACGTTCCACTACACGGGGAAGTTGAACAACTTTGACCAGGGGATCTACTTCGGCAATGTGTTTGCCGGG
>DASTML010000183.1:0-73521 GCA_035714175.1 Bryobacteraceae bacterium | reverse complement strand
GGCTCCGGTTATACCTGGTCCGCGGACTGCATCAGTTCCAGCAGCTACCTGACCTCGCTCAACAACTATGCCGCTTCGTCTCTCACGAGCCTGGATGGCGTTATTGTCAGCTCCGCGCTGTTGAACTCCAACCGGCTAATGCCTTGCTTCCTGTCGTCGGGCACACCTCCCAGCGTCACCATCGGTGGCGTGGCTGGCACTGTGACCTACGCAGGTTGGGTAGCCGATAGCGTGGCCGGCCTCTACCAGGTGAACGTCCGCATGCCCGGCAGCGCGGCCGGACCGTTCACAACAGCAGCAGGCGCCTCCATCGGCGCCATCACGACGCCAGTGCAGTTGCCGGTGGTCGTAACCGCCGGCAGCCGCAGCAGCCAGGCTGGCGTCAATGTCTGGGTGGCCCGCCGCCTGAAAGTGGCCCCGCCTAGCGGAGCCGGCTTGACGGGAACCGTTGCGGTACCGTGGGCCAGTTCCAACAATTCCGTCGTCGCCACACAGGGCACTGCGCCCTACCGGTACGCGCTCACCTCGGGCGTTCTGCCGACCGGCCTGACCCTGAATACGACGACCGGCGCCATCTCCGGAACTCCTCTGGCCAGCACGGCCGGCACGTACGCCGTAACCGTCACAGCCACGGACTCGGCCAACTTCCCGCTCAGCGACAAGGTCTCCTTTACGCTGACCGTTGCCGGCGGCCTGGTGGTTACTTCCTCCGGCACCGCCCCCTACAACGAAGAGTACGGCACGGCTAATACGACGGTCACCACCGTTTCGGCCTCCGGCGGCACCTATCCCTACACTTACGCGATGACGGCGCCTTCGCCGTTGCCGCTCGGCATGACCATCGACGCCAACACTGGCGTGATCGGCGTAAGCGCGCTGACTCCGGCCGGTACCTACCACGTCACCGTGACCGCTACCGATTCGGCCACCACGCCGCTCACCGGTTCGGCTACGTTCGATGTTGTCGTTGCACTCAAGGTAGTGAACTCGGCTCCTGTGGCTGGAACGGCTGGCGGGGCCAGCACGATCAGCACCGTGTCTGCCACCGGCAACACGGGCACCATCACCTACTCGCTCGACGCCACTACACAAGCGTTGGGCTGGGTGACGATCAATGGCTCCACTGGCGTTGTGGCCGTCACATCCGGTTCGATTGCGGGCACCCGTCCCGTAACGGTAACCGCTACCGACGGCACCGCAGCAGCGGGTTCCGGCGCCAATGCAACCGGAACCGTGACCTTCAACATGGTCATCAACTAACTCGCGGCCGGCGGAAATGCCGGCCGTGCCAACCCAACGGCGGCGTAGCTTACCCGGCTACGCCGCCGTTTTCTTTTGCCGCCGCAAGCTTCTTCGCACTCTCCGGCACCAACCGGAATCCAACGCCGAAACGGTTCCAGGCGTTGATGGCCGCCACTGCAAGCGTGAGGTCCGCCAGTTCCCGTTCGTCAAAATGGGCGCTGGCTTCGGCGTACACTTCGTCCGGAACAAAAGCTGGGGCGAGATGGGTGAGAGCTTCAGTCCAAGCGAGGGCCGCGCGTTCACGGGACGTGTAGTGCGGAGCTTCCCGCCAGACCGCGAGCAGGTCGATGCGTTCGTTCGTCTCGCCGTGGCGGCGCAGTTCGTGACTGTGCAGGTCGACACAGTAGGCACAGTGGTTCATCTGCGAGGCGCGGAGCACGACAAGCAGCTTCAACCCGCGGTCCAGCGTGCTGGAGGCGAGATAGGCTTCCAGGCCCATCATGGCCTTCAACACTCCGGGAGCGGCTTGGGAGTAGTTAGATCGGGCTGTCATTCCAGTATTCCTTTCTTCAAGCGGGCGTCGTTAGCGTAGAACCTTGCGGCGCAAACACCATGGCCAGGATACGCGCCGGCTTTGTGGCGCTGGCGTTGGCGGAGACCTGGTGTACGCTGCCGGGCGACTCATAGAAGATCTCCCCGGCGCGCAGCCGCTGCTCCGGCCCCCCGCGCACCTGAAACCGGATTTCGCCTTCCAGTACATAGCCCATTACAAAGCCGGGATGCTTGTGCGCGTGGGAAGACTCGCCGGGGCCATAGTGGACTTCCAGAAAATGCGCTACCCACCCTTGCAGGTTCACGGAGGGCAGGGACTGGTCCTTCAACTTACGGACCGTTCCGGCTCCGGCTGGCGTCTGCGCATTGGCGGCGGCGCCCAGAAGGGCGGCAATGCCAAGGTCCATTAGATTTCTACGAGCGATCATGCCCAAGCGTACGGCGAGCAAGCGGTCCAAGAGTAGATCCATTTTGTAGAATTTTGTTGGACCAATTCGAATGCCCAAAGCTGCGCCCGAATCTGACCTTACGCTGGCCCCGAGGGGACCGGGCATTTCCCTTCCCCAGTGGCTATATCTGGAGCTACGGGAAGCGATTCTGAGCGGACGCTTGCGGCGAGGCGTCCGGTTGCCGGCTACGCGGGAGTTGGCCGCCCAACAGCGCGTATCGCGTGGGACAGTCGTCACAGCATTTGAACAATTGGTCACCGAAGGCTATGCGGAAAGCCGCGCGGGCGCAGGTACTTTTGTCAGCGCGCGGCTGCCGAGCGAGTTGGCTCGTAAGGCGGCGAAACCGGTGCGCACAACCGTCCAAGCGCCGCCGGGACCGCTGCGGCCGTTCCGAGTCTATGAGCCGGCTGTACATGCGTTTCCCATGGAGGTATGGGCTCGGATCGCCTCCCGGCGGCTGCGTAAGGCAACGGGGCAGATGCTGATTTCCGGCGACCCTTTCGGCTTTGCCCCGTTGCGGGAGGCCGTGGCGGACTATCTGCGGCGGTCACGGGGCGTGACATGCAGACCGGAACAAGTAGCCATTGTCTCGGGCACGAATCAGTCTCTGGACTTGGTGCTGCGGCTGTTGTTGCGCCCCGGCGATCCGGTGTGGCTTGAGGATCCGGGGTATACAGGAGCACTCTTCGCGCTACAACAAGTGCAGGCGCGTGTAGTTCCTGTTGCCGTGGATGCGGAGGGACTGGACCCAACGCTGGGGCAGAAGCTGGCGCCGGACGCCAAGGCCGTTTATCTGACGCCCGCTCACCAGTTCCCGCTGGGTATTACGATGCCGCTTCAGCGCCGGCTCGCCGTACTGGAATGGGCGAGGCGCGCGGGTGCGCACATTCTGGAAGACGACTATGACAGCGAGTTTCGCTATGCCGCCAAGCCGGTTCCGTCCTTACAGGGGCTGGACACGGGGGGAACGGTGATCTTCATGGGGAGCTTTAGTAAGATGCTGTTCACTGCGCTGCGGCTGGCTTATGTGGTGGTCCCAGAACACCTGATCGATCCACTGCAGGAGCGCCGCCTGTGGTTGGACCGATTCAGTCCGACGCTCGACCAGGCGATTCTTTGTGACTTCCTGACAGAAGGCCATCTGGGACGGCACTTGCGGCGCATGCGCGCCCTTTATGCGGCCCGTCTACAATGCCTGCGGCAGGCCGTGAACACCTATCTACACGGAGCGTTAATGCTGCCGGACATACAGGCAGGGCTGCATATACCCGCACACCTGGCGGCTGGGTTGGACGCGATGGATATCGAGATGCGGGCAGAAGCAGCGGGCGTGGAGGCATGGTCCGTTGGTCGATTCGTGCTGCAGCGCACAGACGTGAACGCGCTCCTCTTAGGCTTTGCAGCCTTCGAGGAGCGCGCGATTGTGCAGGGCGTTCGCCAACTGGCGGCGATCGTGGAAAAACCTAATCGGCCAGGGTCGCGACGATCCGCTTAGGATCGAAACGGGTGACCGTTTTTGTTTGCGGATTGGCCAGCCAAATGGAGTTCAGGCCGGAATAGATGGTCCCGGCGCCTTCGCCGGTGAATTGCTGTACGACCTTTCCGGTCTCTGGATTGATACGCGTAATAGGAAATCCAGGAGCCGAAAGCCAGACGGACCCGTCGCCAAAGGCAATATTTCCGGCGGCGTTGGGAATCGAGAGATCGATAGTCGTGGATACTTTGTTGGTCTTTGGATCGATCTGTGCGACCTTTCCTTCCTTTTCCGCAAGCACCCAGATAGAGGCGGCGCCGAAGGCAACGGCCGAGGGCTTGCCGGCTACCTCAATCCGTTTGTCAACGAGATTGGTACGCGGGTCAATGCGCAGAACCCGATCCACGGCGGGGCAGGTGACCCAGAGAGAGTTTTCCGCAAAGAGGATGGAGTTGCAACCGGCGGGCAGACGAAGGTCGGCGACGACGGTGTTCTCTTTAGGATCGATGCGGGAGAGCGTAGCGTTGTCACTGGAGAGTTGCCAGATGCTGTCTGTGCTGGCGGCGAGGGCGGGCGAAGCCTTTCCGGCGCCGGACTCGATCGACGCTGCAATCTTTGCCGGTTTGAGAGAGGCCTTGGCGAGCGTCTTGGAACCGCAATTGACGACCCACACGTTGGACAAGGCATTGAGCAGACCGCCGCAGGCGTTGTCAAAACCGGTGAGAGCTTCGCCAGTCTTGTTGGTCT
This sequence comes from Bryobacteraceae bacterium, assembly GCA_035714175.1. Classification (GTDB taxonomy): domain Bacteria; phylum Acidobacteriota; class Terriglobia; order Bryobacterales; family Bryobacteraceae. The sequence goes on along the minus strand of DASTML010000183.1, from coordinate 69,057 downwards.
TCGCGTCGACTCGTTGCACGGTATTGCCGGCGCTGATGAGGATTTCGGTTGTGAAGGCGACGCCGGTGGGCGCCGCCTCCAATTTGATCTCCGCGTCGGACTTCAAGGATGCGAAGGGAATCTGGACGCCCGGAGTTTTCACACCGAACTTCACAGCGACCGGTTTCTTTGCTTCCTTACTTTCCTTGGCGGCGGCGATGAGGCCCGGGGCGACGGCCAGAAGACTGGCCATCGCCGCGAACCGGGTGGCGGGTAGCAGGTAGTTAGAACTCATAACGAAGTGCGAACTGCATCACGCGAGGCGCCATGACAGCCGTGAATTGCCCGAAGCTGGACGGGTTGGCCAGGCTGAGGTTGGCGGTCGTGAAGTTCACGTTGTTGAATGCGTTGAACGCTTCGGCGCGAACCTGGATGCGGTGACCTTCGAAGGGCATGGCGAAGAATTTGCCCAGCGAAATGTCGAAGTTGCTCATGGACGGTCCGCGCAGAATGGCCCGGAGACCGGTACCGCCCGGATACTGCGCCATGAAAGGAGTGGTGGCGGCATTCGTGGTGCGGAACAGGCTGGGGTTGCCGTTCTGGTTGTAGCCAGTCCCGTTCTCCGGCATGACGGCGCCCGGTTTCAGGACGACCAGCGCGGAGCTGAGATAGTTCGTGGGATAGACGCCGCCGACGTTGATGTTCTGCGGGAGGCCGGAACGGAAGCGCCACAGCATCGTGGTCTGCCATCCGCCAATGACGCCGTTCATCCAACGGCCCGCGTTGTTCATATACTTCTTGCCCTTACCGAAAGGTAGTTCGACAACGGTGTTGGCCGTGATATTGTGCCGCGAGTCAAAGTCCGAGCTTCCGCGGAAGCCGGTGGGATTGAAGGTGTCCTGGATCACGCCGCTGGAGGTACCGGCGGCCGATTCAGCCGTGGAGGCTAAGTCAATCGAGTGGGACAGCGTGTAGTTGAAGTCAAAGCCCCAGCCGTTGGAGACGGCCCGGCGAAGGACCAACTGGCCGGCATGATACGAACTGCGGCCCGCGTTCGACCAGGCGACATTACCCGCGTTCTGCAGAGCGAAGAACGTGTTGCACCCGAGGGCGGAGATACAGCTTCCGTCGGCCTGCCGTTCCCGATCCATATCATTGAGCGCGTCAAGATCCGAACCACCGTAGGTGTTGTAGGTGGTGTGGTAGTAGTTTTGCGTGGCCGTGCCGGGAATGTATTTGTTGGCCGCCTTGGCGAACATGTTCTCGATGAACGGCACTGCGGGAACGTCACCGGCCTTCATGCCAGCGAGGTTGTAGCCGCGCAGCACGGAGGCCGCCTGGGCCCAGGTCTGGCCGGACTTGGCATCCTTAAACTGGGTGAGCGGCTGGAACACATCCATCTGCACCAGCGACTTGCGCGCCAAGCGGCCGACGTAGCCAACCTCAATGGTCATCTTGGAAGGCAACTGCCGGGCGTAGCTAAGGTTGAATAGATACGAGTAGGGCGCCACGAGACCAGGGAAGACGCCGGAGAAAGAACCGAAACCACCGGTGACCGCCGCGGGCGTATAGGGGAAGGTCGCCGCCGCAACGCTGGGAAGCGCGGGGAAGTTGGTTCCGTCGTAGCGCGCCGCATCGCTGAAATTGGTGTTGCGTGGCTGCGTGACGGGCGAGGCGAGGCCGGGCGAACCGGCGCGGTCAAAGTTCACCACCATGTCGGAACCGTAGCGGTCATAAAGCATAGAACCGCCGGCTCGAATGACGGAGCCTTTGCCGAACAGCTTGCCAAGGAAAGTGTCGCTGACCGGGGCGTAGGCAATATTCACGCGCGGCGCCCAGTTGTTGTTGTCGCGGTTGTACCAGCCCTTGCCATTGTTCACCGGACCGCCGAGCGCGTAGGTGAGTAGAGCGTTCGGCATGGTGGCGCCGGAAACGCCGGCGTTGGAGGCGGCAACGCGTTCGGCGAGATAGACGTCGAGACCCGTGGTAGCAACCACCTGCACGCCATTTTTCTCGTAAGGAACCTGATAGCTGCCGTAGCGGATGCCGTAGGTGAGGGTGAGGTCCCGGCGCATCTTCCAGACATCCTGTACATAGAATTCGTACTCGTGGGTGCCGAAGCTGCGGGCAATGGGCTGTCCGAAGGGAACGGCCTTTCCGTCGCGGCCAAAGTTGTAGGTGGCGCTATAGGAATTGATCAAACCGAGCAGGACGCCCATGGCGCGCTGCGTGGGCTGCGTTTCGGCCAAGCCGAGCGATGCGTTGCCGGAACGCTGCTGAATGTATCCCGCGACGGCGTCGGAGATGTCGGAACCGAGGCCGCGCAACGTGTTGCGGCTAAAGCTGTAGGTGGGGAACGAATTGGCAAAGGAGCTGCGGTCATTCTGCACGAGACGGGCGTTGAACCCGGTCTGCACAGTATGTGTGCCCTTGGTCCAGGTCAGATCGTTCACGAGGTTCGTGGTCGGGATGAACCGGCCGAATCCGCGAGTAAAGTTCTGCTGCGCGGTGATGCCGTCAAAGGTGAGCGACGCGCCGGGCGTGCCGGACTGCGCAATGCCGAGGCGGGTGTACCCATAGCTGAATACGTTGACCAAAGTGGGCGAGATCACCGCCGTGTACCGCGCCGCCAGACCCTTCGAGTTGTCGAGCACCTTTGCTGCCGCATCCTGGCTGGGGAACTGCGCGAGCACTTCGTCGCGCGTGTTGTCGGCAAGCGTTCCGCGGAGCATCAACGTGTGGCGGGCCATGCGGTCCAGGTTGAAATCCATCTTTGCGACGTAGGCGCGATCATTGCGGGTGAGCGGAGCGTTGAAACGGAATACACCGAAGTTCAGGCCGCGATCAGAACCGGATGCCAAGTCGTTCGCCACGGGATAGGAGTTCAAAAGGCTCTTCATGGCCGGGCTGTAGCCCAAGTGGAGAGGATCCACCACGGCCACTTCGGCGGGCGTCAACTGGCCAATTTGACCATTGGACTGGCGGAACTGCACGATACCCTGTTTCAAGGTTTCGGTGGGGACGTTGCGGGACTGCGCAGAGGCCGAACGGTCCTTGCGATCTTCCCAGTTGACGAAGAAAAAGGCACGGTCACGGATAATGCGGCCGCCGAGAGAGGCGCCGTACTGGTTGCGGATCAATGCTTCGCGCGAAATGCCCGCGCGGTTGGAGAACCAATCATTGGCGGCCGTTTTCACATTGCGATGGAACTCATACAGCGAACCGTGAAACTGGTTGGAACCGCTTTTGGTGACCAGCGAAACCTGTCCACCGGCGGAACGGCCCTGATCGGCGCCTTGACCCGCGATCGTCACGCGGAATTCCTGCACGCTATCGAGCGGAACCGGCAGAGCTGAGTTCAAGCCGGACGAAGTGGTGGCCGTCATACCAGCGGCCTGATTGTCGTTCACATCGACGCCGTCCAACGTGACGTTGTTCTGGTCGCGTTTGGCGCCCAGCACTTCGCCGGTGGAAGAGACGCCCGGCTGGAGGCTGAGAAGCTCCACAACATTGCGGGTTTGCAGCGGCAATTGCCGGACCTGCACTTCCGTAAACGCATTACCCACGGTGGCATTCTGCGTATTGATGGCCGCCACTTCTTCGGTGACGTTGATGACTTCGGAAACCTGTCCGAGTTCCAGTTTCACGTCCAGCGTAGAGGGGACGTTGATCTGCAGACGCACCTGGGAGTTGTAAGTGCGAAAACCGGGGTGCTGAATTTCGATCTTGTACTGTCCGGGCGGCATCTGCTGGAACGCGTAGGCGCCGGTTGTGTTGACGATGACTTTCCGCGATGCGGAGGTGTCGGTATTGGTAAGGCTCACAACTGCCTCGGTGATTGCCGCGCCCTGTTGATCGCTGACGGTGCCCTGCAAGGAGCTCGTCTGCGCGCACAAGGTCATTAAACTTGCCGCGAGAAGCAAGGTAATTCTATTCAAGTGATTTCCCCTTAGATTCGTTCTGCGCAGACGGGTGCGCACGATTCTCTAACGGTGAGGGGATCCGCAGCCAGGCGGAACAGCCTTCGTGACTAGACGAAAGTGGTTAAGGGCATGATAAGTTTTTTCGATTTAAGGCGTCAAATAGAAAAGAGCTATACTCCTTATTCACCCCGCAGCGTCTGCGCCCCACCCCCGTAGTACTCTCCCTGGCCCCTGTCTACAGCCGGCTTCATTCTAAGGGGTAGTTCCATGACAGGCATGTTTTGGCCGGTCGTGATCTTTATGGCCATCTCCCTGGCCATTGGACTTTACACCTACACGCAGGTGCAAGGATCCAGCAAAAGATATACAGTCTGCGGCAAATCAATGCCATTCCTCGTAGTGGGAACGGCATTGGCAGCCCAGGCAATTGACGGCAATGCCACTCTCGGCAATACGTCGCTCACGTTCTCCGCCGGATTCTGGTCCGGATTCGGCATCCCGCTTGGCCTTGCAGCCAGCCTCCTTATCGTCGGTAAATATCTGGCCGGTCCACTCAACAAAATGGACCTGCTCACCCTTCCCGAATTTTTTTACCGGCGTTACAGCAAGACCGCAGAACTACTGGCGTCCATTCTGACGATTGTCTGTTTCATCGTCGTTGTCGCCGGAAACCTATCTGCTGTCGCCTGGATATTGTCCGTCGTGAGCGGCTATAGCTACGGGCAATGCCTAGCGGTAGGAACCGCCGTCATTCTGCTCTATACGGTAGCCGGAGGGCTTTACGCAGCTATTTGGACTGACTTCTTCCAGATTCACGTCGCCATCATTGGCTTTGTCTGTGCGGCCGCTTATATTCTCTTCACCCGCGGCTGGGGCAATATTTCCGCCGCGCTTCCGCCGGCGACGCTCGATCTCCATCAACTGACCACTATCACTGGCGGCGGCTTGTCCAATTGGGCCAACATCATCTCTCTGGCTTTCGGCAACGCCATGGCGCTGGACTTCATGGAGCGTGTTTTCTCGGCTAAATCTCCGCAAACCGCTAAAAACGCTTGCTACTACGCGGCGGGCTGGACGATCGTCATTGGTCTGAGCGCCTCCTTGATTGGCATGGCCGCCATCTCGGCGGTCGGCAAAGTGGAAGATCCCCGAATGGTGTTGCCGTTGTTCGCCAACGGCCACCTGCCGTATTGGATCGGAGTTATGGTTTTCGTCGGCGTACTTGGCGCATCGATGTCAACGGCCAACGGCGCGATGCTCGTCATCTCCGTCGTGATGGCCCGCAATGTCTGGCAACGTTGGAGCTCCGAGAAGGTTTCCGACGCCACGATGCTCTTTCTCTCCCGCGCGCTGGCGCTGCCGACTGCGATCGCCGCCGCCTGGATCGCCTACGTACGGCCCGAGCCCGGCATTCTGCTGGTCGTTGCGTTCGACATCGTTTTTGCCGGATGCGTGATTCCGCTCTTCTTCGGCGTCTACTGGGCGCGGGCCACACAGGCGGGCGCGCTGGCCAGTATCTTAACCGGCACGGTGGCCCGCGGCGTCTGCTACTTCCTAGTGCCGCCCGCCTACGCAGGCTTCGATACCCTGCTCCCCCCGATCTTAAGCGCTGTTGCCTTCGTTGCCGGCAGCCTGTTGACCGAACCGTCCACGGTTGAAAACAACGAGGAACTGCTATGCGATACGCCCTGATTCTCCTGGCCGCCGCTGTCTGCTTCGCCCAGGATGCCCCCGCCCCCCAAAAGAAGAAACGAGGCCCACGGCCGCCGCTTCCCGGAGTGAAAGAAGTCCAGAAGCCGATGGACATGGTGAAGCCGGAGGCGGTTTTCCCCGTGCCCGGCGTGCCGGATTGGACAATCGCCACCAAGGATGCGATCTGGGTTTCCAACAAGCCCAAGGGGACCATCTCCAAACTCGATCCAAAAACGAATACTGTTACGGCGACTGTCGAAGTCGGCAAGCAGCCGTGCAGCGGGATCGCCTATGGATTCGGCAGCCTGTGGGCGCCGCTATGCGGCGACAAGGCCGTGGCCCGCGTGGATGAGAAGACTAATAAGCTGTTGACGACGATTCCCGTCGGTCCGGCGAACTCGGAAGGCGGAATCACTACTTCAAAGGACGCCGTCTGGATGGCCTCGGGCGAAGCGGGCGATAAGGTGGTACGCATCAACCCGAAGACCAATAAGGTGGTCGCCGAAATAGCCGTGGTACCCGGCTCCCATACGGTGGAATTCGGCGAAGGCGCCGTTTGGGTGACGCAATCGAAGGGCAACATTCTCTCCCGCATCGACCCCAAGTCCAACAAGGTAACCGACACGATTGAGGTTGGCCCCGGTCCGCGGTTTCTAACCGTGGGCGAAGGGTTCGTATGGACGTTGAACCAGGGCGACGGCACGGTTTCCAAGGTCGATCCGAAGACCAAGAAGGTTGTGGCGACGATTACCTGTGGCGTGCCCGGCGGCGGCGGCGAAATCTCCGCCGGTGGCGGGGCCGTCTGGTTGACCGTGTTCCAGATTCCCATCACCCGCATTGACGCCAAGACCAACAAAGTGACCCATCAATACGCCGGCCCGGGCGGCGACGCCATTCTCTTTGCCCACGGCGCCGTGTGGCTGTCCAACTTGCGCGAACAGAACATATGGAGGTTAGACGCAGCGAAAATCGCTCCGTAGCGAATCATCATGAGTGAAACAATCCTTTGGGAAGAGACTTTGCACGGGGGCCAGACATGGTCCCACGTGTTAGAGCCCGGCATGGCGCTGCGGCTCACCGATACCGAGGGGGGCGCGAATGTCAGCGCCCTTTTCTACAACGCGCTTCAACCCGAGGAGCGCTACAACATGCCCGACACCTTGAAGGCGCAGCACATTGCGCGCCTAACGAAGGGCTTCGTTCTGTACTCCGACATGGGCCGCATTCTCTGCTCGATCACGGAGGACTCCGTGGGCTGGCATGATCCGGTGGGAGCCGTTTTGACAGAAGCCCAACTCGCCGCCAAATATGGCGCCAAGAGTTACCAGCAGTTCCGTAATGAGTGGACACAAGCGCCGAAAGAGAGCCTGCTGCTGGAGCTCGCCAAATACTCGCTGGGCCCGCGCGACTTTACGCCGGCCCTCAATTTATTCAGCAAGGTGCAAGTGGATCTCTCCGGCGCCATGCAATATATTCCCGGCAACTCCCAAGCCGGAGGCTTTGTGGAACTTCGCGCCGAGATGAAAGTGCTGGTGTTGTTGGCGGCCAATCATCACCCGATGGAACCCGGCACGGTATACGCGCCGAAACCCGTGCACCTCACCGTGAAACGCGTTCCGCCGCCCGGCCCCGATGACGTCTGCCGCGTCTCCCGGCCAGAGAACGGCCGAGGCTTCGAACTGACTGCGAGGTGTTGCCAATGAGTACGATTCTCGATGTGACCGTGCCGGCCGGCGACGGCTGGAGCGGTGTCGTCAAACAAGGACAGACACTGCGCATGATCGACCTGGAAGGAAACCAGGCCGCCGATACGCTGCTCTACAACGCCCACGATTTCACCGATCGCTATTCCGCCATCGACACGATCGCCGGACAGAGCAACATTTACCTGACTAAGGGCTCCAAGCTGCTTTCGCAAAACGGCAACGTGCTGATGACCATCACCGAGGATCTGTGCGGCCGGCACGACACACTGGGCGGCGCCTGTTCACAGGAATCCAACATGGTGCGCTACGACATCGGCAAACGCTACATGCACGCCTGCCGGCAAACTTTCCTGAAGTACGGCTTGGCCGCTGGTTTGGAAAAGCGGGATATCGCGCCGAACATCAACTTCTTCATGAACGTGCCTGTAACGCCGGAAGGCAAATTGACGTTTGAGGACGGGCTCTCAGCCCCCGGCAAGTATCTGGACCTCTACGCCAACATGGACACGCTCGTGCTGATCTCCAACTGCCCGCAGCTCAACAACCCCTGTAACGCCTACAACCCCACTCCCATAAGGCTGGTGATATCCGACTAATGTTTACGAAAGTTCTCATCGCCAACCGTGGCGCTATTGCGACACGCATCATCCGCACGCTGCGAAATATGGGCGTCGGCAGCGTCGCCATTCACTCGGATGCCGATGCCGCCTCGCTCTTCGTCCGGCAGGCCGACCAAGCAGTTTCCGTCGGCGGCCCACGCGGATACCTGGATATCGACGCCGTTCTCGCCGCGGCCAAGGCCTCCGGCGCCCAAGCCATTCATCCCGGCTACGGTTTCCTCAGCGAGAATGCCTCCTTCGCGGAGGCTTGCGAACAAGCGGGATTGCAATTCATTGGACCTACGCCGGATCAGATGCGCGACTTCGGTTTGAAGCATCGCGCCCGGGAACTGGCGCAAGCCGCCGGTGTAGCCATGCTGCCCGGCACCGGATTGCTGGAGAGGGCCGCGGATGCAGCTGTGGTCGGATTCCCGCTCATGCTGAAATCCACGGCGGGCGGCGGCGGAATCGGTATGCGGGTCTGCCATTCACCGGAAGAGTTGGAAGAGGCCTTCGCCGCCATCGAACGCCTGAGCAAAACCAACTTTAAGGACTCCGGTATCTACGCGGAACGCTTCGTGGAGAAGGCGCGGCACATTGAGGTACAGATTTTTGGTGATGGAAACGGACGCGTTGTCGCGCTCGGAGAACGCGACTGCTCCGCGCAGCGGCGAAATCAAAAAGTGGTGGAAGAAACTCCGGCGCCCGGACTTTCCGATAACGTGCGCACCGCGCTTCTTGCCTCCGCGGTTCGCCTTGGCGAACGAGTGAAATACCGCAACGCGGGCACCGTAGAGTTCATTTACGACGAGGCGCGCGGCGAATTTTATTTCCTGGAAGTGAATACACGGCTCCAGGTGGAACATGGCGTGACCGAGGAAGTCACCGGCGTGGACCTTGTCGAATGGATGGTGCGTTTGGCCGCGGGTGAAAATCCCATCAGTCCTGTCGAGCCCCAAGGGGCCTCGATTCAGGTGCGCGTCTACGCCGAATCGCCGCTGCACGACTTCCGTCCCTGCGCGGGTCCGCTGAGCCATGTGTCGTTCCCTAGCGATGCCCGCATTGAAACCTGGGTTGAGTCCGGTTCCGAAGTATCTACGTTCTACGATCCCCTGCTCGCCAAGATCATCGTCAAAGGAGACACCCGCGCGGAGGCCGTGGCTAAACTGACCAAGGCCCTGGCTGAAACGTCCATCTTCGGTATTGAAACGAACCTGGACTACCTTGCCGCCGTCTGCGGCAGCGAAGCTTTTGCGGCCGGTGCATTTCCCACTTCCCTGCTCCGCGGCTTCCCCTATGAAACCCGGGCTATTGAAGTGCTGGAGCCAGGTACGCAGACGACGGTGCAGGACTATCCCGGACGGCTCGGTTACTGGCACATCGGAGTACCGCCGTCAGGTCCCATTGACGACAAAGCGTTCCGCATCGCCAACGAAATCGTCGGCAATGCGCCGGACGCAGCCGGATTGGAGATGTCGCTCATCGGCCCGGCTTTGCACTTTCACCACGACGCCGTAATCGCGGCGACCGGCGCGGACATGGGAATTCCGCGTTGGGAGCCGCTGTTCGTCAAAGCCGGCGAAGTGATCCGCTTCACGCCGGTAAGCGGGGCCGGCGCGCGCGGCTATTTGGCCATTCGAGGCGGTATCGACGTTCCTTCCTATCTGGGAAGCAAATCGACATTCATCCTCGGCAAGTTCGGCGGCCGGCATCTCCGTGCCGGTGATCTCCTCCGCTTTGGCACGGAGACGGCCGCTGATCCCAAGCCCTGGGCGAATCCGCCGGAGTACGGCAAAGCCTGGGAGATTGGCGTTACCTACGGTCCTCACGGCGCCCCCGATTTCTTCACCAACGAAGACATCGACATGTTCTTCGCGCAGGATTGGCGGGTGCATTACAACTCGGACCGCACCGGCATCCGCCTGATCGGCCCCAAGCCGCAATGGGCGCGCAAAGACGGCGGAGAAGCCGGCCTGCACCCATCCAACATTCACGATAATGCCTATGCGGTAGGAACCATCGACTTCACCGGCGACATGCCCATCATCCTCGGACCCGATGGTCCCAGTTGTGGTGGATTCGTCTGCCCGGCCACCATCGTGAAGGATGAATTGTGGAAGATGGGGCAATTGAAGGCCGGCGACACGGTTCGGTTCGTCCGCGTCAATAACGAACCCGCCATCCTTCGCGGCGAAGCGCCCGGCGTAGTGATTCGCGCCGATGGCGACCGGAATCTCCTCGTGGAATTCGGCCCTAACCAGCTCGATTTCGAACTGTCGTTTGCCGCCCATTCGCTGCGCCGGCAGTTGGAGGGAACACCCGGCATCATTGATTTGACGCCCGGTATACGTTCGCTGCAAATTCACTACGACGCGGCGAAACTGCCGCGCCAGGAACTGTTCGAACGCATCGACGAAGCGCAGGCCCACCCGCTCGAATCCGTACCTTCCCGCAAGGTACACTTGCCGCTTTCCTGGGACGACCCGGCCACGCGCCTCGCCATCGAAAAGTACATGCAAGGAGTTCGCGCCGATGCGCCGTGGTGCCCTTGGAACATCGAGTTCATTCGCCGGATCAACGGACTGGAATCCGTGGACGATGTATTCCGCACGGTCTTTGAAGCCAGTTGGCTGACGCTCGCTCTGGGCGACGTTTACCTCGGCGCACCCGTAGCAACGCCTATTGACCCTCGCCATCGCCTGGTCACCACCAAATACAATCCGGCCCGTACCTGGACCGCGGAAAATTCGGTGGGCATCGGCGGCGCCTATCTTTGTGTCTATGGCATGGAAGGCCCCGGCGGATATCAGTTCGTCGGCCGCACGACGCAGATGTGGAAGACGCACCGCCAGCCGAAACCGTGGCTGCTCGATTTCTTTGACCGGCTGCAGTTCTATCCCGTATCGGCTGCGGAACTGCTGGAAATGCGGGCCGATCCAAACTTCACCCCGCGCATTGAGGAAGGTGAATTCAGCCTCGTAAAACATCGCGAGTTCCTGCAATCCATCGAAGCCGAGGCTTTGGCTTTCCAGACGAAGCGAGACAAAGCCTTCCGCGAGGAACGTGACCGTTGGGGCGAATATATCGCGCCGCCGCTGGATGACATGCCGCCTCCGCCGGAAGACGCCCTGCCCGATGGCGCGACGGCCGTTCGCTCCCCTATCGCCGCCAGCGTGTGGAGCGTTCCCGTCGAAACCGGACAACAAGTGAAGGCCGGCGACCGGTTGCTCGTGTTGGAAGCCATGAAGATGGAGCTCGCCATCACGGCGCCTGCCGCCGGCGAACTGCTGGAAATGCGCTGCGCGCCCGGCGCTCTCGTGCAGCCTGGACAGGTATTGGCGGTGTTGCGATGAAGGCGCCCGTCTGGATCTCCGCGATCCCGGAAAAGCCGGCAAGGGAAGGCCCCCTCAAGGGCCTCACCTTCGCTATTAAGGACAACATTGACTATGCCGGCGTTCCTACGACGGCAGGCTGCCCCGCGTTCGCCAAGACGCCGGAAAAGTCCGCCGCCGTCGTGACGCTGTTTGAAGAGTCCGGGGCACGCGCGGTCGGCAAAACGAATTTGGATCAATTCGCCACCGGCCTTGTCGGCGTGCGTTCGCCCTATGGCGCCTGCTCCAGCGTGTTCCATCCGGAGTACATCTCGGGAGGGTCCAGTTCCGGGAGTGCCGTCGCGGTCGCCAGCGGCCAGGTGGATTTCTCGCTTGGCACGGATACGGCAGGGTCAGGGCGTGTTCCAGCGGCATTCAACAACATTGTGGGGTTGAAGCCGTCGAAGGGCGTGCTCTCCAATGAAGGGGTTGTCCCGGCCTGCGCCAGCCTGGATTGCGTATCCATCTTCACGCGTGACATCGCAACGGCGCAACGAGTATTGGCCGCCGCGAACCCCCGTCCTGCGCAATCGCCCGCGTGGGCAAATGGCCCTTTTCGCTTCGGCGCTCCCCGCGCGGATCAACTCCAGTTCTTCGGGGATGACGCGGCCGCTGCGCTCTATGGCGAGGCCATTGCGAAGCTGGAGGCCGCAGGTGGAACGCGGGTCGAGATTGATTACACGCCATTCCGCGATGCGGCGCAGTTGCTCTACGCTGGGCCCTGGGTAGCCGAACGCTATGTGGCAGTTGGCGCCTTCCTGGAGGACCATGGCGGTGATGCCCACCCAGTGGTTCGCGACATCATTCTCGGCGGCAAGAAATACACCGCGGCCGATACCTTTCGCGCGATGTACAAGCTGGAGGAATTACGGCGGCAGAGCCTGCCTACCTGGCAGGCCATCGACGTTATGCTGCTTCCTACCACGGGTACCATCTACAAGATCTCCGAAGTAGAGGCCGATCCGGTGAAGCTCAATTCGAACCTGGGCTACTACACCAATTTCGTCAATCTTCTCGATCTTGCCGCACTGGCCATCCCGGCGGGTTTCCGGCCGAACGGCCTCCCCTTCGGGGTGACGCTCATCGCCCCGAACGGGACAGATTGGGCGCTGCTCGATCTGGGCGCGAGACTGGAAGAGATCCGCGTGACGGTAGTCGGCGCACACCTCACCGGCCAACCGCTTAACAGACAATTGACCGAACGCGGCGCCCGTCTGATCAAGACAGCCAAGACGGCGCCGGACTACCGTCTCTATGCCTTGGCAAATACCGTCCCTCCCAAGCCTGGTTTGGTCCGGGAGCCTGGTTATCAGGGGCCAGGAATAGAGGTGGAAGTCTGGGGTATGCCCGCCCGGCACTTTGGCAGCTTCGTCGCGCTGATTCCGAAACCGCTCGGTATAGGATCGTTGCAACTCGACGATGGGACCACCGCCTGCGGCTTTATCTGCGAACCAGCCGGCCTAACGGACGCCGTCGAGATTACCCATCTCGGCGGCTGGCGCAACTACTTGGCGAATAGATAGCCTTCCCACTCCCAGGGCGTAAAGGTATTGCCGAGGATCCCTTCGAGCAATGGCCGGAACGCCCTTTCGCCATTGTCGCTATTGGTCAATAGAAGCATGCAAGACCGCTTCTCCGCGAAACAGATCATGTAGGTCTGCGCGCCGTCGCCGTGTCCTTCCTTGAAAAAGGCGGGACCGTGCGGCGTCCTGGTCAAAAGTCCCCAACCCAAACCATAGGCGAGCCCAACGCGCTTCGCCTCTTCTCCCTCCGGTTCATTGGCGGCCCTGGGAAATTGGTGCAGCGTGCGGATCGGCAGCACAGGATCTAACAACCGTGCCAGCGGAACGATTTTTTCGTCCAACAACGCTTCGGTAAATCGCGCCAAATCTTCCACGCTGGTGGCCATGCTCCCGGCTCCTCGTGCGGGAAAACGCTGTGTTTTGGCCAAAAATTCGCCTTTCTCGCCAAACCGGTCCGCTACGTTCGGCGCAAACTCCTCCCGGTAGATCAAACCTGTCTGCGTCATTCCGAAGGGGCGGAAGAAGGCCTCATCCAGTAGAACATCCAGCGTCTTCCCCTTCTTCTGTTCCACTAGAAACTGTAAAAGGTTCAACCCTTCGCCCGAGTAGTGAAACGCGCTGCCCGGCTTAAAGTGGAGCCGCATTTTTTTGTCCGGCTCCAAGGAGGCAAAGTTCCGGAATCCCGAGGAGTGGGAAAGCAAGTGCCGGGGCGTCACCAGTTGCCATTGCGGGTCACGTACGAGAGTCGTGGCCGAGTCTTTGTAGGGAGAAAAACTCTGCAGAGGCGCTGTCAACTGTTTGGCGACAGGAACATCCAAGGCGAGTTCCCCCCGTTCGGCGAGTTGCACGACGTAGGTCGCGAAAATGCTCTTTGTAATGGAGGCCGCCCAGGTGTTCGTATCCGTGCGCATCGGCAGATCCGGCGATTTCCGTCGCAGTCCATGGGCAAACTTCCAGTACAGCCGGCCGTCCTGAATGATAGCGACCTGCGCGCCTGTCACTCCCTCGGCATCCAGTGTCTTCCGCGCTAACTCTTCCGCGTCGCGTATAGAAATCGCCGAGCCATCCAACCGTCGTAAAGTGGAAGGCTCGGCAGAAGCCAGAACGCCGGCCCCTAGAAGCGCGGCGAGGCAAATACGCAGGATCATACCGATCAATACGGATCACCCTTCGTAAAGTTCCCTTGGAGATCGTTAGAGTCTGCCAATCTCCAAGCCTGAGATTCCGCCGTGCCGAAATTGTTACTCAGAAACTGGTGTCCGCTTCCGCTTGTAAACCAGCGCGGTTCAATATCTGTACCTCGCGGCGGTGCATGCGGATGAGTCCTTCGTTCTGGAACCGCGCAAGATTCCGCGTCACCACCTCGCGCACCGTGCCCAGACGATTCGCCAGGTCCTCTTGCGTTTCTCCCATCGGAAACGCGGCGCCTTCTCCCCTATCGAGCAGCGCTTGCGCCAACCGTTGCCTCGTACTGCCGAACGTGAGCCGTTCCACAAGACCCACGAGATGTCGCAGGCGCGCACTAAAGACGTTCAAGAATTTCAACGTCAATTCCGGATTGCGGCGGCAGCAGGCCAGGAAGTCGTCTTTCCAGATCAACACGGCCTCCGATGGTTCCTGTGCGATCACCGTGGCGGGATACGGACCTGCATCGAACACGGGCACTTCCGCAATGGTCGCCGGAGCCTCCTGCACGGCAAGTACAATCTGCCGGCCATTCGGAGAAAATTTGTAAATGCGTACGCTGCCCTTGCTTACAATCCAGATGCCCTCGCAGGGTTGCGACTCATCAAACAGTGTCTCTTTTGCTTCGAATTTGCGAACAACGGCCACCCCGCCCAATTGCGCCAATTCTTCTGCCGGCAGAACGGCAAACAGATCGACGGTTGCAAGAATCTGCTGAATGGGATGGTTCACCGTTCCACTATAGCGGCGAGTTCCACGGCTCGCCGCAGCCCGGACAGCGGCAGTTCCGGCAGGAAGGCGTCGAAGAGTTGCTCTTCTTCAAACAGGCGGCCGAATCCTCCCGTGCCGATCAACAGCGGTGTCTCGCCGCGGAACTGTTCCCCGGCGATGGCGGACGTCAGACCGCGAACCATCGACAGGGTGCCGAAGTAGAGACCCGCCTGGATGCTTTCGACCGTCGACCGTCCTAAGACCGCCGCGGGCTTTCGAATTTCCACGGCCGGCAGACGCGCAGTTTGCGCATCCAAGGCGGCCATGGAAAGTTGTATTCCCGGAGCGATGACTCCGCCCAGATACTCGGCCTCCGCGTTGACGGCGCACAGCGTTGTCGCGGTTCCAAAGTCGACAATCACAAGATTCCGCCGGGGAAACCGGGCTACGGCGCCCATGGCGTTCGCGATCTTATCTGAGCCGACTTCCAATGGATTGCGGTACCGGATTTTCAACCCAGTCTTCGCACCCGGCTGGAGGAGGAATGGATCAATGTGGAAGTATTTTACAAAACAGTTCCGTAGCGAGTGAATGGCATCAGGGACCACGGAACAGATTGCGACTCGCTGCACAGCCGCCGGATCTACGCCGTTTTCCCGCAGTACCGTACGAAAGAAGATGCCGAATTCATCGGAGGAGGCGCGTGAACTGGAGGTGCGCCGAAAGGTAAAACGCAGTTCGCTTCCCTCGTAGACGCCGCCAAATACCTGACTATTGCCCACATCCAGACAAAACAACATGGAATCACCTCGGCAACGGCACGTTATCGATCAAGCGAATGCCTTCCAGAAACGCGGCAGCAAACCGGCGATCCCAGTGCTCTTCCACATAGTCAACTTGAAAGCCTGCATGTTCCAACTCGGCGCGTGCGGCTGCGGCGCTGTTCGCTGTGGTCAGCGCGCGGTAAATTGCTGCTGCCCTGTTTCTGCCTTCTTCGGTTAGCAACGTATTCCGGCTGCTGAGGGCGAGTCCGCTTTCCGCACGGATCGTGGGACAAGGAACGATTTCGGTCGGAACAAAGAGATCGGCGGCCATCTCGTGCAGGACCTTCCACTGTTGGTAGTCCTTCTCCCCGAAATAGGCGCGGTGCGCGCGGACGAGATTGAGCAGCTTGAGGACCACGGTCATAACGCCGTCAAAAAAGCCTGGGCGAAACTTGCCTTCCATCACGGATGTCAACGGTTCGCTCGACACCCGGAAAAGATAGCCGTTCGGATACATATCGTGCGGCGTGGGGAACAGCACTTGGTCCGTGCCCAGGGCCTCGAGCAGCGCGAGGTCAGAGTCTTCGGTGCGCGGGTAGCGTTGCAAATCAGCCGGATCATTGAATTGTGTGGGATTAACGAACAGGCTGGTTACGACAATGTCGCACTCGGCGCGGCACCGGCGTATGAGTGAGGCGTGGCCGTCGTGCAAGGCGCCCATGGTGGGTACAAACCCAATGCGGCCGGCGGGCAGCGTCTCCCGTTTGGAAAGCCACTCAGGTAGACTGCGCGAGATCTGCATTACGTGAAGCTCTCCTCGGAGTTGGGAAAAGCGCCGTCTCTGACGGCGCTTGCATAGCCCGTGAGGGCGTCTGCGATGGCGCTTGCGCCATCGCAGAATTGCCGCGCGAAGCGCGGCCGGAAAATTTTATCGAGCCCTAGCAAGTCTTGTATTACCAGCACCTGCCCGTCGCAAGACGGACCGGCGCCGATGCCTATGGTCGCAATGCGGCCCGCGCTGGTAATCCGCTCCGCAAGCATCGCTGGAATACATTCCAACACCACGGCAAAAGCGCCAAGCTCTTCCAAGATCGCCGCCTCACGAGCAATTTGCGCGGCCGCTTCCTCGCCGCGCCCCTGCGCCTTAAAGCCGCCATAGGCGTGGACCGACTGCGGCTGCATGCCCAGATGGCCCATTACAGGAATGCCGCTTTGCACCAGCCGTTCGATGACGTCTTCGTGTCCGCGAACACCCTCCAGTTTCAGCGCATGGGCGCCGGCTGCCATCAATGTATGGGCGGCTTCCATGGCCGCCGGCAATCCTTTGCGGTAGGAGAGGAATGGGAGGTCGGCGACGACAAACTTCTTGCCTGCCCCGCGTACCACCGCTTCGAGGTGCGTGCGGATCATGTCGACCGTCGCTGTCAACGTGGTGGGATGGCCATGCATCACCATCGCCGCGCTGTCGCCGACGAGAATTGAGTCAATCGGACTATCGGCCACTATACGCGCGAACGTATAGTCATAGCAGGTGACCATCGTTATCTTCCGGCCGTCCGATTTAGCGCGGAAGAAGTCGTGAGGACTCATTGTGGGAGTCCCCGGAGAGAGGAAAAATTGTAATCTTGCATAGCCTTGGTACCCGTCTGAGCGGATCAGGTCCTGGTCGCAACGAGCTTTCCAGTAGGAGTGTCGCCGCGGTCAACCGTCGGCGCACTCCAAGCATAGCAAGAGACTAGATATCGAGATTCCGCACATCGAGCGCATTTGTCTCGATAAAGCGGCGCCGGTTTTCCACGTCCTCACCCATCAGCGTGGAGAAGATCTGGTCGCTTTCCACCATGTCTTGCAGATCCACGCGGAGCAACGAGCGTTTTTCGGGATTCATCGTCGTTTCCCACAACTGCTCGGCATTCATCTCGCCCAGCCCTTTATAACGCTGTACGTTGGCGTCTTTCATGCCTTCTTCCCGCAGGTAGGAGAGCAATTCGTTCCAAACGTTGCGGGTCTCCTTGCGGTCGTCTTTGCTGACGACGAAGGGAGGTTGGTTGTGCTTTGCGATCTGCTTGGCAAGAGCCCGTAGCCGGCGGTATTCGGGCTGTGACGCGGTTTCAATGCCGATCGTCCGCTCTGCATTGGTCGCATCGAAATAGCTGATGCTCCAGGCTTCATGCATCTCATCGGCCTTCATGTGTCCGCCGATTTTCAGCGGCTCGATTTTCTTGAATAGCAGCTCAACATTTGCCCGCTGCTGAAAATCCACCTTGGTATCGACCGGCAAGTCAGCGTCACTCAGAATTTCCACCACGCGCGGATCGCGTAGGCGCTTTTCGAGATTTTTGAACAGTGTGGAAAACTCATCCAACGAGATCAGGAAGTTTCGGAACTCGGCGCCCTCTAACTTCTGGCGCGCACCTTCCGGTCCATATTCAAGGGTCAAGCCCTTGGTGGCGCGCTGCAGAATCTCCCGCGTGAATTCCTTATCGTCTTTGATGTACTTCTCGTCTTTGCCCTTCTTAATCCGGTAGAGCGGCGGTTGCGCTACAAATACATGGCCGCGCGTAATTAAGTCCTGCATGTGGCGGAAGAAGAACGTCAGCAGCAACGTGCGGATATGGGATCCGTCCACATCTGCGTCGGTCATGATGATGATCTTGTGGTACCGCAGTTTGGCGACGTCGAAATCGTCCTTGCCGATTCCGGCGCCGATTGCGGTGATCATCGCCCTGATTTCTTCGTGGCCCAGCATCTTGTCGTAGCGGGCTTTTTCCACATTGAGAATTTTGCCCTTCAACGGCAGAATTGCTTGGAACTTCCGGTCGCGGCCGCTCTTGGCTGTACCGCCGGCGCTTTCACCCTCAACGAGATACAGTTCGCAAAGTTCGGGATTTTTCTCTTGGCAATCAGCGAGCTTGCCGGGCAGCCCGCCCGAATCGAGAGCGCCTTTGCGCCGTGTAAGATCGCGGGCTTTGCGTGCGGCTTCGCGGGCGCGCGCCGCATCGATCGCTTTACCCACGATCCGTTTCATCACATTGCCGTTCTTGTCGAAGTACTCGCCCAGCTTTTCGTTAATCAACTGGGAAACGGCGCCGGAGCAATCACTGTTCAGTTTGCCCTTGGTCTGTCCTTCAAACTGCGGTTGGGGGATTTTCACGCTGACGACGGCTGTGAGGCCTTCGCGCACGTCATCTCCAGAGAGGTTTTCTTTAACGTCCTTGAACAGGCCTGCGGACTTGCCGTATTTGTTGATCGTCGACGTCAACGCGCTCCGAAAGCCGGAAAGATGAGTTCCGCCGTCTACGGTGTTGATGTTATTGGCAAAACTGAAGACAGTTTCCGAATAGCCGTCGTTGTACTGCAATGCCACTTCCATCGTGAGCTTCCCGCCGTTGGGAAGATCGCGCTCGCCTTCGAAGAAGATTGGTTTGTCGTGAAGACAGACCTTCGACTTGTTCAGATGCTTGATGAATTCGGCGATGCCGCCTTCGTAGTGGAACTCCAGCGTATGAATCGGGTCTTGCCGCTCGTCCGTCAGGACGATGGTGAGACCGCGGTTCAGAAACGCCAGTTGCCGCAGACGGGCAGCAAGCGTATCAAAGTTGAACACGGTCGCGTCCATGACGGTCGGGTCAGGCCGGAATCGGACTTTCGTTCCAGTGCGCTTGCCGGCTTTTCCGCCCTGCTTTAAGGGAGCAAGCGGCAAGCCTTTCGAATATTCCTGCGTCCAGGTATAACCCTGCCGCCAGATTTCGATCTCGAACTCTTCGCTCAGTGCGTTCACGCAGCTGACGCCAACGCCATGCAGACCGCCGGAGACTTTGTAGCTGTTGGAGTCGAACTTGCCGCCCGCGTGAAGCTTGGTCAGTACGACCTGTGCGGCCGAAACGCCTTCGTCGGGATGGAGGTCGACCGGGATACCGCGGCCATCGTCTTCGACGGTAACCGAATTGTCGGAATGGATGGTCACCAGGACTTTCGTGGCATGGCCGGCCATACACTCGTCCACCGAGTTATCAACGACTTCATAGACGAGGTGGTGTAGACCCATTTCCCCGGTAGAGCCGATGTACATGGCGGGACGAAGCCGCACGGCCTCGAGGCCCTCAAGCACTTTGATACTGCTTGCGCTGTAATCCTGTTCGTTGCTCAATGTATTCGTTCCTGAGTACTGATAAATTTCAAATGCGCATCGGCATGACCACATACCGGTAGCGCAGCGGAGAATCGCCAACCGGTCGCAGTTCGCCCGCGCTGCCGGCATCTTTGAACAGGAAGGACACTTCGGCTTCGTCGCCAGCCCGCAGGAATTCCAGCAGGTACTGGGCGTTGAATCCGATGTCGACCTTCGGACCATCGTAGGTAACGTTTAAAGTCTCTTCCGATTCGCCGGTGTCGGATAGTGAGGAGTGCAACATCACTTCCCCGTCTACGGCCCGGAGTTTTATGGCGCGGGAGCGTTCATCGGCAAATTGCATGACGCGTTCCAAACAGGAGCGCAGCTCGTCGCGCGGCATGGTGATGACGTTCGGATGTTCTTTCGGCAACACGCGCTCAAAATCGGGAAAATTGCCGGTCAGCTTCCGGCTGAGCAGCAGCCGATCGCCGAGTTGGAAAAAAAGGTGGTTGTCGTCGCCGCTGAATAGAAGCTTCGCGTCCGGACCGGCTTCGGAGGAGAGCCGGAGCAATTCATTCATTGCTTTGCGCGGCAGCAGAGCGCGGAAGGCTTGTCCGGAACTGATGTCGAGAGTCAGGGGCGCTTCGACGGTCGCCAGACGGTGGCTATCCGTGGAGACCATGGTCAGTCCGTCCGGTTTTACCAGCAGCAAGGCGCCGTTCAAGGTAAAACGGGATTCCTCCGCGGAGATGGCGAAAATGGTTCGTTGGATCATGCCCGCGAGCATTTTGACCGGGAGCTCCGCCAGCGTTTCTGGCATTTCAGGGAGTTCGGGGAAACTTTCGCGGCTCATGCCCGCGATACGCGTGCGGGCTTTCCCGGCGGTAATGGAGGCCCACTGGTTGTCGCCAAACTTGATGTTCACTTCTCCCTCGGGCAGGAGGCGAACGTAGTCCATCAGTTTTTTGGCCGGAATCGTGCCTGTACCGGCTTTCTTGACCCGGGCCGGGCACGAGCACCGGATTCCGAGTTCCAGGTCCGTGGCGGTCAGCGTAAGCCGTTCGCCGTCGGCTTCCAAAAGAACATTGGAGAGGATCGGGATCGTGGACTTTTTCTCGACTACACCCTGGGACAGTCCCAGTTCACGGACGAGATCGGATCGATTGACTGTGAATTCCATCGTCGGCGCCTTTATTCCCCCCGCTCCTCGAATCCGGTTCCATTCTGTGTTCTTTGAAATACGAATGAGAAACAGGTACCGGAATAGTAGGGGTTGTGAATATGTTGAATTCTCTCTAAATTATACAAAAACCGGGGGCTTCCCGTCATGCTCCGTTTTGGAATCCAGGGTGGGAAGCGGAGGAAGAATCCGGGGGATGTCTTTCCTCCACAGGTATCCTCAGGCGCCGGAAGGCGGTTCTGTGGAAAACCTGCCAAGTTGCTCAAAACGAATCGGTGATGCTGTGGATAATCCTGTTTAAGTCCGCGTCACGTTGCCGCAATTTATCGATCTTTTGCACGGAATGCAAGACAGTCGTATGGTGTTTTCCATTGAAGTGGCGCCCGATCTCCGGTAGGGAGGCCGGCGTCAGTTCTTTGCACAGGTACATCGCGATTTGGCGAGGGTAAGCGATCTGCTGGACGTTGGTCTTCTGCTTTAGTTGTGCCGGCTGGAGGCTAAACTTCTCAGCGACCGCCTTAATAATTGATTCGACGGTAATGCGCTTCTCGGCGCCGGCCGACAGGTTCCGCAGTACCTGCTGGGCCATCGCGAGCGAGATGGGCGTGTCTGTGACGCTGGAGTAGGCGATCAGTTTTACAAGTGCGCCTTCCAGCTCACGAACGTTGGATTTTGTCTTGGTGGCAATATGAATCCGGACGTCTTCGGGGAGTTCGACGCCTTCGGCTTCGGATTTTTTATCCAGAATCGCCATCTTGGTTTCCAGGTCGGGTGGCTGTACGTCGACCATTAAGCCCCACTCAAAACGGCTTCGCAGCCGGTCCATAAGGCCGGAAACCTCTTTGGGAGGCCGGTCAGAGGAGATGACAATCTGTTTGCCGTGTTCGTATAACTCGTTGAAAGTATGGAAGAATTCTTCTTGCGTCCGTTCGCGGTTGGCTAGAATCTGCACATCGTCGACCAGTAGCGCGTCCGCGTTCCTGTAATGTTGATGGAATTGGGACATTTTATCTGTGCGGATGGACGCGATCATCTCATTCATGAACCGCTCGCTGGACGTGTAGACGATCCGCATTCCGGCGCGGTGTTCCATCAACGCGCGGCCGATGGCATGCATGAGGTGCGTTTTACCCATGCCTACTCCGCCGTAGATAAATAAAGGGTTATACCGATTTGCGGGGTGGTCTGCCACGGCGCGGGCCGCTGCATGCGCAAATTGGTTGCAGGAGCCCACGACAAAACTGTTAAAGGTGTAACGCGGATTCAACTGCGTGGTGGGCGAGGCAAAGGTGATTTCCGATGGAGGTCCGCTCTTGTCGCCATTTGCGATAACGGACATCGCCGAGGGAGACGGCGCCGTCTCGTAGACCACGGATCGGACCTCTAGGTGTAACGCAGCGATCGAAGTGGAAACCTGTTCGCCGTATTCTTGTTCCAGCCAGATCTTAGCGGCTTCCGTCGGAACCCGCACAACTAGCGTGCCGGCGAATTCCTCCCGTTGTTCGGTGGAAGCGAACCAGTTTTGAAAACTCTCCGCGCTGACTGTCTGGGAGAGATGGTGCTTGATGCGATCCCAAGTACTCATATCGTTGAAAAAAGTAGAGCTTTGCAAATAAAAAAAAGTTTCCCTCAGATTTTCCACAGGGTGTGGAAAACCAGTTGAAACTATTGTTGTAGTGATTGTGTTCCCGAGGTAGGAATTCGGATTTTGGCGCGCCTTTGGAGGAGGCGGACCCTTAGTCTAGCACAGGAAGCGGCATGCAATACAAGTGCTAAATTTTCTATTAAGTCCTTTGTTTTCATATAGAAAACATTTCGTCTTGAATTTGTTTCCCTAGCGTTACAGAGCGTATTCAGGCGCGTCATGTGGTTGTGGTTGGACGGCTGTTTATGCATGGGTATTCGACAGTGGGAGCGGTGGAAAAGGGGCCAGGTTTTGTCCCGGCAGCGACTGCCGCTGTATAAGGAATGCGTGTTCTGTGGATTTTCCGGACAAGAAATTGTCACTTGTTCGAGATATTTTTCCCGGCCGTGTACGGCCGGGAAAATCTGCAAAGAAGTGAAGCAAAAAAAGACTGGCGATGAGGGGAATTGCCCGGTGTTCCCGCATTTGTTAGCGTAGGGATTTTGATTTCTCCATGACTGTTAGTATTCGTATCGCGGGTAAATTCATTCACGTGTCCAACACGCCGCCGCGCTCCGCGTCGTTCGACGTCGGTAACGCATCGCTGTTGCGGCGCGTACGGATGGATCCACAGGCGGTGCAGTCGTTACGCGTGATGCTGGTGGCGGAACTCGGTACGGTGGTCCAGCGCATGGCGGACAACCTGGTCATAGAAGAAGCTTGTAAAAGGATTGCCGCCGGTCGCTGGACATTGGGTGTTGTAGATGCGCCGCAGACCTATGCGGGGGGCAACGTACAAACGCAATCTGGCTCTGGCCAGACGGCGCAGGGCTCTAAAAACGGATCCACTATGCTGGCGGAGTCGAAAAAGACCTGGGTAGAAGTGGAACTCCTCGATAAGAACAACCGTCCTGTAAAGGGTGTAGCGGTCGAACTCACCTTACCGGATGGAACAAAGGCAAAGGGTACGCTTTCCGATAAGGGATCGTTCCGTGTGGATGGGATCGACCCGGGTACGTGTAAAGTGGCCTTTCCTGATCTCGATGGCCGGGAGTGGTCGAAATCCAGTAGTTTTGCTGAAGGACAAGCAGTCTCATTGCTCAAAGGTGCGGCAAAGACCGGGCCTGGCGCGTATACCGTGGCGCAGGGAGATCACATTGCAAGTGTGGCGGCGGATGCCGGCTTCCTGTCATGGCGGACGATATGGGACGACGGAAAGAACAGTGCGATCCGGGAGAAGCGGAATCCGAACGTTCTGTATCCGGGCGACGT
Source organism: Bryobacteraceae bacterium (assembly GCA_035714175.1). Classification (GTDB taxonomy): domain Bacteria; phylum Acidobacteriota; class Terriglobia; order Bryobacterales; family Bryobacteraceae. The sequence goes on along the minus strand of DASTML010000183.1, from coordinate 45,414 downwards.
TCTCGAGATTCCCGCAAAGCAGAAGAAGGAAGAGAGCATTCCCACGACGGAATATTCCACCTTCCAGACTATTGGTGATCCTGTCCAGTTAAAGATTGTGGTGCAGGATTGGGCAGGCAACGCCATCGTCGATACGGAACTCGATATTCAGCTGGATGGCGGCGAGAAGATCAGGACGGCTGGGGATGGCAGTGCGACGAAAAAGACGGTGGACCCGCAAGGACAGCGGGAGGGCACGTTGGTCGTAAAAGGGTATGCTCTCGCCCTCAAGTTGGGCCATCTCGATCCGGTGGAAGAGCTATCCGGCCAGGTGTGGCGGTTGAATAATCTTGGATATCGCGCCGGCGAACCTGCGGATACCAGCAATATGGATTTCCGCAGTGCTGTGGAAGAGTTCCAATGCGACAATAGCCTCACCGTTGACGGAATTTGCGGCCCGAATACCCAGGCAAAACTCAAAGACGTCCACGGCAGCTAGGAGAACATGTCGAGTCCTTCCGCGGCGTCCACAGCAGCTCTCTACGATGGTCAGGCCGCTGAGTTTCTAATTGGCTATACAGACGCCGGCAGCGGCGGCCTCTGTACCTTGGAATATCAGGAAACCAGTAGCGATACAGGCGAAGTGGAATGCCTGGGTATACACAATTGGCAGCGGGCTGGTTCTCCCGAGGGTATGGTGCTTTTGCCGGAGTCAGGGCACGGTATGAACCGGTTAGGTGAGTATTGGGCCATGTGGCGATCCGGCATCTTGTTATACGCGCAGTCGGCGCGCGATGCGAAACCGGCATATGCTCCCATGGACCGCAGTGAACGGTTGGTGGACCGTCCCGTTGTCACGGCGGATCGGGAGCTGCATGCGTACTCCTGGCGGGCGGAGAAATTGGTCCGGCATCGTTTCTCCGAAACGGGCGTGGCCTTGGAACCGGTTTGGAGCGCCGAATTGGCCCCGGGGCGGACGAGTTGCGCGCCGATACCGGCGGACCGTTCCGGGGGCGTGGTCATCTCCACGGTGGATGAAACCGGTGACTTTCTGACAGCACGCGTACTCAGTGTGCGCGGCAGCAAAGTCACGGACGTGGCCGGCAAAACCGAAGGCCGCTACCGGTTGATGCCGCGGCATCGCATGGCATTGCACGTCGGCGTGAAATCTCGTCCGAACCTGGCTTTCCTCGGTATCAGCCGCGATGACGAATCGTATGCTGTGTTGGAGGCGCAGTTTGATATTGCGAAGGGCGAGTGCGTTTGGCGGCGAACCCGGATCGAGTTCTTGAGTCCGGAACAGCTCCAATCCGCCGCCGTGTTCCACTACAAGACACAGAATGCGCCGGAGCCCTTCGTCCTCGCCGTGGATGCCGCCAACCAGCTCATCTGGTTGCGCAAGAGAATCGTCCAGGTGCTGCGCGAAAACGTGGATCCCAGCTATAGTTTTCCAGTTCTTACGTCACGGACGCAGCGCTACGAGGCTATCGGCAGCGGCGCCTCCATTCAACTCGTCAAGTTTTGACGGTCAGTTCCGCCAACAACGCTTCCAATCGTTCATACGTCTCTACAACGCCGCGATCCATGCCGGAGTTCAGATGCCCGTCCCGGTTCTCTTTCGAAGCGTGAAGCAGGCGGCTGGTCAACCAGGTCTTCCCTTCCCGCGCTTCGAATGTCACGGTGGTCAGCCACTCTGGATTTCCCACTGACGGATCCGCATAGCACTCCGTATATACCAGCTTGTCCGGCCGGCTCACCTCTTGATAGGTCCCGTGAAACCGGTACTCGCCGTTGCCTGGAGTGCTCATCACAAATTCCCACGCCCCTCCTGGCCGTAGATCTACCTCGCACACCGTCAACGTAAACTGCGCGCATCCCCACCATTGGCGTATGTGCTCCGGCATCGTCCATGCCTGGAACACCAACTCCGGAGGCGCCGCAAAAGTCCGCGTCAGCACAATCTCGCGGTCTGTGGGAGTGCGGATTGAGAATCCATTCTTTCCATCGACAATCATTCGATTAATCCTTTCTGTAAATAACCACTTGGTTAATTATCCTGTTGATAAACTACACCCTATCCGCCGTCCTGTCAATACAGTGCCATCCTATTCGGCATGGACTTCTGGGATCTCGCCGACATCAGCACGCCTTGGTGCATCCACGTCGTCGTCACCCTTCGCATTGCCAACCATATCGAAGCCGGCGTTGACACCGTGCCCCAACTTGCCGCCGCCGCCGGCGCCCATCCCGAATCGCTCCATCGCGTGCTCCAGCACCTCGCCGTTAAGGGCCTGTTCCTCGAATCCGAACCCGCCCGTTTCCAGCTCACCGAACTGGGCCGGTCGCTTCTTGACGCCGGTACGATTCTTGGCATGGACCTGGATGGTTTCGGCGGCCGCATGGCGTACGCCTGGAGCACCCTGTTGTCCGCCGTCCGCACGGGCCGCCCCGCCTATGCCGAACGCTTCGGCCGTGAGTTCTGGGACGACATCCATTCCGATCCCCGGCTCTCGGAAGACTTCGACGCTCTTCTCGGCCCGCCCGGTCACGGCCATCCCGATCCATCCGTCCTCCTCGACCCCTCCGGCTGGCCGGGCATTCGTACCGTCGTCGATGTCGGCGGCGGTACCGGGGCCCTTCTCGCCGGCATTCTGCAAGCCCATCCGCACATCCACGGCACATTGGTCGATCTACCGTCCACCGTCGCCCGTTCCGCGGCGCTCTTTCAGTCCACCGGCGTTGCCGGCCGCGTCACCGCGGTTGCCCAGAGCTTCTTCGATCCTCTGCCCCCTGGCGCCGATCTTTACACTCTCAAAAGCGTAATCTGTGACTGGCCCGACGCCGACGCCGTCCGCGTCCTTCGCCGCTGCGCCGAAGCGGCCCGGCCGTCCAACGGCCGCGTCGTCGTGTTTACCGGCGAAGAAGCCTCGCCGTCATTATTAATGTTGGTGCTGGTCGGCGGTAAGGATCGTTCGCTGGATGAGTTCCGCTCTCTGGCGGCCGAAGCTGGTCTTGTAGTCACGGCCGCTGGCCGCCAGCCTTCCGGCCGGCATCATCTCGTGGAGTGCCGCCCCGCTTAGCCCGTTCTACAATGGCTTGTGAACGTTTCGGTCATCCTTGTCAGCCCGCGCAACCCTCTGAACATCGGCGCGGCGGCCCGGGCGATGTCCAACTTCGGTTTCTTTGATCTTCGCTTGGTCCAGGCCTATCGAGTAGCCGTGGAAGAGGCCCGCAGCGGAGTCAATGCGGACGCGGTTCTGCAACAGGCGCGCGAGTTTGAAACCGTTGCCGAAGCGATCGCAGACTGCCGGCTCGTGGTCGGCACCACCGCCCTTGGGCCGCGGGAGACCAGCCTTCCGGTCCACACGCTGGAAGCTGCTGGCCGCAAAATGCGCCGTGCCAAGGGCCGCATCGCCCTCCTGTTCGGAAGTGAGAAGTTTGGGCTTTCCAATGACGACATGAGCCATTGCCATTGGATGCTCCGTATTCCCACGCGCACGGAGCACCGCTCCATGAACCTCGGTCAAGCCGTAGCCGTCTCGCTTTATGAGCTGATCCGCAACGGCCTCGCCCCGGAGGCGGAAGAGATTCCCACGCCCCGGGCAACCGCCGGCGCCGAGGACCGCGTGCTCGGCTATCTGTTCGATTCGCTCGTGGCCAGCGGCTTCATTAAGCCGCCCGTCGACGCCTCCCAGACGCGCAAACTCCGCCTCCTTTTGCGCCGCATGCAACTCACCGAAAGGGACGCCGTCGCGTGGCAGGGCATGTTCCGTCAAATTCGCTGGAAACTGAACGACAAGGAGAACGAATGAACCGCCGTACTGCTCTCGGCTTACTGGGAACGGCCCTCCACGCCCAGGCGCCGCTGGATCAGCCAAAGCCGTTGGAGCCCGCGAATGCCGACGCCGCCTCTCTCTTCCCGGACATCGAACGCCTCGCCGGTTCTGAGGAGTTCACCCATTCGTTCCTCCAAGGCCGGTATCGCAACGTGGAGGAGTATCGCCGCGAGGGGCGCCGTATTCTCAAGCAGTCTCTTTCATACAATCCCGCCCCCGTGGCCCCTCGCGCCGAGGTGGTGGATTCGAAAGATATGGGCGAATTCATTCGGGAAAAGGTGGTGCTTTCCACCACGCCGCAATTCCGCATCCCCGCCTACGTCCACATTCCGAAGAACCGCAAAGGCCGTCTGCCCGCGATCGTGGATCTCCATTCTCACGGCGGCATGTTCATCTACGGCAAGGAGAAGGTAATCGACTTCGGCGTCAACCATCCTTCGCTCACCAAGTATCACCAGGAAAACTACCAGGGCCGCCCCACCGCCACGCAGCTTGTACGCCGCGGCTATGTCGTCATTACGATTGACGCCTTCCCGTTCGGCGAACGCCGCCTGATCTTGGACGAAGACCGCAAGTATGGTTGGGAGCGCTCCAAGTACACGCCGGAGGACTTGGACTATCTCAATAAAAAGTGCCGGAGCAAAGAGTCAACCATCATCAAATCATTGGCGTATGCCGGCGTCACCTGGCCCGGTATCGTCGCCTGGGACGATATGCGCACGGTGGACTATCTCGTTTCGCGTCCCGAAGTTGACCCCGCCCGGATCGGATGTCTCGGAGTCTCGTTGGGCGGCTACCGCTCGCTGCTCTTGTCTGGACTGGACGATCGTATCGCCGCCGGCTGTGTCGCCGGTTTCATGTCCTCGGTACGGCCGATGATTCGCAAGCACATGGACACGCACTCCTTTGTCCATTTCATACCCGGCGTTCACGCTCATCTGGATCTTCCCGACGTCGTTGCCCTTCGCGTGCCGAAACCGCTTTTGGTTCTGCAGTGCCGCCGTGACGGTCTCTTCCCGCTTACCGGCATGGAAGAAAGCGTACAAAAACTCGAAGCGATCTATCGGAAGGCCGGCAAGCCCAAAGCCTTCCGTTCGCAGTTCTTCGACGAACGCCACATTTTCAACATAGCCATGCAGGACGTGGCGTTTGCCTGGTTGGATGAAAATTTAAAAGGGTAGCCCCCGCGCGCCATGGATAAGATAAGTACCGCGGAACGAAGTGAAATTATGCGCCGGGTACGCAGCAAGTCAACAGGCCCGGAGTTGACTGTCCGGAGCCTCGTTCATCGGCTCGGCTATCGTTTCCGGCTGCATCGCAAGGACCTGCCGGGTTCCCCGGATCTCGTATTCCCTCGTTTTCGCAAGGTGATCTTTGTACATGGATGCTTCTGGCATCAGCATCACTGCCCGCGCGCTGTCCGTCCGCAATCCAGAAGCGATTATTGGAACAGGAAGCTGGACGGAAACCTCCGGCGCGACCGGAAGAACAAACGGCTGCTTGGCGCCGGTGGCTGGGGTATTCTTGTGATTTGGGAGTGTCAGATCAAGCCTCCGCTCCTTCCGGCTCTTGGACGCCGGATTGTTCGATTTCTGGAAACCCCGTGATCCTAACGGCAGACAATTCGCCCGCGTTCTACGAGTTCTTTGCCGGCGGAGGCATGGCCCGCCTGGGACTCGGCCCGGAGTGGCGTTGTCTGTTCGCCAATGAGTGGTCGGACAAGAAGGCTGACGTCTATCAAGCCAATTTTCATCTGGCGTCCGAGCGCCTGGCCCGGCAGGACGTGGCCCGCCTGGCGCCGGCCGATCTGCCCGGCCATGCCGACTTGGCCTGGGCTTCATTTCCCTGTCAGGACCTCTCGCTCGCCGGCAACGGCGCCGGGCTCAAAGGCTCCCGCAGCGGCACATTCAAGCCGTTCTGGTCGCTGATCGAATCGTTGAAGGCCGAAGGCCGTGCGCCTGGTCTCGTGGTCTTGGAGAATGTAACCGGCGCCTTGACCTCGCGCGGCGGCAAGGATTTCGCTTATCTTCTCAACCGCATCGCCGGAGCCGGGTACCGCGCCGGCGCCTTGGTGATGGATGCCGCCCGCTTCCTGCCCCAGTCGCGTCCGCGTCTCTTCATCGTGGCGGTTCGGGAAGACATCGAAATTGCCGGCAGTCTCGCGCGGCAGTTCCCGGCGGCGCCTTGGCATACCAACACGCTTGTGCAGGCCTACCGCGCTTTGCCGTCCTCGCTCCGCGCGTCATGGATCTGGTGGAATGTCCCGTCTCCCGCCGTACCGCGGCAATCGTTGGCCGAAATCGTGGAAGAATATCCTGCCGATGTCCGTTGGCACTCGCAGTCCGAAACGGCTCGTCTGATCGCCATGATGTCGGATGCCAATCTGGCCAAGCTCCAAAGGCTTTCCGAATTGCCTGGCAGGCAGGTGGGTACGATCTACAAACGAACCCGGCCGGATCCGCTCACCGGCAAAAAGGTGCAACGCGCGGAACTGCGCTGTGACGGGATCGCTGGATGTTTGCGCACGCCGGCCGGCGGCTCCAGCCGGCAGATATTGGTTGTTGTGGAAGGCGCCGCCGTCCGCACGCGGCTTCTCTCGCCAAGGGAGGCGGCCCGGCTGATGGGGATTCCTGATTCCTATGCACTGCCCCGCCGTTATAACGACGCCTACCATCTAGCCGGCGACGGCTTGGCCGTACCCGTTGTCAGTTGGCTCTCGGAGAAGTTGTTGAAGCCGTTGCTCTCCGGGCGTAAGGGAGTGGTAGCCGCCTGATGCCAAACCGGGGCGGGGATTCTGTAATCCCCTGTGTGCTCGCGGGCGCGACCAAAGCGCTCATTGACGACTACGTGAAAGCCTTGCGCGCGGCCGCTCCCGCGCTCGGCGCCCATGGTCTGGAACCCGACGTGTTCTGGGATAGCGGCATATTTCGCGGCGCCATCGAACGGATTCGCGGCACGCAAGCCGCGGGCATGGAGACGAAACGAAGATTTGTTACCGACATTCTTGATTGGCTCAAAGCCGGAGCCTTCATTGAATCCTGGTCCGTTGCGGGAAGCAATGACCGGCATGATTATGAGGTTGTCATGCCTGGCGGCCGCATCTGCGCCATTGAGGCCAAGGGTTGTCTCGACGGCAACAACACCAACATCTTTGAGCGCCCCGCCAACGCGGATGAATTCGTCATCTGGTCGCTCTGCCAGAACGCAGGCGCCGACCCCGCCAAAAACGCCTGGTCTGGCATTCACACCCGCCTCAGCGCCGAAATCATTCATCGCCGTACCATCGTGGACGGCCTGGTAATCTGGGACCCCGTCTGCAACACCCTGGGCCGGCCCTGCCCAAAGGTTCGCGATAATCCCGAACGCCTCACCGCGATCGGCAAGCGGCAACTTCCGCCTCCGTGCCTCTATCTGTTTCCGCGTACAGTGCCCGATGTACGCAACAATCCCAGCCCTTCGGTCCACACGCTCGGCGAAGTACAGTTCCTATCGGCGCTGCACCTGGCGTTCCGCGGCGCCGTTGGAGAGATCACCGAAGTGAAGTTGGAGGTCGCCTTGGCCGGCAACACCGTGGCCCGCGCCACTCGTTTGATTCGCGCGGGCCAGGTTGTGCGGGAGTCGAAAATGACCAAGGTGAAGCGGGCGAAATCCTAAGCGCGGATCGCTCTAATACTCATATGGCCAATGCGGCTTGGCGAACAGGCCGCCGTCCACGTAGAGAGTCTGCCCGGTAACGAAGTCGGACAGTTCGCCGCAGAAAAAGACGACGGCGCGCCCAATATCCATGGGTGTGCCGACGCGTCCCAGCGGCGTCGCCGCGGCCCACGTACCCGCATAGTCCCCGGCCTCTTCTTTAGTCCGTTCGATTTCCACGGCGCCAGGAGCCACGCAGTTCACGCGAATCCCATATTGCCCCAACTCCACGGCCGACACTTTCGTGAACTGCTCAATACCGCCCTTGGAAGCCGTATAGTTCACCAACCGCGGAAACGCCACTTTGTTGCAGCCGGAACCTATGTTGATAATCCGCCCGCCGCCGGCATTCTTCATGATCCGGGCTGCCCGCTGCGTACACAGAAAGCAGCCCTTCAAGTTAGTGTCTAGAACGTGGTCCCACTCCTCCTCTTCCAGTTCCAGGAGCGCCTTCCACGTCTGCACCCCGGCGTTGTTCACCAGGATGTCCAGCCGGCCAAAGTCTTTCTTCACGGCCTCGAACAGGGCGTCCACGTCGGATGCCTTGCCCACGTCGCCCTGCACCACAATGGCCGGAGCGCCCAGCGAACGCAGTTCCGCCGCTGTGGCTTCAGCGCCTGCTTTGTCGGAGTTGTAATTCACCACGACGCTCGCGCCGTGCCTTCCCAACTGCAGGGCGATTCCCTTGCCAACGCCTTTGCTGGCTCCAGTGATGAGGGCTACTTTGCCGTGAAGTTCCTTCTGCATGCCTCTAGTTTAGTAGGCTCGCGGAATCAGCTTGTCCAGCTCATCCAGCGAGAAGTCCGTCCCCTGGCAGCAGGCGATCATCGGCCGTTCCTTGGCTTCAATCTCCAGCGCCCGGTTGTAGACGAACTCCGCCACCTCTTTAGGGATCAACGCCGCGCCGTGCTTGTCGCAGTGCAGCAGATCGCCCGGATGCACCAGCAGGCCGAACACGCGTACTGGCCGGTTGAACTCTTCCAGGTGCGCGTAGCCGTGCGAGACGTGCAGCCCGGAAGCGAAGAAGTGAAAACCCAGCGGCTTCACCTCGTCGATATCCCGCACTGAACCGTTGGTCAACAGTCCCTGCGAGCCCAGCGCTTTGTGAATGTTGGCGTTCACTTCGCCCCAATAGGCGCCGCCCGAAACGGAGCTCAGGTCCTGAATTACCGTGATCTTCGGTCCGGCGGCGTCTTTCGTGTACTGCCAGTAGTTCTTCCGGTCCACGTTCCGCGGGTTCGGAGCGGGCTGTCCGGAATGGATCGTTGCCGTGCAGGCATAACCGATCATCGGTCCGAGATCGGGAAAAATGCACTGCACGCCCGGCCCCGTGTACGTGTACTCACGGGGCATCACTTCAAAGGTTTCCACCGCATTCGCTATCGTGCAGGAGTTGAAACGGCGGAGGGAGAGGGGGTCCATTTTTTAGTTCCAATCAAAAGAAACAGGCCGAAGCCCAGGTAGATAACGGAGGTCGCGCTGAGGCACGCGGCCATCCCGAAATGTTGAGACGCGGCCGCAATGGCTACGGGTGCAACTCCGCCGCCCAGCCAGCCCAACGAATTCATAAAGCCAACAGCGGTCGCCCGCCGTTCCTCGGGCACGTAATCGTACAGTGTGGCCCAGATGTTGGCATCGTAGAGGCCCTTGCAGAAGCCGAACCCAACCATGGCCAGTATGAGAACGCTTACATTGAGCGTCCATCCCGTCAGGAACAGAAACGGCACGCCGCCTAACAAGCCTAGCGCCTGTGTCTGCGCCCGCCCGCCCAACTTCTTCTGTGCGAAGCGGTCCGCCAGCCAGCCGCCGAACAACACGCCTATTACGGAGGCGATCTGCAGGAAAGCCGTCGAACTGAATCCCGCCATGGTCAGGCTCAGGTTAAACGTGCGGTAGAGATAGGTGGGCATCCAGGTTAGGAAGATCAGCGCCACGAAGTTGGCGCCCATGAAGGTAAGCGTCAGCACGCTGACCATCGGATGCGAAAACACCTCGCGTAGCGGGGCCGGCGGGCCTTCCTTTTCTTTCGGAGCTTCCGGCTCCCGCAAGAACTGCCAGAGCGCGAGACCTAGCAGCACTCCTGCGATACCGAACGTGTAAAACCCGGCGCGCCAACCATAATGTTGACCCAGGTATCCCGCGAACGTACCACCGGCGATCGTGCCGGCATAGACGCTCGATTGATGCATCGACATCGCGCGCGAACGCGTATCGGGACCATGGAACGCGCTGACCAGCGCCATGGACGCCGGGAAATAGAACGCTTCCCCCAGCCCTTCCAACGCGCGGAAGGTCACCAGGTGAGCATACTGTGTGGATAAAGCCGTGGCCACTGTAATCAGGGACCACGCAATCAAACCGCCTAAAACAACGGTTTTTCGCGACAATCTGTCTCCCACCCAACCCGCGAAAGGGCCGGCGGCGGCGTAGACCCAAGTGAAAGCGCTGCCAACAATACCGAGCTGAACATCGGTCAGGTTCATCTCTCGGCCAAGGAGCGGAAATACGGAAAAAATGGCTTGCCGGTCGGCGTAGTTGAAGAAACAAACAAACCACAACATGGCGACCAGCCACCATTTGTAGACCGAGTTTTGCATGGATTTGTTGATTGTATGACCTGTAACGATATTTCGCTTGCCGGAGGGGTCCGTTTCTGCGCAAACTGGAATTTTTCGGAGGCAGTACCAAGTTGAGTCTGAAGATGAGCGAATCCCCACAACGGCTGGAACCAACAGAGCGATGGACCACCACCGACGCGTCGGAAATGTACGACGTCGCCGCCTGGGGCAAAGGGTACTTCTCCGTAAGCGGAGAAGGGAACGTCTGCGTTCATCCCGGGAAGGATCCCGCGCGTCGCATCGACCTCAAGAAGCTGGTCGATACCCTCATTCTCCGCGGCATCAACCCGCCCATTCTTATCCGCTTCGGTGAGATCCTCCAGAACCGTCTGGCGGAGATGCACGCCGCCTTCCGCACCGCGATTACGGAGCACAACTACAGCGGCGAATACCGCTGCGTCTTCCCCATCAAGGTGAACCAGCAGCGGCAGGTCGTGGAAGAAGTGTTCGAGTACGGCCGTCCATACAACTTCGGTCTCGAAGCCGGTTCTAAGCCGGAATTGATGGCCGTCATGGCCATTGCCGACAACGAAACCCCCATCCTTTGTAACGGCTTCAAGGACGACGAGTACATCGAACTCGCGATGATCGGCCGCAAGATCGGCCGCAACATCACTCCTGTCGTTGAAAAATACACTGAGCTCGAACTGATCCTTAAACATGCCCAGCGTCTCGGCGTAAAACCGGCCATCGGCGTGCGCCTGAAGCTGGCCAGCCGCGGGTCCGGCCGTTGGAAAAGCTCCGGCGGCTATCGTTCCAAATTCGGCCTCACGGTTACCGAAGCGATCCGCGCCCTGGAGCGTCTCAAGTCGCTCGGCATGGGCGATTGTCTCAAGCTGATTCACTTCCACCTCGGCAGCCAGATCACCAACATCCGCCAGATCAAGGGCGCCGTGATCGAAGCGGCCCGCATCTATGTGGAGTTGAAGCGCGCCGGCGCCGGTCTCGAATATATGGATGTGGGCGGCGGTCTTGGCATCGACTACGACGGCTCCCAAACCGACTTCGAATCCAGCGTCAACTATACGTTACAGGAGTACGCCAACGACGTCGTCTATCACATCCAGAATGTGTGCGAAGGCGCCGAAGTCCCCACGCCGAACATCATCAGCGAAAGCGGCCGCGCCGTTGCCGCCTATCACAGCCTGCTGGTCTTCAACGTTTTGGGCGTAAGCGGATTTGGCGATGAACAGATTCCCGCGCAACCGAACGACGAGTGGGAACAGCCGCTGCTCGATCTTTACCACTCCATTCACTCTGTCTCGCAAAAGAATCTGCTGGAAAGTTACCACGACGCGCAGGGCGCGCTCGATTCAGCGTTGAATCTGTTCAGCCTCGGTTATCTCCCCCTTGAACAGCGCAGCATCGCCGAGAACATGTACTGGCATGTCTGCCGCAAGGTTCTCAAGATGGCGAAGGAGCTCGACTATATCCCCGAAGAGCTCGAAGGACTGGAGAGCATGTTGTCGGATACCTACTTCTGCAACTTCTCTCTCTTCCAGTCCATGCCCGATAGCTGGGCCGTCAAGCAGTTGTTCCCCGTCATGCCGATTCACCGGTTGGAGGAACGTCCCACGCAGCACGGCGTGCTCGGCGATATCTCCTGCGATAGCGACGGCAAGATTGACCGCTTCATTGACCGCCGGGATGTGAAGAACACCCTCGAACTGCACCGCTTTAATCCGGGGGAACCCTACTTCCTCGGCGCCTTCCTGGTCGGAGCCTACCAGGAGATCCTGGGCGATCTGCACAATCTCTTCGGAGACACCAACGCCGTCCACGTTGCTCTCGATGCGAACGGCGAAATCATGCTCGATCACGTCATCCAGGGCGACACCGTCCGGGAAGTGCTCGACTACGTGCAGTTCAACTCGCGCGCTTTGGTGGACGCGTTCCGCAAGGATGTCGAAGTCGCCGTTCGCGAAGGCAAGCTCGGCTATGAGGAGGCTGGCCGCCTCGTGCGGTTCTACGAGGACGGCATACATGGCTACACGTACCTCGAATCGGTCGAATGAAACTCTTAGTCTTCTCTGACATACATATGGACAAGAAGGCCCTCGAGCGATTGATGGCCATCGAAGCCGATATGTATGTTTGTGCCGGCGATTTGGTGACCTGGGCCCGTGGACTGGATACGATGGCTGAACTCTTGAAGCCCCGCGCGGACAAGATGTTTGTTCTCCCCGGTAATCACGAGTCGGAGTCCGATATCGAGCGTGTGTGCCGCGACTTCGGGTTTCAGAACCTCCACGGCAAGTCCATCGAAGTCGATGGCGTCCATATCGCGGGCCTTGGCTATTCCAACCCGACGCCCTTCAACACGCCCGGCGAATATTCGGAGCAGCAGATCGCGGACCGCCTCCGGCCTTTTGCAAGCCTGAAACCCCTCGTCCTCATTTGCCATTGCCCGCCGAAAGACTCCGATCTCGACGGCGTCAAACCCGGCGCCCATTTCGGCAGCACAGCCGTTGCCGAATTCATCGCCGCCTATGAACCGGTTCGCTTCTTCTGCGGTCATATCCACGAATGCGAAGGCCGGGACGTGATGGTCGGCCATACCCGCGGCGTGAATGTCGGCAAGCGCGGCTATCTGTTGGACTTGGCCACGCTGTTAGCGTGAGGAAACGCCTCCCGGTACAATGGGAGTGATGACGTTAGACGAACTTACGCGGGAGTACGAACCGCTCCGCCAGCAGGCCATCGCTGTGCGGAGCTATCTTTGACGCGCCCAAGAAGCGGGCTGAACTAGCCAAGAGTGAAGAGGTAATTTCCGACCCTGATTTCTGGAATGACTCGGAAAAGAGTCAGAAGGTAATGCAGGAGCGCAAGCGCCTGGAAAAGACCATTGCCGAGGATAGCGAGGTCGGCTCCATGACCGAAGAACTGGACACGTTCTTCGAACTCGCTAGAGAAGGCGAGGATGTCGGCGTCGAAATCACGGCGGGCCTGAAGAAGCTCACTGCCAGGCTGGAAGAGTTGGAAACCGGCATGTTGCTGTCCGGGGAAAACGACAGCAAGGGAGCGATTGTCACCATTCACCCCGGAGCCGGCGGTACGGAGAGCCAGGACTGGGCGGAAATCCTGCTGCGCATGTTCCTCCGCTGGTGTGAACGGAACGACTACCAGGCCGAAATTACGGATCGCCTCGAAGGCGAAGGCGCCGGCATCAAATCCGCGACCATCGAAATCAATGGCGAAAACGCATACGGCATGTTGCAGAGTGAAATCGGCGTGCATCGCCTGGTGCGTATTTCGCCGTTTGATGCCAATGCCCGCCGCCACACCTCCTTTGCCTCCGTGTTCGTGCTTCCGCAGATCGATGACGACGTGAATATCGATATCAAGCCGGATGAGTTGAAGATCGACGTCTTCCGCGCCAGCGGCGCCGGCGGACAACACGTCAACCGTACGGAATCGGCGGTGCGTTTTACCCACCTGCCGACCGGCATTGTCGTGCAATGTCAGAACGAACGGTCGCAGCATAAGAACCGGGCGTCGGCGATGAAGCAGTTGCGCGCCAAGCTCTATGAGTTCGAAATGAACAAGCGCCGGGCCGCCGAAAAGAAGTTGGAAGACTCCAAAATGGAGATCAACTTCGGCAGCCAGATCCGCAGCTATGTGCTGGCCCCCTACCGGATGATTAAGGATCACCGGACCAAGAAGGCGATTGGGGATGTGGATCGTGTTCTCGATGGCGATCTGGGCGAGCTGATGCATGCCTTCCTGGTGTTCAAGAAAACCGGCAAAACGGCCGGCGATGACAAAGACCTTGAAGACTAATCCCGATCTCGACCAAGCGGTGGCGCTTCTCCGTGCCGGCCGCTTGGTCGCGTTTCCAACGGAAACTGTATATGGACTTGGCGCCAACGCCTTGGATGCGGGCGCTGTGCGGGCGATCTACCAGGCTAAGGGCCGCCCTTCTACCAGTCCTCTGATCGTCCACGTCTCCAGCATTCCCATGGCGAAGCGCGTAGTGGCGGAGTGGCCGGAAGCGGCTGCCATTCTAGCCGCGCGGTATTGGCCCGGCCCGCTCACGCTTGTGTTGCCGAAGCGGCCCAACGTGCCGGACGAAGTGACGGCCGGTCTCAGTACAGTAGGCGTGCGTATGCCCGCCCACCCATTGGCGTTGGCTTTAATTCGCAAGTCTCGCCTCCCGCTTGCCGCGCCCAGCGCCAACCGGTTCACCGAACTCTCCGCCGTCACCGCGCAACAGGTCCGGCAAGGTCTCGGCAATGCGGTGGATCTCGTACTCGACGGCGGTCCTTGCCGTGTCGGGATAGAATCGACGGTCTTATCCTTAGCTGGTCAACGGCCTGTCCTGCTCCGTCCGGGCATGGTCAGCCGGGAACAAATGGAAGCGTTGATCGGTCCGGTGGATCTGCCGGGCGCCGTTGCCGATGGCGAGGCACACGCCGCCCCCGGCCAGCACTCCAAGCACTATGCGCCCAAGGCACGCCTCCGCCTCGGTATCCCCGAGGCCCCCGAAGGCGCCGCCTACCTCTGGTGGGCCGTGGAACGCCCAGCCCAGTTTTCTGTTCGGATGCCGAACGATCCGGACCGCTACGCCGCCATGCTCTACGACACACTGCATCGCGCCGATGGCCTTGGCGTGCGCGAGATTGTCGTGGAGCCCGTCCCCTATGGTGCGGATTGGGACGGAATTCGCGATCGCCTGCACCGCGCCGCTGCGAAGTAAGCTAATTCCATGCGCGACGCTCTTCCGGCGGGGCATCTGGTGAACTGGTTCGGGCACGCTGCGGGAGCGTTGGTCTTTGGTCTGTTTCTGGGCTTGCTCGCCGGGGACCGGAGTCCTGGACGCAACAAGGCGGTAGCGGCTACCTGGATCGCCCTGCTTTGGAACGTGGCGGAACTGGCTGGTCTTGTGCTCGGCGCCGCGCCAGCCTGGCTTTTGGCCTTTGAGAGTACGGCATTTAGCCTCCTCCCCGCCCTGCTCTATGATTTGGTGATCGGTGGCTCCCCACGCTGGGCGGTCCGCGCGGGCTACGCCTTGAGCGCCGGAGCTGCCCTCTTTCATCTCGCCGAACTGGTCTCCGATTCGGAGGTTTTGCACGGAGCGGGCCTATATATGGTGGCGACTGGCTTCTGCGCCTTGGCGGTGTATGCCGCTATCGGACGGCGGAAGCGGGCGTTGCCGGCCTTGGCCTTGTTGTTGTTGTCCCTTTCGATTCTTCACTTTGCGGAAGATGAGCAGCATACAGCGTGGTGGGTGGAACTTTTAGTCCACCACGCCGGCATCCCGCTTTCCATGTTCGTGCTGCTTCAGGACTACCGGTTCGTCTTCCTGGATGCTCTCATTCGCTTTTTGGCCAATATCTTTGCCGCCCTGGTCTTCGCGGCCGCCGGACAGGTCTGGTGGGAAAAGTGGCCGTCCACGGCCCTCGCCGGGTTCACGATCTTGTTGGTTCTATACGCCTTTACTCGCACCCGCTTGGAAGCGCTCCTCACCCGGCTGGTCTTCCGCCGCACGGACCTGACCGGCCTCCTGGACTCCCTCCGCCCCGCCCCCGACGAGGCTTCCTTTCTCTCCCACGCCGAAGCCCGGATTCGCCAATATTTCGCCTCCGGAGAGCCTTCCTGGGAGGCGGAGGATGCCATAGAGGGGCCTTTTGTGCTGGGGGATGGGGCGGAAGCGGCGCTGGGGGTCCGGGGGGCCGAGGGGCAGATCCGTTTAATCCGGCTTGGCCGGAGGCACGGAGGACGGCGGTACCTGAGCGGCGATTTGGAGGCATTGCGGAAGGTGGGCGGTAAGTTGAACGAATCGTTGGAGTTCATGCGAGAGGAGGAGTTGCGGCGGCTGGTGTCGCAGGCGGAACTCCGCGCCCTGCAGGCCCAGATTCACCCCCATTTTCTGTTCAACGCGCTCAATACTCTCTACGGCATCATCCCGAAAGAGGCGGCTGGCGCGCGCCGCACGGTGCTGAATCTGTCGGATATTTTCCGGTACTTCCTGCAGACGGAACAGACCTTCGTCCCCCTCCAGGACGAGCTTCACATCGTGAAAGCGTACCTTGAAATCGAGCAATTACGCCTCGGAAACCGCTTAAAAGTGGCATTTTCGGCGCCAAATGACGCACTTTTGGCGCCTATTCCGCTGCTTTCGGTGCAGCCTCTGGTGGAAAACGCGGTCAAGCATGGCATCGCCGCCAAGGCCGAAGGGGGCGCCGTGACAGTCACCGCGCGCCGGGAGGGCGACTCGCTTTGGCTGGAGGTCCACGACACGGGAGGCGGCTTTGCCGCCTCCCGCCACCAGAGCGGCGCCGGGGTGGGGCTGGAAAACGTGAGGCAGCGGTTGCGATTATGTTATGGAGCGGCGGCGGCGCTGGAGGTGGAGAGTTCTTCCGCCGGGACCACCGTCCGCTTCCCGGTTCCCTTCCCCCTATGAGAGTTCTGATTGTCGACGACGAGGCCATTGCCCGGCAGGTGCTGCGGGAGTACCTCGAGGAGATGGCGGGAGTGGAGATTGTGGGGGAGGCGGCGACGGGACTGGAGGCCGTGGAGCGGATTGCCCGGCTGAAGCCCGATGTCGCGCTGGTGGATATACAGATGCCGGAGATGGATGGGTTTACGGTGGCGCGGAACCTGGCAGGGCGGAACGTACCCGTCCTGATCTATGTCACGGCGTTTCCGCAACACGCGCTGCGGGCGTTTGAGAGCGGGGCGGTGGATTACCTGCTAAAACCTGTCCGGGAAGACCGCTTGGCGGCGGCGCTGGAAAAGGCCCGGATTCAACTGGCTGGTTTGGCGCCCGAGACCCACGCGCCTGCCGAACGCTTGCGCAAAGTGGTCGGCCGTCAAGGGGAGCAGTTCCATATGCTCGATACCGCCGAGGTGGTGGCTTTCCAGGCGGATGGAGAATTGGTCTACGTGCTGACGGCCACGGGACGGTTTTTCGCGAACAGCTCGCTGCGTGGGCTGGAAGAGCGGCTGGACCCCGGACAGTTCCGGCGAGTGCATCGGAAAACGCTGATCAACGTGGACCATATCCGGACGATTTCTCCCCTGAGTAGCAAGCGGTGGCAATTAAAAATGTCCAATGGCCTTGAGGTCGTGGTCAGCAAGCGCTTGGCGGGCATCATCCGGGATCAAGCGAAGGGGTAGTGGGAGTACCCCCATTTGCGGGTATCAGGTAGCGAGCGGGCCAGCGCAATATAATTGCCTGATGCAATCCGGCGACCCGTCCGTTCCACAGACCCGCGTGCGGTGGTGGATTCTCACGTTGCTGTTCCTGGCGACCACGATCAATTACATGGACCGGATTGCGTTCGGCTTTCTTGTCCCTGAAATCCGTAAAGATATGACGCTGGATGACCGCGCGTACGGGTACATGACTTCCGCCTTTGAGATGGCTTACACGATCGGGTTTTTAGTGATGGGTAAGTTCATTGACCGATACGGAACGAAGATAGGGTATGGAGTGGCCATTGCCTGGTGGTCCGCGGCGGCTTTGTTTCATGCGCTGGCGCGTACTCCTCTTACACTGGGTTTGAATCGAGGGTTGTTAGGTCTTGGCGAGGCGGGTAACTTTCCGGCGGCGATCAAGAGCGTGGCGGAGTGGTTCCCGAAAAAGGACAGGGCGTTTGCCACGGGCATTTTCAATGCGGGTTCGAATGTTGCTTCCATGGTGGGCCCGCCCGCATTTACCGTTATGGCGGCGCATTTCGGCTGGCGCGGCTGTTTCCTGATCACCGGTGGTCTGGGCTTTGTGTGGTTGGCGTTATGGATGTTGACCTACCAACGTCCGGACGAACACCAGGGCGTGAATAAGGCGGAACGGGCATACATCCAATCCGACGCTGACGGCACGGGCGAACCGGAGATCGGGTGGTTGGCCGCGTTGCGGTACCGCGAGACATGGGGTTTTGCCGGCGGTAAGTTTCTAACCGATCCGGTCTGGCGGTTCTATAGTTACTGGCTGCCCGTCTATCTCTATGATGTACGCGGCTTCGATATGAAGAAAGTGGGTTGGGTACTTCCGTTCATTTACCTGATGGCGGATTTCGGAAGCGTGGCGGGCGGCTGGTTATCGGGCTATTTCATCCGCAAGGGATACGGCGTCGGCAAGGCCCGTAAGTTGGCGATGGGAGTTTGTGCGGGATGTATGCCGTTGGCGGTTACTGCTGTTCTTTTCGATAACCCGGTGACAGCGATCCTTCTTATGAGTCTGGCGACGGCGGCGCACCAGGGCTGGTCGGCGAATCAGTTCACTACGGTCTCTGATGTATTCCCTCGCCCCGCAGTGGCCTCCGTGACGGGGATTGGCGGATGCGCGGGCGGGTTGGGCGGTGTGATGTTCGCCACCTTGTTGCCCGGCTTCCTGATTCCAATCGTTGGCTACAAGCCAATCTTCCTGACTTTCGGAGCTTTTCATTTGGCGGCGCTGCTCTGTGTCCACCTCCTTATGGGGGAATTAAAACCAGTACGTTTGACGGATTTGCCTGTGGAACCCCAACGATAGGCTACCGAACAATCCGAGAGGACTTCCATCGCAGGTTGGCGCAAACTGTGAAGGCTCATGGCCTCCACAGATTTTGGTTTCGCGTCGCCGGTTGATGACCGGCAGCCGTGCCGCGTTGACGGACGTCAGACCGCAGAGTTGGAACGAACCGTTCGGTTCGGACAGCGGCGGAGGGACTTGGACGGCATATTGCCTAGCGGGTCGATTACAGTAGACGCGGCGATGGGCGTGGGTGGTTTGCCGCGCGGCCGCATGATTGAACTGTTTGGGCCGCCGGCGGTAGGAAAGACGACACTGGGACTACAGGCGGTGTCCGCTGTACAGCGAGTGGGCGAGACGGCTGCCTTTGTCGATGTGGAGCGGGCGTTTGACGCCGGTTATGCCGCAAAGATGGGCGTGGACCTCGATGCGCTTCTGCTGGCGCGGGCCGAAGACGGCGGGCAGGCGTTCCGGATTATGGAGAAGCTGGCCGCCTCCAAAGCTGTGGACCTGATTATCGTGGATTCGGCGGCGGGGCTGTTGCCGCCGGAAGAACGCGAGGCGCAGGTGGGGCATACGTCGCCGTTTGGCCAGTGTGAACTATTGGCCAGCGGTTTGCGGCGGCTCTCTCGCGCGCTGCAAGGCAGCCCGGCCTGCGTGCTGTTTCTGAATCAGCTACGCGCTTACCAGGGCTTTGGGTATGAAGAGACTTCGGTGGGCGGATGGTCCCTGAAACTGCACGCGGCGGTGCGGGCGGATATGCGGGAAAAAGCGCCGCTACGCTGCGGGAAGCGGGTGCATTTCCGCGTGGTGAAGAATCAGTTGGCGAAGCCGCTGCAGATGGAGTTCGATTTCCAGGATGGCGTGGGCGTGGCGCCGGATGCGGAACTAGTGGACAGGGGCATGGAATCCGGCGTGATCCAGCCGGCGCTAAGCGGACTGGCCTACGGCGGACAAGTGTTGGGAAGGAACCGTGAGGAAGCTGTGCAGACGGTGGCAACCCAAGAGGCCGTCGCCGTACAACTGGAAACAGATGTCCGTTTGACGCTGGGATTACCGCAGCGGAAACCGGTGGCCCGCGAAGAACAAGTCTCGTCGCGCGCGGTGCGCGAAGCGGCAAACGGCTGATCCCGCGCGGTATCGCAGCCTTTATTTCTACAATGCGCCGGACTGGCGGCAGGCTTCGATCTGGTTGGCGATGGCCTGCATCGCCTGCCGGTCGGCGGTGGTGAGCTGATTGCGCGCCGCGATGTCGTCGAAGAGTTGTTTGGCTCGCTGGAGTTCTTTTTCCGCCTGCTTCCACAGAGTGGGCTGCTTGTTGGCGGCAGCCACATCGGCCAGAGCCCGGCCGAGCGCCCATTGTGCGGCGGCACGGTCCCGGCGAAACCCGGGATGTTCCTTATCTTTCTCCAAAAGACCCTCGGTGATCTGAATGGCGGAACGGGCACTTTGCACAGCTCCGTCCCGATCCCCCGCACGAGGCAGTGACTCCGCCAGTTTTATTTGCGCCTCGGCCAGCTGTTGATTTGCATAGGGATTGGCCGGGTCGCGCTGGATCCATTCCCTGGTGGTTTGGAGGAAGTTACGGTAGCTGGCGACAGCCGCCTCTCCCCTGCCGGCCTGGAGTTGCGCATCGCCCTGCCGTTCCCAGGCACGGGCGAGATCGCGGCGGGCAAGCACATTCGAAGGATCGAGGGCAGCGAGTTGCCGGAAGGACTCGACGGCATCCTCGGTGGAACCGAGTTTGAGAAGCGTGTAGGCAAGATCCCGGCGGGCCTGAAGATTCTGGGAATCGGCGGCAGCGAGGTCCCGGCGAAGCTGCAGCGCCCGTTGGTAGTGGGAACCGGCGGAGGCGGCCTCCCCCATCCGGGATTCAATCTCGCCGAGGTTCTCCAAGGCAAGCGCCAGTTCCCGTTTGGGCGCCGCGGCGAGCGGGCTGGCGGCGGCCAACTGCTCATACAGCGTGAGCGCGGCGGCGGAGGCGTCTTTGGCGCGAGCCAGTTCCCCGCCGTTTTGAAGCACGTCCGCCATACGGCTTTGTTGGATGGCCTGTTGCCGCGGCGCATCCGGCCCGGAGAGCGACTGTACGAGCTGCTTCGCTTTGTTGGCGTAGGACTGGGCTTCCTGATTGGAGCCAATGGCGGACAGCGCGACGGCAAGATTCTGGTAGCTGGAGGCCTTTGCCGGCGGGGCTGCGTTGGCGAGATCCCGGAGTTCGACGGCTTTGCGGAGGGCGGTGAGCGCCGCGCCGGAATCGCCGTGCTGGGCGAAGGCGTCCGCGATGGCTTCCTGTGCCGCGGCAAGCTCATTGGCTATGGACGCATCCTTCGGCTTCCTGGCGTGCAGCGGTTCCAGGAGCGTTAGTGCGCGGCGGTAGCTGGAGAGAGCGCCGGCGGAATCGCCGAGGTTGGGCGTAGAAGGATCTCCCTGCAGGCGGCCAAGACGAAGATAGCCGTTGGCGATTTCCCGTTCCAAACCTTCGTCTCCGCTGGACTCTTTGGCGAGGTTGCCCAGATACTCCTGCGCCCTGGTGGCGAGAAGGCGCCGTGCCGGCATGGTGCCGGGGAGCGGGCCGAGCGCATCCTGCACGTCGAAGAGCAGCGTGTCCGACAGCTTACGGACTTCGGCAAAACGGGCCTCTGCGCGTAGCCGTTCCGTACGAGCTCGGGTGGCTTGCCAGATGGCGAAGACCGCAATGAGAACGATGATCGCCAATGCACCGGTGGCTGCGAGCGTAGCGGCAAGGTTCCGCCGGATGAAGAGACGAGCCCGGTAGGCCGGGTTGTCCGGGATGGCGGAGATGGGCCAATGGTTCAGATGATTTCGGATGTCATCGGCCAACTGGGCGGTGGACTGATAGCGGTGCGCGGGATCCCGGCGCAGTGCGCGGAGAAGAATGGCGTCCAGGTCTCCCTGCAATTTTTTGAGCAGGACGGCCGGCGACCCGTCGCGATGGGCGCTGACGGTGAGAGCGTTCTTGACGACTTGCCGGCTGCCGTCCGGCAGGAGGCGATCCGCCGTACGAAAGATTGCTTCGCTCGGTTTTGGAGGCTCCCCTTGCGAGAAGGCGCGAACGGCCTCCATCGTCGCGTCGTTGTTCACATGGTATGGCCGGTGGCCGGTGAGCAGTTCATACAGGACGATGCCGAGCAGATAGACGTCGCTAGCCGTGGTGACCGGATCGCCCTTCACCTGTTCGGGGCTGGCATATTGCGGCGTCATGAGCCGCATGGAAGTAGCCGTCTTGTCAGTGACCGCGGCGGGAGAGATATCCGGGTTCATCAACTTCGCGATACCGAAATCGAGAAGTTTCACAACCCCGTCGGCACGGACCAGAATATTGCCGGGCTTAATATCACGATGGATGATCAGATTCTGGTGCGCGTAGTGAATCGCATCGCATACCTGGAGAAAGAGTTGCAGGCGTTGGGCTGTGGAGAGACGGCGTTGGTCGCACCAGACGTCGATGGCCATGCCCTCGACGTACTCCATAACAAGATAGGGCCGTCCATCTTCGGTGGCGCCGCCATCGAGGAGCCGGGCAATATTGGGATGATCGAGCGAGGCGACAATCTGCCGTTCCCGGCGGAAGCGCTGCAGGATGCGGTCTGTCTCCATCCCTTTGTGGATGACTTTGACGGCGACCTGCTTGTTATAGGTCTTATCGGCGCGAGTGGCAAGATAGACGGCGCCCATACCGCCGCTGCCCAGCAACTTATGAATGGCATACGGACCGATCTGGGTGGGCATCGGGTCGTGCCCGTCGGCGGCGACGTCGGCCAGCACCTTGGAGATAGGAGTGATCGCCGGCTTTTCCAGGAAGTCATCGGATGTGGAATCGGCCTGGAGGAGTTCCCGGACCTGGGTGTAAAGCTGGCGGTCAGCGCCGCAGGCGCGTTCGAGGAAGGCCGCGCGCTGTTGGGGCGGCTGCTCGAGAACGAGCTGAAACAGGCTCTTTACCTGGCTGTATCTTTCCGGAGTCACGCGAAGATAGTATGCCGCATATCAGTGGCGAGCGGCCGTGGCCGTATAGGACAACGATCGGGCGCGGAGACGAAACTGGGTGCTGACGGCAGGGGTATCAATGACGGTGGCAGGCGCTTCGTCGGAGGCGAGCAGAGTAAGCGCCTCAGCGAGCAAGTCATAATCCTGGGCACAAAAACGTTCCAGAAAGATGCGCCGCTGGTCTGGAGGAAACTCCAGGGCGAGACGGAATGCGGATTTTACCTGTTGGTAGCGTTCTGGCGTCACTCTGTCTCCGCTTACATTTCAAAAAACAAATGCGAGGCCAGTGGGTACGCTAGCCTCGCAACCTCCGACAATGCCCGGGAACTTTCGTGCAGTTCCGCGTTCATCTATACACGCGCAGAAAAGGGAAAAACCCCCTCACGGATTTTTTGGACGCGCCGCGGTAAGTTGATGATGCAGCCACGCACGAGCCATCCGCCACTCCCGTTCCACGGTAGCGGTTGAGATGCCCATGACCTCGGCAGCCTCCTCCACGGTGAGCCCGCCGAAAAAACGAAGTTCTACGAGCTTGGCCTGGTCCGGGTCGAGTTGCTGCAACCGGTTCAAGGCTTCGTCGAGTTCGTCAAAGGCCACTTCGGGAACCGAGGCGATGCCGATGTTGTCTTCGATGGAAAGCACCTGGGCGTTGCCGCCGCGCTTTTGCGCTCCCTGGTTCCGTGCGTGGTCCACCAGGATACGGCGCATCAACTGTGCGGCGACACCAAAGAAATGGGCACGGCTTTGCCAGTTTACGCGTGTCTGGTCCACCAACTGCATGTAGGCCTCGTGCACGAGGGCTGTGGCCTGCAGAGTGTGATCGGCGCGTTCCCGCCGCATATAGTTGGAGGCGATGCGCCGTAACTCCGAGTACACGATGGAGAACAGCTGATCGTGGGCGCCGGGAGCTCCTTGGCGAGCATCGGAGAGGAGTTGGGTGACTTCGCCGCTGGGTTGTGGGGTCACGATAATTCTTCTGAAAAGGTAGGTGGTAGGGACGGGCAGAGTCGAACTGCCGACCTGTCGCTTAGGAGGCGACCGCTCTATCCATACTGAGCTACGTCCCCGAAAACCATTCTCATTCTACCAGCGCTTCAACCCCTTGTTGCCTATATCTTTTCGGAACTGCATGCCGGCGAACCGGACGGGAGCAGCGGCTTTATAGGCGTTTTCGATAGCCTGGGGCAGCGAAGGGGCCGATGCGGTTACGGCAAGTACCCGGCCGCCGGCGGTAACGAGTTGTCCGCTAGAGTCCAATTTGGTTCCGGCATGGAAGACTTTGGCGCCGAGCGCTTCGGCTTCGGCAATGCCTGTGATGACGTCGCCGGTAGCGGGTTTACCAGGGTAACCGGCGGCGGCAAGGACAATGGCGACCGAAGGTTCGGGCGACCATTGCAGTGCAGTCTGATGCAGCTTCCCGGTCGCGCCGGCAAAAAGCACCTCCCCAAGGTCTGACTGCAACCTATACATAATAGGTTGCGTTTCCGGATCGCCCATCCGCACGTTGAATTCGAGTGTTTTGGGGCCGTTGGCCGTCATCATCAGTCCGGCATACAGAAAGCCTGTGAAAGGGGAACCTTCCTTCTTCATGCCTTCGATGGCAGGACGCATGACGGTATCGAGAACGGTCTGCGTCTGTTCCGGTTTGAGAATGCGTTCATCAACATAAGCTCCCATGCCGCCAGTGTTCGGGCCCTGGTCGTTATCGAAGATGTTCTTGTGGTCCTGCGAGGGGAGCAGCGGAAGAATGGTTTCGCCGTCGGAAAGCGCGATGAAGCTCACCTCTTCGCCAGTGAGAAATTCTTCGATGACCAGCCGTTGACCAGCCGCGCCAACCAGTTCTCCAGCCATGAACTGGCGTACGGTGGTCCGGGCTTCGTCCATGGTTTGTGCGATGACGACGCCTTTGCCGGCTGCGAGACCGTCAGCCTTCAAGACGACAGGCGCCGTGAAGTCTTCCAGAGCGCGTAGCGCATCGGCTTCATTCGTTGCGGTATGGAAACGGGCCGTGGGGATATGGTGCCGGGCGAAGAAGTTCTTTGAGAAGATCTTGCTGCCTTCGAGTTGGGCGGCAGCCTGGACGGGGCCAAAGATGGGGCGGCCCGCTTGGCGGAATTGATCGACGACGCCATCGATGAGCGGGGCTTCGGGGCCGACGACGGTGAGGTCAATGCCGTGTTCCGCGGCCAGTTCCAGATAGTTGGTTCCAGAGAGGCAGGTTGCTGATTGTGCGATGCCGGGATTGCCGGGGGAGGCGAAAACACGGGTGACCGAAGGGCTCTGGGCGAGACGCCAGGCGAGGGCGTGTTCGCGGCCGCCGGAGCCGATTACGAGTACGTTCAAGGAAAAATCTCCTCCAGTTAGAATAAATTATGCGCGCGCTTCAGTATGATGTCGTGGTGATTGGGGCCGGGCATGCCGGCTGTGAGGCGGCGCGTGCGTGCGCCCGGATGGGTTTGCGAACGGCGATGGTGACGATGAATATCGATCTCATCGCGCAGATGTCGTGCAATCCGGCGATTGGCGGTATTGCCAAGGGACATCTGGTGCGGGAGATTGACGCGCTGGGCGGCGTGATGGGCGAAGTGACGGATGCGGTGGGTATCCAGTTCCGGCTATTGAACACGAGCCGCGGCCCGGCCGTGTGGTCGCCGCGTGCGCAGTGCGACAAGAAGCAGTACCGCGTGAAGATGCGGGAGGTCCTGGAGAAGGAACCGGAGCTTCGGATTCTGCAAGCCGAGGTTGCCGAACTGGTAATTGAGCCTGGCGCCGCGGGGCGGCGGCGGATTCGCGGCGTACGGTTGCGGGATGGGCGGAGCGTGCAGGCGGGGGCCGTGGTGGTGACTACCGGGACCTTTCTAAATGGGCTCGCGCATGTGGGCGAGAGCAAGTACAACTGCGGGCGGAACGGCGAGGCGCCGGCGAATTTGCTCGGTGATCAGCTACGGCAGTTGGATTTGCATTGGACGCGTCTTAAGACGGGGACGCCGCCGCGGTTGGATGGGCGGTCCTTGGATTGGTCGCGGTTCGAACCGCAGCCTGGGGACGCGGACCCAACGCCGTTTTCGTTTCTGACGGGGAAGATCGAGCGAGAGCAGATCAAATGCTATATAGCATTTACTTCGGAGGAGACGCATCGGGTTTTGCGGGAGAACATCGGGCGGTCGCCGTTGTACAGCGGAGATATTGAGGGGATCGGTCCGCGATACTGTCCCTCGATTGAAGACAAAGTCGTCAAATTTCCGGACAAGACGCGGCATCAGATCTTCCTGGAGCCGGAGGGGCTGGACACGTACGAAGTGTACGTGAACGGGATGTCAACCAGCATGCCGGTGGATGTGCAGACAGCGATGATTGCGTCGGTCCCAGGTCTGGAAGATGCGGAGATGATCCGGCCAGGTTATGCGATTGAGTATGACGCGATTGACCCGCGGGAACTGGACCACACGTTGGAAGTGAAGAAGGTGGAGGGGTTATTTCTCGCGGGACAGATCAATGGGACTTCTGGGTATGAAGAGGCCGGATGCCAGGGGTTGATTGCCGGATTGAACGCGGCTTGTAAGGTAGGCGGGAGGGAAGGATTTGCGATCCCCCGTTCGGAGGGCTACACCGGGATTTTGATTGACGATCTGATAACGAAGGGCGCCGATGAGCCGTATCGAATGTTCACATCGCGCGCGGAGTATCGGCTACATTTGCGCATCGATAATGCGGACGAGCGGTTAACTCCATTAGGGCGGCGGTTGGGGCTGGTGGATGGGGAGCGTTGGGCGCGGTACGAACGCAAGCAGGAGCAGAAGGCACGCTTGACGAAGTGGTTGGAGACTGTACGCGTCAATCCGGTTGATTTCCCTGGTTTGGGTATGTCGGCGGATGATCGGCCCTTGTTATCAGTATGGTTGCGGCGGCCCGAAGCACGGTTGTCGGCATTACGAGGGCGTATTGAACAGGAGGTGGGCGGCGTACCGGAACAGGGATTGTTGGAGACCGTGGAAACGGGGATCAAGTACGGCGGCTATTTGAGCCAGCAGGATCGGCAGATTTCCCGGCTTAAGGAGTCAGAACGGAGACCCGTGCCTACGGATGTTGTGTTTTCGTCGATTCCAGGCTTGTCGCGTGAAGTATCGGAGAAGTTGGAGCGGGTACGGCCGGCCACGTTGGGACAGGCGGCGCGCATTCCGGGAATTACACCGGCGGCGATTGCAGTTTTGGATATTTACCTCTCAAAGGGGGCATAAATGTTCCACGTGGAACGTTCCGATGGGGATGTTCCACGTGGAACATATGGATTGGGAGATCCCGTGATAGGATCGTGAAAGGAATACGACGCTTGGCCAAAATTATTGCCATTGCTAATCAAAAGGGCGGCGTGGGGAAGACAACCACCGCTATCAATCTGGCGGCTTCCCTGGCCGCGAATGAATTTCGGGTGTTGTTAGTAGATGCCGATCCTCAGGGGAACTCTACAACGGGCCTCGGTGTGGGAAAAGACCCCGATAATGTCAGCCTCTACCATGTACTAACTGGAGAGCGCCTGGCAGCGGAAGCCATTGTCAAAACGGAGTGCGAAGGGCTGGATCTGTTGCCTGGAGACCGCTCCCTGGTTGGCATCAACGTGGAGCTGATCCAAATGGCCAACCGGGAAGAAAGCCTGCGGCGCGGATTGGCGGCGGTACGCGATCAATATGGATATATCTTGATCGATTGTCCGCCTGCACTCGATTTGTTAACCCTGAATGCTCTGGTAGCAGCGGATTCCGTCTTGATTCCCATTCAGTGCGAGTTTTTCGCCCTGGAAGGTATTTCCCAACTAATGGATACCGTGGAGCGGATTAAAGAGTCGTTCCAGCACAACATTCAGACGGAAGGCATCCTGCTGACCATGTTCGATGACCGCACGAACCTCACTCGGCAAGTGGCCCAGGATTTGAAAGAATTCTTCCAGGATGAAGTCTTTAAGACCGTAATCCCGCGCAATGTCCGCTTGGCCGAAGCCCCTAGCCACGGAAAACCGGTATTGCTGTACGATGTGAAGTCCAAGGGAGCGGAATGCTACCTGCAACTCGCCAAGGAGATTATCGCGAATGAGCAACGCGCCAGAGAATCCGCGCAAAGCGCTGGGTAAAGGCCTCTCTTCCCTGCTGCCGGGCCGCCCGGCCGCTACTGCCCCAGCGCCCGTTGCCGCTCCTCCGCCCGCCGCCGCGGCCATTGCCCCAGCACCGGCGGTGGAATTGCCGGTGACAAAGTTGCCGGTCGGTGAAATCGTTCCTAACCCGCTGCAACCACGCACCTTCTTCGATTCCGCAAAACTCGGCGAACTCGCACAGTCGATTAAAGCCAATGGCATCATTCAACCGCTCATTGTCCGGAAACAGGGCGATCAGTACCATCTGATTGCGGGCGAACGGCGTTGGCGCGCAGCGAAAGCGGCCGGCCTGTCCGAAGTTCCCGTAGTTGTACAAGAACTTTCGGATAGCCGGGTTCTCGAAATCGCGCTGATTGAAAATATTCAGCGGGAAGATTTGAACCCGATTGAGGTAGCCATCGCATTTGAGAAGCTGGCAGTGGACCTCAGCCTGAGTCACGAGGAGATCGGCCAGCGAACTGGCAAGGACCGTTCTACCATTACCAACTTCTTGCGGCTCCTCCGTCTACCTGCCGATGTGCAGATCATGTTGGCGGAGAAGCGCTTGTCCATGGGCCACGCCAAGGCCATTCTCTCGCTGCCGGAAGAGGCCATGCAACTGCAGGTGGCCGAAAAAGCGGCCGCACAAGGAATGAGCGTCCGGCAAGTCGAACAGGCTGTCCAAAAGATGACGCAGCCGCACGATCCACGAAAAGAGGCCGAACCGGAAGTCGATCCTAACGTGAAGGCAGCCATTCGCGAACTCGAAAATTCGCTAGGCACCAAAGTGCGGATCATCGAACGCGCGCCCGGTAAAGGCCGCATCGAAATCGACTACTACAACAGTGATGACTTGGATCGTATATATTCAGTCATCGTGGGCGAAGCGCCCTAAATCTAATCTTTGTTGGTGCCGGCGGTAGGACTCGAACCTACGACCTGCGGATTATGAGACCGCCGCTCTAACCACCTGAGCTACGCCGGCAACAAGTCCATAATAAACAACAACTTGCAATCCTGTCAACGCCAACTGCTATATAGCATTAAAATCTCACTGCCTTGCCTACCCCCACGCCATCCCCGGTCATCCATTTCCAAAACGTCTCCAAAAGCTATCCCATCTATGAATCGCCCAGCGACCGCCTCAAGGAACTGCTGACGCTCAACCGGATTGCGTACCACCGCGATTTTTGGGCGCTGCGCGACGTTACCTTCGACGTACGCCGCGGCGAAACCTTCTGCGTAATTGGGGAAAACGGTTCCGGCAAGAGCACGCTCCTGCAAATTGTCGCCGGTATCCTGCAACCGAGCAGCGGCACGGCACAAACCAATGGGCGCGTGGCCGCACTGCTGGAATTGGGTTCCGGATTCAATCCTGAGTTCACGGGCAAAGAGAACGTCTACCTGAACGCGGCGATCCTCGGACTGTCGACCGCCGAAATTGACAGGAAGTACGACGAGATCGAAGCCTTTGCCGAAATCGGCGATTTCATCAATCAACCGGTGAAAACCTACTCCAGCGGTATGACAGTCCGGCTGGCGTTCTCCGTGGCGATCCACGTGAATCCGGACGTCCTGTTGGTGGACGAAGCGCTTGCCGTGGGCGACATCTACTTCCGGCAACGCTGCATGCGCAAAGTGCATGAACTGCGGGCGAAGGGCGTCACCATTCTCTTCGTTTCGCATGCGATCGGTGACGTGAAGGCCATCGGTGACCGCACGCTGTGGCTCGATAACGGGCATGTCCGCGAACTGGGCGAGACGGAACTTGTCATTTCAAAGTACTTGGCATATATGGTGGAAAAGGACTCGCAGTTCCTCGACCACGCGCGTGCGGACCATCCCGGTGAAAAACCCCTGGCTGCCACGCTAGCTCCCGAAGTGGTGACAAGCATCCCCAACATCGATCACCGCTACGGGGACGGGCGCGCGCAGATTATCGGCATTGTGGCCGCGGATCCTGATGGGCGGCCGCTGCATCTGCTGGAGCCCGGCGGCCGCATCGTTCTGCGGATCAGCGCCCACGCGAAAGAACATGTTCTGAACCCCAACATCGGTTTCATGTTGCGCAATCATCTGGGCGTGGACTTTGCGGGAACCAACACAATACGGGAAGGCCATCAACTGCCCGAAATGTGGCCGGGAGACACGACGACCGTGGACTTCCACATCACTCTGCCCGAACTCTACCCGGCCTCATTTTCGTTCTCGCCGGCGATTGCGGACGGCAACCTGACGGAGTACAAGATGTGCGACTGGATTGACAATGCCTTGACGCTGCAAATGGGCCATGGAGAAGGCCAGGTGTATGGTTATCTACACTTGCCCTGCCGGGTGGAAGTGAACAGCCGGCTGCATGCCGCACAACCGGAGGCCGCGCATGAGCGCTGAATTTACGGGCGAGCGGGTGATCCCCGGGCAAGTGGACGTCGACCTGTGGAACGAACACATTTCGCGCTATGGGTTTGCCGCGCGGTTAGCCCGGCGGAAGCGTGTGCTCGACGTCGGATGCGGCGCCGGCTATGGTTCCGCGGAGTTGTCCAACACGGCCACCGCGGTAACCGGCATCGACATCGGCGCCGAAGCGATCGTGTACGCCAACGAACATTACGGCCGCCCCAACCTTTCGTTCCAACAGGCCAGCGCCACATCGCTTCCCTTCCCAGATGCGTCGTTTGACCTGGTGGTTGCTTTTGAAGTTATTGAACATCTCACCGATTGGGCCAACCTGATTGCCGAAGCGCGCCGCGTGCTTGCTCCCGGCGGCCAGTTTGTCGTTTCCACGCCTAACAAGTCCTACTACGCGGAGACGCGGCGCGCGAGCGGTCCCAATCCGTTTCACGAACACGAGTTCGAATATGCGGAATTCCAACAGGCCCTGCAACAGTACTTTCCGCATACGCTGCTCTTCACGCAGAATCATGCGGGCAGCATTGTTTTCCGGCCCGTTTCCGAAGGCCATGCGCCGGCCGACGTCCGGCTGGAGGCCAACGCCGGCGCCGTGGATGAGGCTCATTTCTACATTGCCGTTTGCGCGGCTGAAGCGATGACCGGCGCTCCGGCATTTCTCTACGTGCCCTCGGCGGCGAACGTATTGCGGGAACGCGAGCGGCATATCGAAAGATTGGAATCAGAACTCGCCACGAAAAACGAATGGCTTCGCGAATCACAGCAAAAACATGCCGAACTGGTGGACGTGCATGACCGGCAAACGGCGGAGCTGCGAAAGAGCAATGACTGGGCGATGGAGTTGAACAGTAAGTTGGAAAACGCGGGAGCGCGCATTGTGGAACTGCAGGAAGAAGCGGCGGCTGAGCAGGCCGCCGCAAGGCTAGCTATTAAAGGCTATGCGGACGAGCTGGCTCGTGTGGAATCGCAGCGGCTTTCCGAGATTGCCGCCTGGCAGGCGCATGATGCGGCGCGGCAAAAAGAGCTGGCCGATTGCGCCGCCCTTCTGGACCAGGCGGAAGCGACCGTGATCGAACGTACGCATTGGGCGCAGTCCCTGGAGGTGGAGGCGGGCAACCTGCGCGCACAACTGGCCGCGGTGCAGGCGTCGCGCTGGATGCGGCTGGGCCGCGGCATCGGGCTGGGTCCCAAGATCGGCTAACGGATGGTGCTGCTCAAGCGCATACTGCGCAATCTTCCGTTGTTGTTGCTATCCCCCTTTTTATTAGGGATTCCGCTGCTCGTTCTGGTGCTGGCGGACCTGCTGCGCAAGTTGGCGCCGAAGAAGACGTTGCGCGCCAGCACGCGCCCTAACGTCCACGCGGCGAGCATCGTCATCCCGAACTGGAACGGCCGGGATCTGCTGGAGAAGTACATTCCCTCGATTCTCGAAGCCATAAAAGACAACCCAGCGAACGAAATCATCGTCGTCGATAACGCCAGCGAGGACGGCAGCGCCGCCTTTCTCCGTGAGCATTTCCCCACGGTGCGTGTCCTGGCGCTCGATCACAACTACGGCTTCGGCGGCGGCTCCAACCGCGGCTTCGCGGCGGCAAAGAATGACATCGTGGTCCTGCTCAATAGCGATATGCGCGTGGAGCCGGATTTTCTGGCGCCGCTGTTGGAAGGCTTCACGGACGAAAACGTTTTCGCTGTCTCGTGCCAGATCTTTTTCCCCGATCCCAACAAGCTTCGTGAGGAGACGGGCCTGACGCAAGCCTGGTGGGCCAATGGTGGGCTACGGGTTCGCCATCGTGCGGACGACGAGGTGAAGACGGCGTTTCCTTGCTTCTATGGCGGCGGCGGTTCGTGTGCGTTCGATCGCAGAAAGTTTGAGGAACTGGGCGGATTCGATGAGTTGCTGCGGCCCTTCTATCTGGAAGATACGGACTTGGGCTATCTGGCTTGGAAACGCGGCTGGACTGTATTCTATGAACCGCGCAGCGTGGTGTGGCACGAGCACCGCGGCACCATCGGCAAGAAATTTTCCGACGAATACATTCAGTCGATTCTCAAGAAAAATTTCCTGCTCTTCTGCTGGAAGAACATTCATGAATGGCCGCGCCTGCTCTCGCACTTCTTTTATTCCTTTTGCGGCGCCTGGCTCAGTGTTCTGTTCGGCGACTCGTGGGAGCGGCCGAATCCATTGGCCTTGTGGCGTGCCTTTCTTCAACTACCCGGCGCTCTCCGCAGCCGCGCCGCCGCACAGCGGCTGGCTGCCGTCAGCGATACCGAAGCCTTCCGGCGTCCGATGCCCGGCTACTACCTGGACCGCTTCCAACAACTCCCAAAAACAAAAGAGCGTCCGTCCGTTTTATTCCTCTCCCCGTATCCGGTGTGCCCGCCCATACATGGCGGCGGCGTCTTCATCTATCAGACGTTGCTGGAACTGGTAAAACATGCCGACGTGCATCTCGTCATTCTGCTCGACCGGCCTGGGCAGGAAGCGGATCACGCCGAACTCACCGCCAAGTGCAAGTCCGCTGAATACATCGTGCGTCTGGATGGGCAGCCGAAGAGCTTCGGTTCGCTGACGCCGTTCGCCGTGCGCGAGTTTGCCAGCGACAATCTACGCTGGGCGATTCACCGCACGCTGCTGCTGCACCGCGTTGACCTGGTCCAACTCGACTACACCAATATGGGCCAATACGCGGAGGACTACCGGCAAATCGTAAACGTTCTCTTCGAGCATGACGTCTACTTCCAATCCATCGGCCGTTCCCTTGCGAAAGACGGCAAATGGATGACGAGTCCGTCGGCCGCCTATGAGTATTTGCGCGCGCTGCGTTATGAGTTGAACCTGTTGCCGCGTATGGACCGTATCCAAATGTGCAGCCAGTCCAACGCGGACTACCTGTTGGAGTTTGCGCCGGAACTGCGGCCGAAACTGCAGCCAGGCTTGCGCGCCGGTATTGATACGTCTCGCTACGATTTTGCGCCGGATGGCCGGGAGCCCGGCACGCTGCTGTTTCTCGGCAGCTTCCGTCATATTCCCAACCGGCAGGCGCTCGACTGGTTCGTCTACAACGTGTGGCCACGCATCATTGCGGAGGCGCCGGAGACGAGGCTTGTGATCATCGGCAGCGATCCCCCGCCGCGCCACTCCATGCCGGACATCGGACATATTGAACTCATTGGTTACGTAGAGGATGTGCGGGAGGCGTTGGCGAGATACGCCGTATTCATCTGTCCCATCCTTACAGGCAGCGGCGTCCGGGTGAAGCTGTTGGAAGCGTTTGCGGCAGGAATTCCCGTGGTGTCGACCACCATCGGCGCGGAAGGGCTCTGCCGGTTTGACGGCGATACGTGCGCCTTAGCCGATAGCGAGGAAGCCTTCGCCGCCCAGGCGCTGGCGCTGCTGCGGAATCCCGCGGGCGCGGCGGAACTGGCGCAGCGCGCCAGAGCGCATGTCGTAGAGTCCTGGGACATGGCCACCATCACGAAGAAACTGGCCGATAGTTACCGGGAAGCGATTGCCGAAAAGCGCGGTCCGAAGGCGTGAACGAAGAGATCCGGCAGGATGATTTTCCCGGCTTCTGGCAGGCCATTGGCTTGCACGTGGAATTGCTGATTCCGGTCCTGGGGATGTCGCTCCTGGTGCTTTTGCTCGAAGACGTGACGGAGTTGCATCTTCTGGAACACCCGGGCGTGCTGGGACTATTGGAGTTGCTGCAGTTGATCTGGTTGTTGCGGCGGGAGAGCATCCGCCGGCAGTGCGCGCCCGATGAAATCGGTGGTCCGTGGGTGTCGCGCTATCTGTGGCTGCTTCCCGCGCTAGCCCTGATTAAGGGCTTCTGGTGGGTCTGGAGTCCCGCGTTGGCATGGATGGAGCGGACTTGGCCCGCACTTCACATGGAGCGCGATTTCGGTATGCAGATTTCTCCGGCCGGAGCCTTTGTTTGGATCGTCGCGGCGGGCCCTCTGTTTGAAGAGTTCTTTTATCGGGGCGTCATCCTACGCGGTTTTGTCGCGAGATATAACCAGCGCGCCGCGGTGCTGGCCAGTTCCCTTCTCTTCATGGCGGTTCACTTTTACCCCATCCTCTACGTGCAGACTTTCGGAATGAGCGTACTGTTTTCGTGGTTATGGCTGCGTACCCGCTCCGTCTGGCCTGGCGTCCTGCTGCACATGGTCAACAACCTGCTGGGTTTTGTGGGGCTGGCTTCCAGCGTCACCTTGCTGGGCGATTCCGGTTGGGGGCTGCCTGGGGTGGCGGCTGGCTTTGTTCTGGCAGGGGCCGGATTCCTGGGCCTCCGGCGGTGGGCTCCGTCGCCGCGCGTTACCATGGAAGATTAACCAGCATCATGGCCGAATCACCTATTACACTCCGCGAAAAAGACTTCGCCACTTGGTACCAGGACGTTGTGATCCAGGGCGACATGGCCGAGCCGGCCGAGATCGTCAAGGGCTGCATGGTCATCAAACCGAACGGCTATGCCGTTTGGGAAGTGCTGCAGCGGGAACTGGATCAACGTTTCAAAGCCACCGGGCACCAAAACGTCTACCTGCCTTTGTTGATTCCGGAAAGCTTCCTGAAAAAAGAAGCCGAACACGTCGAAGGCTTTTCACCGGAACTGGCCGTGGTGACCATCGCCGGCGGCAAGAAATTGGAAGAGCCTTACGTCATCCGGCCCACGTCGGAGACCATCGTCGGCCACTTCTTTTCCAAGTGGATCCAGAGCCACCGCGATCTGCCCATGTTGATCAACCAGTGGGCCAATGTGCTGCGCTGGGAACTGCGCACGCGCATGTTCCTGCGGACCACGGAATTCCTGTGGCAGGAAGGCCACACCGCGCACTCCACGCACGAAGAGGCGTTGGAGGAAGTGGTGCGGATGCTGGAGGTCTACGCCGAGGTAGCCGAGAATGTGATGGCGATGCCGGTCGTGAAAGGCGTGAAGACGCGGGCGGAGAAGTTCGCCGGCGCGCTGCGGTCCTATTCGATTGAAGCCATGATGCAGAATGGTTTGGCACTGCAGGCGGGCACCAGTCACGATCTGGGCCAGAACTTCGGCAAGGCGTTCGATGTGCAGTTTCAGAGCAAGGAAGGCAAGCTGGACTATGTGTGGCAGACCAGTTGGGGGGTGTCCACCCGGCTGATCGGCGGGCTCATCATGACGCATTCTGACGACAAGGGCCTGGTGCTGCCGCCGAAGGTGGCCCCGCGTAAAGTAGTGATTGTTCCGATCTTCCGGAAGGAAGAAGAGCGCGCCGTCGTGATGGAAGCCGCGGCAAAGCTGGCTGCTGAATTGGGTGCCCATGTCGACACTCGCGATGGACACACGCCCGGCGCCAAGTTCTTCCATTGGGAACGGCGCGGCGTACCGGTGGTGTTGGAACTGGGGCCGCGCGATGTGGCCGCGGGCAACGTGGTGTTAAAACGCCGCGATACCGGGACGAAAGAGGTTGTCCCGCAGGAAGGGCTGGCTGCCAAGGTCGCCGATACCTTGGAGCAGATGCAGCGCGACATGCTGGCCAAGGCTCGGCAGCGGCTGAAGGACAACACCGTTGTCGCCAACTCGTTGGAAGAGGTGCGCGGCATTCTGGACGACGTGACGGCGGAAAAAGGCGGCGGCAAGTTCGTCATGGCTCACTTGAAAGACGACCCGGCCAATGACGCGAAGATCAAAGAGTTCCGCGCAAGCGTCCGCAACATTCCTTTGGTGGACGAATACGACGGCCCCGGCAAGTGCATTCTAACCGGGGAAGAAGTGGCGCAGCGCGTGGTAATCGCGAAGTCGTACTAGGAGCGGGCTACCGTTAGCGGGAGGGCTGGGTTAAGCCCAGGTCCTTCCGCAACTGGTCCACAACCTTGCGGGCCTGGTCCACCATATTCTTCGTCGTCAAGTTCTTCGGCTGGCGGTTCATGGACCACAGAACAGCGCGGCTATCCCGGGCCACCAGAAAGATGGTTCCCTTGCCCCGGCCCCAAGTGCTCGTGCCAACGCGCTGCACCGGCGCGTTATTCACATCGTCGGCCTTCTTGCCTTCGCTGCTTTTGTTTTCTTCCTTGTCCTTTTCCGCCTTGGCCTTCTCTTCGGGCGTGGGTTCGGGTTTCGGCGGCGGATAGAGCTCGACGTATTTTTTCTCAAAGCCTTCGCCGAGAGATTCGGTCAAAAGCGCGTCGGCCTTTTGCGGATCGGTGGTGATGGTATAGACGCCGTGCTTGCTCAACTCGCTGGCGAGGAACTGGTCCAGACCGTTGCCCATCCGGAGGATGTAGACGGACTTTACATTGCGCGCCGCCGGATCCATACCGAGCAGCGCCGCGACAGAGAGAGCCGAGAGCAGAAGTACTTTTCTCACAACCTCATCATACCTATCCTGGCCGTAGGTTTAAGGTAACAAGCTACAATAGCAGTTTGTATAGAGATCTCCGCATTACGGTGATCATCCCCTGTCTCAACGAAGAGCAAGGGATTGAAAAGGTGCTCCGGCGGATGCCGGCCTTTGTCGATGACGTCATTGTTGTCGACAATGGTTCCACGGATCGCACCGCCGACGTCGCGAAATCCTTCGGCGCCCAGGTGATCCGGGAGAATGTCCGGGGCTACGGCCGTGCGTACAAACGGGGGTTCGCTTCGGCGACCGGCGACGTGATTATCACGCTGGACGGCGACCACAGCTACCCCCCGGACGCGATCTCCTATCTACTGGAGGCGTTCCTGCACCTCCAGGTGGACTTCCTGAATGCGTCGCGCTTCCCGGTCCGGGACCGGGAAGCGATGAGTTTCAAACACAAGTTCGGCAACTTTGTGTTGTCATTGGCTACTAGTTTGTTGTACTTCCGGTGGGTGCGGGACTCGCAGTCCGGCATGTGGGTTTTCCGGCGCTCGATTTTGGACGGGTTCATTCTGGAGAGTGACGGGATGGCGTTCAGCGAGGAAATCAAGATCGAGGCGCTGCGAAATTCAAACGTTCGTTTCGATGAAATTTCCATTCTCTACACCTCCCGGTTGGGCGAGATCAAGCTAAACCCCTGGCGGGATGGCTTCTACAACCTGTATTTTTTGCTCAAAAAACGCTTCTCAGCGCGCAAAAGGTAGCCAAAAACGTGTCATTTGTGACGGCTATTGTGCCTTCTTACGGTCACCATGCGATGACAAGAGAGGCAGTGGCCCGGTTGCGGGAGCAGAGCCGGCCTCCGGTAGAAATTCTGGTCGTGGATGACGGGTATGCCGAACCCTTGGAAGAGCTTGCAGGCGCGCGAGTGCTGCGGCACCAGGAAAACCTCGGTTTTGCAGCGGCGGTCAATACCGGCTTACGGGCAGCCCAGACGCCTTTGGTCGCCATTCTGAACAACGACGTCACCCTCGCGGAGGACTGGCTGGAGCGGCTGAGCGCCGTGATCACGGATCAGGCGTGCGATTTTGTCTGCGGTAAACTTTACAAACCCGGCGGAATGTTGGACGGAACTTTTGACCTGCTCAGCCGGGGCGGACTGGCATGGCGGGCAGGCGCCGGCCGGCCGGATGGTGCGCTGTGGTCCGTGGGGCATCCTATTCTGTTTACGTCGTTTACGGCACTGCTGGCGCGGCGGGAGGTGTTCGCGGCAGCGGGGGAACTGGACGAAAGCTACCACTCCTATTACGAGGATGTAGCCTGGAGCCTGCAGGCCGCTATCCTATTGAAAAAAGGGTACTATGACCCTGACGCAACTGGGCTGCATACAGGAAGCGCCACCGCCGGGGTCCGGAGCGCTTATTCCACCCGGCAACTTCTGCGCAACCACCGCCGGCTGGCCCATCAATATCTATTACCCCCCTATCGAAGAGAGTATGGCATTTCACGGGCTTTGTACCGGGCGCACTGTATGCAGCATGGGCAGTGGCCGCATATTCCCCGCGAGGTGGTGGCGCCGAAGATGGTTGGCGCGGACCGTCTCGAGGCCGTTCTGCGCGAATCGGAGGCCCTTCTCTACGAGTTGCAGCGTGAAACGGGCATGGACCGTTTGTGGCGCTGGTACTTCCAGATGGCGGGGAGAATGGCGTGAAAGACCGTGTCTTGGCGCTGATTGTCACCTATAACTCGGCGGAATTTATAGGTGCGGCAGTGCGTTCCTGCCTGCGGCAGGAGATTCCCGTGCTTGTGGTCGACAATGGGTCCCAGGACGGTACGACGGCGGCGATCCCCGCAGATCCGCGAGTCCAAGTGATTGCAAATACACACAATCTTGGCTTTGCGGGCGGGGTGAACCAGGGTGTGCGAGTTCGGGAAGCGGAACTGTATCTTCTACTGAATCCGGACGTGGAGCTGTTGGACCCCATTGCGCCATTAGTCAACGCCATTCAAGAAAATGGACACAGTGCGTCTACCGGGTTGTTGGTGGATTCGACCGGCGAACCACAAAAGGGATTTAGTTTCCGCCGATTTCCGACGGCTAGCATATTGGCATTCGAAGTGCTAGGGTTAAATCGGATCTGGCCATCCAACCCGGTTAACCGGCGGTATCGCTGTCTTGACCTCGACATGATGGAGCCGCGCGAGGTAGAGCAGCCGGCAGGAGCCTGTCTTCTGTTCCGCCGGTCCGACTGGGCGTTGTTGGACGGATTCGATGAGAGGTTTCATCCGGTTTGGTTTGAGGACGTCGACTTTTGCCGCCGACTCAAATTTACGGGTGCAAAGATCTGGTTCACTCCGCTAGTTCGCGTATTACACCATGGCGGGCATTCTGTTCAAAAGATTGAGCTTGGGTGCCGGCAGAGGTTCTGGTATGGTAGTCTGCTAAAGTACGCTGCGAAGCATTTCCCCCCCTTGTCGAGGCGGCTGGTAGCGGTCACCGTAGCAGTTGCAGCAGTGCCCCGGGTTCTGATTCCCAGAGCCAGCGGGCCGTTCCAAACAAGAATACAGTCGATACAACAAATCTGGACAATGGCATGGCAATGCTTCCAGAGTGGCGCATCAGCGGAGGATGTGCCCGCACCGGGAGCTTGAGCATTGTCGCCATGTTCAGGCTAACCCATCATTCATGTCCCAAATCGATCTCGTCTCCGTCACTCTCGTGACCTACAACAGCGGGCGTTTCATCAAGAAATGCCTGGAATCGGTGCTAGCGCAGAAGTACCCGGGTTTGGAACTGATCGTCATCGACAATGCCTCGACGGATGGGACGGTAGATATTCTGGAGCAGTACGAGGGACGCTGCCGGATTGTGTACAACGACGAAAATATGGGGTTTGCGTCCGCCCAGAACCAAGCTATCGCGATTTCCCGCGGCGATTGGGTACTGACTCTTAATCCGGACGTGCTGCTGATGCCGGGA
This sequence comes from Bryobacteraceae bacterium, assembly GCA_035714175.1. Classification (GTDB taxonomy): domain Bacteria; phylum Acidobacteriota; class Terriglobia; order Bryobacterales; family Bryobacteraceae. Next base: position 5,993 of record DASTML010000183.1, on the reverse strand, counting down.
TTTATTGCCCAATTGGTAGAGGCCGGGCAGGTGCATCCGCGCGTGGGCGCGGTCTGCGGGAAACTGCTGACTATCAAATCGACCTTTGAACTGCCCGAAAAAGCGATGATCGATTCGACGGGGATGTTCTTCACCCCGATGCTGCGCCACCTGGACCGGGGCAGCCAGCAACCGGATAATGGCGAGTACGGCAACTTCGAGTACGTCTTTGGCGCGACCGCCGCCGCGGCGCTTTACCGGCGGGAAATGATCGACGATGTGGCGGTGGGCGGCGAATTTTTCGACAACGAATTTTTTGTCTATCGCGAAGACGCCGACGTCGCCTGGCGGCATCAACTGCTGGGATGGCGCTGCCTGTATACACCGTACGCCCGCGCTTACCATGTGCGCAATGTTTTGCCGGGCAATCGCCGGGCTCTGCCGCCCGAAATCAACATGCACTCGGTGAAGAACCGATTCTTGATGCGAATCAAGAACATCACCTGGGATTTATATCGGAAGAACTGGCTGGCGATCACCTGGCGGGATCTGGTCGTGATCGGGGCATGTATTGTCCGAGAACATAGCTCGTTGAAGGCGTTCTGGAAAGTGATGCTAATGTGGCGGAGCGCCCGCGAAAAGCGGGTGGAAATCATGCGCCGGCGCCGCGTGACGGATGAATATATGGCGTCCTGGTTCCATGCGCAACCTGTGAGCCGCCCTGCTCCCAAGCCGTCACCGCGCGTGTTGGCAAAGTTGCGGGCCGCACGCGGCTAGGCTTCCATGCGCATTGCCATTCTGGGCACCCGCGGGATACCGGCCCGCTATGGCGGGTTTGAGACGTTCGCGGAGGAGCTTGGCACGCGTCTTGCGGAGCGCGGGCATGCGGTAACGGTCTATTGCCGTGAGCGGTATGCGGCGCCGGTATATCGCGGCGTGCGGTTGGTTCACCTACCTACCATCCGCCACAAATATGCGGACACGTTGGCGCATACGGCGCTGTCGGTCTTACATGCTGTGACGCAGCAGTACGACATGATCCTCTGCTGCAATGCGGCGAACGCGATCTTCTGCTGGCTACCGCGCCTATTCGGTACGCCGGTGGCCCTCAATGTAGATGGCCTGGAGCGAAACCGGAAAAAATGGAACCGGCTGGCCAAAACCTGGTACCTGATTTCGGAGCGGCTTTCGACGTTCTGTCCGACGCACCCGGTTTCCGACGCCGAGGCAATCCGGGACTATTATCGCGACCGGTATCAGTGCGAAACCACCTTCATCTCCTATGGCGCGGAACAGGGTAAGTTGGCAACCGACGAAGCGCTACGAGAATTGGGTTTGGAACGGGAACGGTACTTCCTCTATGTCAGCCGCTGGGAACCGGAAAATAATGCGTTGCTGGTTCGGGAATCCTTCGAACAGGTGCGAACGCCGTTGCGCCTGGCGCTGATCGGCGATGCTCCCTATGCGCCCGAGTACATCGCGCGGGTGCGGGATACAAGCGACGAACGGGTCGTGATGCCGGGGTATGTGTTTGGGCAAGGGTACAAAGAATTGGGATCCCACTGCTTTGCCTATATACATGCCACGGAGGTGGGCGGAACGCATCCGGCGCTCATAGAGGCGATGGGCCGCGGCGCGCTGATTCTTTACCTCGACACGATTGAAAACCGGGAGGTGGCCGGCGGCTGCGGCTTGCCGTTCACGCCGGCCACCTTGCCCGATGTGATGCGGCAGGCGCTTGCGCTGTCCCAGGAAGAACGGCGGCGGCTGCAGAACGCCGCGGCGGACCGGGTGCAGGAACGCTACAGCTGGGACGCGATCACTACGCAGTATGAAGCGTTGTTTGCCCGCCTGCGGGCCTAGAGTTGCCTACGGAAAGATTGCATTCAGCGTGCCCGCAAGGCGAACGCCGGCCTGCAAGAGACGCTGCTTCACGATGGGCATGCTTTTGTAAACGTAGTCGTAGCTAAGCGGAAGTTCCGGCTTGAAGTCATAGCAACGTTCGCGAAGTTTCTGTGATTCGGACATCCATTCGCTATAGCCGGTGGACTGCCATTCCTTGATTTCTGCATCGGTGGGGTGGTCCAGGAAGCGCGTCCACTCCGTGAAGCTGAGTTTTTCCTGCTCGATGAGGAGGTCGTCCCACACGGAGTGTAGATTGGTGGCTTCGACGGAACGAAACCAATGGACGCTGACGCGATTGCCGCCCAGGTCTTCGCGCTTGCCGGCGTGGAGCGGTTGGTGCAGATCCCCGATCATGTGGACGAGGAATTTCAATGCCTGGATGCGTTGCTCTTTCGGAGCATCCGCAGAACGGAGGGTGGCTTCGAAACGTTTGAGAGCGGTATAGATGTCCCCGGCCGGATTTTTGTCCATCGTTTCGTACTGTTGGCCGTCGGGGATATTCACGTAATGCCAGGGGTCAGCGGATTTCCAGGCGGGATCGGAACGAATTTCGTCGGCCCAGTTGGCGACTTCAGCGAGGCTGTCCGGACCCAAGAGGTTGCGGACGGCCTGTGCGGCTTTGGGAGAGAGGTGATTTTCCGCGATCTGGCCGACGACGCGATGCCCGGTCTTTCCCCAGGCAAAGGTCAACAGGGGCAAAAACACGAAAAGAGAGATGATTTTCCGCATGGCGCTGCAACACCACGATAGCGCAGTGGCCCGATAATCAGAGAGTATGTATCGATCCTGGTTAGAGGTGTCACTGAGCCAGATTGCGGCCAATTTTCGAGCGATTCGAAAGGCAGCAGGCGCGGGCGTAACTGTGATGCCGGTGGTGAAAGCGGACGCCTACCGGCACGGAGCCGTGGAGGTGTCCCGCGTATTGGAAGAAGCAGGCGCGCGGTGGCTGGCGGTCTCCAATGTTCATGAAGGCATCGCATTGCGGGAGTCCGGCATGCAGAGCCGGATTTTAGTGATGGCGGATTTTCTACCGGCGAACCGCGCGTTGTTCCTCGACTACGATCTGACGCCGGCGATTCATTCTCTGGAAGGGATTCTGGACTATGAACGCCTGGCTGCCGCGGCGGGGAAGACCGCGCTGTTTCACTTGAAAATCGACACGGGCATGGGACGGCTGGGTACTCGCGCTTCGGCCGGCGAAATTCTGGATGTATTGGCACAGACGAAGGCGGCGCGGCTGGAAGGGTTGATGACGCACTTTGCATCGGCGCCGAACTATTCGACCTCCCAGACCGATGAGCAGATCGCGACGTTCACGGCCGTCCTGCAACTGCTCCGTAACGGCGGAGTGACTCCCGCGTTGGTCCATCTCTCGAGTACGGTGCCGGTGGCCTACGGTCGGAAAGAGGCATGGGGTAATTTGGTGCGGCCCGGGCATGCGATCTATGGCTATGTTTCGCCGGCGAAGGGAGCGCCGGCGGCCTGTTCGCTGGAGGTGCGGCCAGCCTTGTCCTGGAAGGCGCGAGTCCTGGAGGTGAAAGATATACCGCCGGGGGCGGCGATCGGTTATGGCGCAATCCATCGGACGGCGCGGCCGACGCGGGTCGCGATTCTGGGCGTCGGATATGCGGATGGATACCCGCACCGTTTGTCCAACAAAGGCAAAGTCCTCGTGCAGGGCCGGAGCGTGCCAGTGTTGGGCGCGGTCTCCATGGACTTAACAACTGTGGATGTGACGGGTCTTACCGTGGAGGCGGGGGACGCGGCGACGCTGCTGGGCGTGGAGGGGAGCGAGTGGATTGACGCGCAGCAGATTGCGAAGATGGCGGGAACGATTTCGTATTCCGTGTTGTGCGGCATCAGTTCGCGGGTGGTGCGGCTGTACGTGTAAGGCGGGACACATAAGAAACAATTGCGTGGGACGGCGCCATGGCAACCAAGGAGTTGCTAAAATAGAGGAGAGTGAAGTTCGCACCTCAGATTAAAAGCATGCAACATGCGGCGGCGATTATTATCGCCAGCACCGCCTGAGGCTGCCTGCGAACCACACATCGCAAGTTTCGAAAAAGCCCCTGGCGGAGTTTCCCTCCCCAGGGGCTTTTTCTTTCTCTACCCGATAGCCAGAAAGGAGTTTTGACCCACGTGTTGACGCTAGACGTTCTCTTCCTAAACAAGCCCGGTGTCCTGATGCGCACGATTGCCATTGTGAGCGCGCTTGGGTGCAATATCGCTTCCGCGTCCGTGAAGCCAGATCCGTCCCGGCCGGGGGTTACTCATATGCGGCTTGTCACGAATGCTGAGAAGCGCCTGCACCGGAGGATTGTCGAACAGATGAACAGCAAACCCGATGTCTTGTTGGCGCGGGATGTGACTCCGTGCTGAGCCTTGCCGACGTCGAGGCCGCCGCGGAACGGATACGATCCGAAATCTATCAGTCGCCGCTGGTGCACTCCAAGTCGTTGTCGGCGTTGTCCGGGAACGAAGTCTATCTGAAACTAGACAACCTACAAATGACCGGCTCCTTCAAAGAAAGGGGCGCACTGAACCGCATCCTTACGTTGACGGAGGAAGAGAAAGCGCGAGGCGTTGTGGCCGCGTCGGCGGGCAACCATGGGCAGGCCGTCGCCTACCACGCAACGCGGCGCGGTATCCGGGCACAAATCTGGATGCCGCGTTATACGCCATTGGTGAAGCTATCGGCCACGAAGGCCTATGGCGGCGACGTGGTACTGCACGGCAACAGTTACGACGAGGCGTACGAAGGCGCCGCGGCGCAGGACGCCACCTTTGTCCATGCGTTCGATGACCCCGCGGTAATCGCAGGGCAGGGGTCGCTGGGACTGGAGATGTTGGAACAGAACCCGGAGCTGGACGTTATCGTTACGGCCGTGGGCGGAGGCGGGTTGGCGGCAGGCGTTGCTTGTGCCGCCAAGGGAAGAAAACCGTCGGTTACGGTGATCGGCGTGCAAACCAAGCGGCTGCCATCGATGGCAGCCGCACTGGCGAAGGGGGAGCCGGTGCGCGTGGAGGCCAGTTCCACACTGGCCGACGGTATTGCGGTCCGCAAGGCGGGCCAATTCACGATGCCGCTGGTACGGCAGTATGTGGATCGTATTGTGACCGTGGAGGAGGACGATATTGCCGCCGCCATCCTGTACTTGCTGGAGAAGGAGAAAACACTAGCGGAAGGGGCCGGCGCCATTGGCGTTGCGGCGCTGCTGCGGGGCATGACGGGCTACTGGGGAAAGAAGATCGGCGTGATTATCTCCGGCGGCAATCTCGATGTGAACCTTCTGTCCCGGATTATTGAACAGGGGATGGTGCGCGACGGGCGCCGGTTGCGGCTGCGGATCACGTTGCCGGACTATCCGGGCGCATTGGAGGGATTGGCAACCGTGATTGCCAAGGCCGGGGCGAATATCGTGGAGACGCTGCACAACCGGGCACACTATGGAGTAAGCCTGAGCGAAACGGCCATTGATATTACGATGGAAACGCGTGGCCGCGAACATGTGCAGGAGATCCGTTCCGCCTTACAGGGGAGCGGGTTTGCGTTTAGCGTGGTGGAGTGAGACAGGGCGGGGGCTCGCCACGAAGGCGGCATGCGGCGGATGTTGTATTGCTGGCGCGATTCATTGAACGGAAAAGAAGAAACGGCGGGTGGGCGGGGGCCGCTTGCGCCTTCGGACCCCGCCCATTCCGCTACCGCTTACGGCTCCGCTTCGAAGGTCTTGTTGGCCTGTTCGGAGTGGAAAGCCGCTAGCTCACGGTTCTCAGCCTCAGCGCGCCGCGCCTGCATGGCACGGTCCCGTTCGGCATTTTCTGCGCCGCGGACCAAGCCCGGCCACTTATGCTGCATGGCATTGTAACCGTTCTTTGCCTTCGCCTTTTCAGCGGCGGCTTCGTGTTTTACGGCTTTGGCGGCGAACTCCTCTGCACGAAGAACGTGACGTTCGGCTGCCGCCTTATGTTCGGCTTTGGTCATCTTCGGTTTGGTGTCGGCCGCGACAACCGCGGCGATGGTCATGATGAACACAATCAACGTCTTCATGACTCTATTCCACCGTATCCCTCCTTTTTGCAATATCCGCAAAATTACGGAGTCACCA
>DASTML010000182.1:0-12591 GCA_035714175.1 Bryobacteraceae bacterium | reverse complement strand
GCCGTGTTTATAGTCGACGGCCATCGCCACGATGGAATTCCGCGTCTTCTGGTAGTCGGAACGCTTTTCGCTCTTGGCGAACATTGGCGCTTTCTCGATAGCTGATGGCCATATCTCGAGCGCGGGCCATCGCGCGATTCTCCTAGTATAGTTCCAGAAGCTGTATGAGTACCCAAGCCCCCGCCGCCCCCGCACAGCCAGATACCGTTTTGAGCGTTCTTACAGCAGCCAGCTTTTGCCACCTGTTGAATGACATGGTGCAGTCCTTACTGCCGTCCATCTACCCGATTCTGAAAGAGTCGTTCCAACTGAGCTTCACCGATATCGGCTACCTGACGCTTACGTACCAGATCACCGCCTCGCTTCTCCAGCCTCTGGTCGGCCAATTCACGGACCGCTCTCCCCGTACCTATGCGTTGCCCACGGGCATGGTATTCACGCTGATTGGTCTCTTGCTGCTGGCCAACGCTCCCGGCTTTTCCTGGCTCATCCTTTCTGCCTCCGTCATTGGCATAGGATCGGCAATTTTTCATCCGGAGTCTTCTCGTATCGCGCGTATGGCCTCCGGCGGACGCCACGGTTTCGCGCAGTCCTTTTTCCAGGTGGGCGGCAATGCGGGGTCCGCGATTGGGCCGCTGTTGGCTGCCTACATCGTGCTGCCGCGCGGGCAGGGCGGTGTCGCCTGGTTCGCTATTCCCGCTGTTGCCGGCATCGGAATTCTCACGTGGATCAGCCGTTGGTATCGGGGCGAAAGAGCCCGCATCGCGGCGCGGCCGCGCCCCACGGACCGGGAGGGCGCCTTGCCCCGGGGAAAGGTGATTCAGGCGATCGCCATCCTGATCGCCCTTATCTTTTCCAAGTACTTCTACCTGGCCAGTCTTACCAGCTACTATACGTTCTACCTGATTAACCGCTTTCAGGTTTCCGTTCGCACATCGCAGGAACTGCTGTTTTTGTTTCTTGCGGCGGTTGCGGCCGGGACCTTTATGGGCGGACCCGTGGGCGACCGCTATGGCCGCAAGTATGTGATTTGGGCCTCTATTCTGGGCGCGTTGCCGTTCACGCTGCTGCTGCCGTACGTGAACTTATTTTGGACCGCCGTGCTAACGGTGCCGATCGGGCTCATCCTCGCTTCGGCTTTCTCCGCGATTCTGGTGTACGCGCAGGAGTTGGTGCCGGGACGGGTGGGCATGATTTCCGGGTTGTTTTTCGGGTTCGCCTTCGGCATGGGCGGCATTGGAGCGGCTGTGTTGGGAAAATTGGCCGACGCGACGGACATTATTTTCGTCTATAAAGTCTGCGCTTTCCTGCCGGCCATCGGATTGCTGACGGCATTCCTGCCGAACCTGCGGCACGACAAGCATTCCCGGTAGGCCATTGCCGATCTGGCATTCTCAGAGATGTGCCGCTTGTGAACCCCGGGCCGCCAATGGCGGAGGAGAGACAGCCTACGCGTTGGCAATCGCTGCTTTTCTCGGCGAAATGCATGCTGCTCCGGCTCCGGCGCTGGGTCCGGGATCCGCATGGGCGGCCGGGGCCGTTGCCGCACTCCGGGACCGGAGGCGAAGGCAGTGTGCTGGCCGAATCGCGCAGCTTGCTGTACCCCTTACCGGCGGGCACGGAGTTTGGACTGCAGGCAGGCAAGGTTCAGAACCTTCGCGCAGCGGCCCGTTACCTGGATGGGCGGGTACTGGAAGCCGGCGCGCTATTCAGTTTCTGGGCCCATGTGCCGCGCCCTACGTCCAGCCGCGGATTTGCCCTGGGCCGTGAACTGCGCGCGGGTTGCGTGATCCCGTCGGTGGGAGGCGGGCTTTGCCAGCTATCCAATGCGCTGTACGACGCGGCTCTACAGGCAGGCTGCGTGATCGTGGAACGCCATGCGCACTCGCGTTCCATGCCGGGAAGGACGGCCGCGGCCGGGCGAGACGCCACTATCTTTTGGAACTATGTGGACCTTCGGTTCCGTGCTCCGGTTCCCTGCCGCCTGGAAGTCACGCTTAGCCGCAGTGAACTTCATGTCCGGCTGCGCGCATTGCAAACTACGCCGCGTGCGCCGCTTTCTGTTCTCAGCGATTCCGGCCAGCCGGACGCGGAACCTGCGGCTGAGAGTTGCGAGACATGTGGAGTTCATTCCTGTTTCCGGCATCCGGAGGCCATGGCGCTGCCGCGGCAAAGCCGTACCGCGTGGCTGCTGGACGCATGGTGGCCGGAGCATGATGCCTATCTGCAAGAGCACCGGCAGCCGGGCGATGCGCTGCGGATTCCATTTGCCAGCCGCCGGTGGAAGATCGGGCCGTATTATTGGGGCACGGACGGACCGGCGGACGTGCATACGGTCCCGTGGTTTGTCTTCCGCCGTTCGCTGGAGTCCCGGCGGTTGCGCGCAGAGGGCGCCGCGCGACAGCGTGCATTGCTGCGGATGGATCGCGAGTTGGCGCAGCGCTACGCGCAACAACTTCCGTCCGACGCGCTGCATGTGGTGGTGAGCCAGAACCTGCTGCCGTTTCTTTGGCAAGAAGGGCATTTGGCAGGCCGCACGTTTGACGTCCTGATGACACGGTTGCCTATGGCGGAGTTACAAAGGCAACTGGACCGTGCGGCCGCCCGCTGGCCCGGTACATCGACGTTGGAAGACTTCCGTGCCGATGCCGCGCTTGTGGCCGCCGAATCGGAAGCATTGGCAGAGGCCGTCCGCTGGATTACCCCGCACACGGACATCGCACGGCTCGCCGGATCTCGCGCGATTTGCCTGCCTTGGCACAAACCTCCCTCCACGCCGCGCTCCATTGGCTCGCGCTTGATCTTTCCCGCCGGAGCGCTTTCCCGAAAGGGGGCGCGGGAACTGCGGGAAGCAGCGGCGGGACTTGGCATTCCACTGATCCTCGCGAGCGCGGTTCGTGAAAATGCTGCGTTCTGGCAGGAAATCCGGACCGAGCCTGCCGGGCCGGATTGGTTGGCGGACGCAGGGGCCGTGGTGCTGCCAGCCTGGGTAGAACATCAGCCGCGGCGGATTCTGGCAGCGTTGGCGGCGGGTATTCCAGTGATTGTTACGAGCGCCTGCGGCTTGCCGCCCCAAGAAGGACTTACGTTGGTGCCCGAGGGCGATTCCAGGGCTTTGCGAGCGGCGATCCAAGACGTTTTGGCAAAAGCGCAATGCTACGATCAGCCTTGATGCCTCCCGTATTTGTCGATCCCGCCAAAGTTCATGAGTTCAAGGATGCCGAGAGCTTCTATCGCTGGCTGGGCAAAAACCACGATACGGCGGACGAGGTTTGGATCAAGATTCATAAGGTCAATTCCGGACGTCCATCGATTACGCCCAAGGAGGCGATTGACGCCGTGCTCTGCTGGGGATGGATCGACGCGATCCGGAAGTCGTTCGACGAGTCGAGCTATCTGCAGCGCTATACCCCGCGCGGCCGGAAGAGCACATGGAGCCAGATCAATGTCGACAATGTCGCCCGGCTGGTGGAGGAAAAGCGCATGACGGAACACGGTCTGCGCCATGTGGAAGCGGCCAAGGCCGATGGCCGATGGAAACGCGCCTACAAGAGCGGGAAGGAAATGGAGATTCCCGCCGATATGCAGGCCGCCATTGACGCGGAACCAGAGGCGCAGAAAACGCTGGCGAAATATAACGCCCAGAATCGTTTTGCGCTGGCTTTCCGGCTCCACAACATGAAGACCGAAGAGGGACGGAAGAGAAAGATTGCCGCCTTCGTTGCCATGCTCAAGCGGGGAGAGATGTTCTATCCGCAAAACAGTTGAGGGCGGCGGCGGCTAAAAATCCAGGACGTCGCCCGGCAAGAGCGGCAACCGGAGGGCAACGGGATCGCGCGGGTCAAAACGGACTCGACGCAATCTGCCGCGATATGGGCGCAAAAATCTTTGAACCGGCCGCTTTCCTGCCAAATGGGCAGCGCTACTTCCCCAGAGCGTCAATGTAGGCTTACCGTTTGCCACCACCTGGAACAGCAGAGAAGCAGCGGCGCCATCCGGTATCGCAGTGCACATTCCCCCCTGCGGCAGCTCGCCCTCGCAGCGCTCTCCGCGCAGTAGACGCGCCCCGTTGGCCGCGATGTTTTCCACGCTGCTGCCGCTAACCAGCGCCGCCCGGGCCGAACCAGACGACTTGTCCAGCACAACCTGGAAAAAGAAGCGGTGGTTTGGTTGTTTGCGAGCGTTTTCCGGGATCGCGGCCCGGACAGACGCTTGCCCAACAGGACGATTCGCCAGCGGCTGAAAGGCGATCTCCCGCAACACGCCGCTGGATGAGTCCACTTGCAGTTGCATAGACTCCAAACCTGCAAAGTCACGGACCAAGCGGCTCTCCGGTAGATCGAAATAGGCGCGTTCTACGCGGAGGACCATGCCGGGTTGAAGGTCTACCCAGCCTTCCAGACTGTCACTGAACGCGGCAGCCGTATCCGGGAACGGCCGGCTTGTACCGTCCGGGCTTCGAAGCAAGTAGTGCGGCGCTTCAGGAAGAATCGTATATTTCGCGGTGCACCCTGGCAATAGCATCAACGCGTACACAACCCAACGGGAAAGAGAGCTGCTCATGCTCTAGTCCATTCGCAGTGTGGTGATCGGATCCACGTTGACGGCCTTCGCAGCGGGGAACACGCACGCCGCGATCGCCGCCCCGAATAACAGGACCGGGACGGCGACAAAGGTCGCGCCATCTAGCGGCTCGACGCCGTACAAGAGAGTACGCATCCAACGGGCAAATACGGCGGCGCCGCCCAGCCCGGCCAGGATTCCAAGAGATGCCGGCCAGAGGCACAGCCGAAGCACAGAGCCCCAGATCTCGACGCTGCCCGCGCCCAGCGCCCGGCGGATGGCGATCTCACGCGTCCGTTGCGTCACCGAATATGCCGCCATTCCATAGGCGCCAACCGTCGCCAGTGCGAGAGAAATCACGGCGAATCCAAGGAGCAGCGCGAAATGGAGCCGGCGAGGCGCGATGGAGCCGGCCAACTCCGCTTCCAGCGTTCGTATGTCATGGACCGCCTGTGCGGGCGCGACGACGGCAAGCAACGCTTTTACGGGTCCGATTAGCATTTCGGGATCACCGCTTGTTCGCAGTATCACCTGGAGTACCGGTCGTCCAGCCAGATTCCCCGTGTAGCCGCGAAACAGCTCCGGCCCGGTGGGCTGGTCCCTCTGCGCATACTGTAAGTCCGCCGCCACTCCTACGACACGAACGGGACGGCCAAATAGGCGAACCTCCTGCCCGATGGGGTCGGCTTGGCCAAACACGCGGCGCGCCAGCGTTTCATTCACGACCGTCGCCTCCCGGGCATCGCCAGCAGTCAGCCAACGGCCCCGCACCAGCCGCATGCCGAGAGCGCCAAAATAGCCGGGCGTTACCAGGCTGTCGTCGAAACGATCCACTACATTCGGATTCGCCGGACTGGCGGATTGAAGAAGGTATGACTGCCGCTCCACAACTCCGGACGATACAACGCCAGGGAGGGTCTGCAATGCTGTTTCCATCTCTGCCACCACCGCTTCGGCCCGCGCTTTGTCGTTGTAATCCGCGCCGGCCAGTGACACACGGAGCGTGAGGATGCGTTCGGGCGTGAAGCCTGGGATCTGCGCCATGAGTGCGGCAAAGCTGCGGACCATCAGTCCGGCGCCCACAACCAGGACCACCGCAAGTGCGAATTCACCAGCGGTAAGCGTTGCGCGGACCATACGGCTGGCGGCATGCTCGGCTGTCCCCGCGCCTCGCAGAGATGCGGACAGATCGGCACGCCCCTGGATCAGAAAGGGCCAGAGGCTGAAGGCCATGGCCGTGAACAATGACAGACCCACGGCAAAGAGCAGTACGTTTTCATTCATACGCACCTCCGCCAACCGCGGCAAAGTTTCGGCCCCCCATCGGCGCATAGCAACCAGCAGACCTCCGCTCAGAAGCAGGCCCAACGCCCCGCCCGCGGTGGAAAGAAAGAGTCCTTCACACAAACATTGCCGCAAGAGACGGCCGCTGCCTGCGCCTATGGAAGCTCGGATGGCCAACTCCTTGCGCCGGGCCAAGCCGCGTGCCAGCAAGAGTCCCGCGACATTTGCGCAGACAATCAACAGAACCAGCAAACCGGCAAGTTGCAGAATCGCCAACGCCTCGGCTGCGCCGACGGTCAGGCTCTCGCGAAGAGGCCGCAATTGCATCCAGGAAAGACCGGCGAACCAACGATCCGGCGAATCCTTTTGAATGAAAGCTTGCAACTCTTTGAGTTCGGCCAAGGCCGCTTCGGGGCGCCAGCCCTCCCGAAGGCGGCCGGCTACGGAGAAGCGGCGCCGGTCACCGGAGGGAATCGGGCCGGCGGACTGGTAGATGTCCGGTTCGCGAAGGGCGAGCCCGGATGCGCCGTGCGGCAGAAGAAATTGAAAGGACGGCGGCAGTACGCCCGATACCGCTGCCTGCGTGCCATCCAAGAGAATTGGCTTCCCCACCGCCGAAGGATTTCCGCCGAGTAGTTTCACAAAGAGGCGGTGCGAGATGACCACCTCAGCTTGGGCGGCATCCCCTGTCGCCAGACGTCCCCACTGTGGCCGCGCGCCCGTCATGTGCCAGAGTTCGCCGGTATGCGAGATGGATGGCGCCGTCATCGCTATATCGCCAGTGGATACCGTTGCATCGCGGGATTGATAGCCCGCCAACGAATCGAAGGACCGCGCGCGTTCTTGCCAGATGGCAAAATCGGCCGCCGATATGCCGGATTTGAAGCGAGCCGGTTTGCCTTCGTCGCTATAGGCCACCAGACGGCCGGGCGAAGGATAAGGGAGCGGGCGCAGCAATAGCGCATCCACCAGGCTAAATACGGCCGTGTTTACTCCGACTCCCAAGCCGGTCAACAGCAAAATGATCCCGGTGAACGATTTGGCGCGCGCGGAGATGCGCCATGCGTACCGCACGTCGCAAAGAGCGTCATCCAGCCACCGGCGCACCCAGACGGCGCGCATCTCCTCGCGAAAACGTAGCACATTGCCAAATTTCAGCCGGGCAGCTCGCCGGGCTTCCTCCGGACTCATGCCGCGCGCGATATTAGCGTCAGTCTCTTCAGCCAGAAAGAAATCAATGTCATCGCCGGCGTCACCGGAACGGTCGCGCCAGATCATGTGCCGCCTTCGATGGCGGGCCGCAATATGCGATTGATTGCCGCGGCGAGCCGTTCCCATTTCGATTGTTCTACCCGGAGCCGTTTTCTCCCCGTTGCCGTCAACCGGTAGAACTTCGCCTTCCGATTGTTCTCGGACACGCCGGTCTCCCAGGTAATCCACTGTCTTTGAATCAGGCGGTGAAGGGCAGGATATAGCGATCCTTGCTCCACCTGTAAAACGTCTTCCGACTGCTGCTCGATCCGCTTCGCGATTGCGTGCCCGTGAGCGGGGCCAGACAGCAGCGTACGCAGAATCAACAGATCAAGCGTGCCTTGCAACAGCTCCACGCGTTCCTGTTCTTCTTTAGTAGACATTCTAGGGGAATAATAGAGTTGCTCCAGTAGAATGTCAAGGGGAATAGAACTCCCATATATCAATGTTCATTGATTTCAATACGCATTGTGGTTTAGACTAAAAAACCGCAAGGGGCCGGTCGCATCCGGCTCTTTTACTACGTATTCGACAGATCTGGCGATGACGGCTTCGAAGGAGGGGTCGATAGCCGATGGAAGCGATCTATTACGTCTTGTTATGGCTTTGCCATCGCAAGTGTGCGCATTGCGATGAGAGCCGCTTCCGGCCCTATTTCGGGGCCGAGCAAGCCCGGTTGATCGACGAGATGCGGGACGCCTTTCCACGCGTAATTGCGAATCTCCGGGAGAAGATGACGTACCTGGATTTGGCGGACGCCGATGAACATGGACAACTACGGGAAAAGCCCGGCCGTGTGATCTTGTCGAGCGGTGAGACTCTGCTCAAGCAGGTCACGGCGGCATGGAGTTGACCGTGCAGACCACTGACGACATATTGAACGAGGAGATTGTTGAAGAGCTTCTTAAACGACGCGTAGACCGCATTAACGTCTCCGGACTGGATTCCTGGCATGAGGGATTGGAGGCCGAAGCTGCGCGGGAAAGTCTGCAGGAGGCTGACTCGCCTGTTCGAGGCCCACGGAATGAAGCACCATGCGCAGACAGATACGCAAAGCCAATTCCAATCAGCGGATGCGGCGGCTAACGAACCCGTCTTCACTTTTTATGGCGCCGTTCCCGGATCGTGGATTGGCGCTTTGTGGCCGCGTGGACGCGCGATGGAAAACGAAGTCTCCACGGCTACGCTGCAGGACAATTTCTGCAGCCGGCGTTCCGGCGGCATCGATTTTCTACAGTTCCGGCATAGCGGCTCCAAAGTCGCCATTGAACCAAACGGCAATGTTTATCCCTGCTGCGCCAAATCCCAGGCGCCTCTCGGCAATGTGGCCGAGGAACGATTGGAAGAAATTTTGCAGAGGCGCGTGGGAGATCCGGTCTACGAGGCAATTTCCATGGGCCGTCCGGAACGCATGGGGATCCGCCATGGCTGGAGCGTGGAGAAGTTTATTGAGAAATCCACCATGCGTCTTCCCTCCGGAAAGTTGTACCAGAACTGTTGCGTCGGCTGCGACCGGTTTCACGAAGAAGTGCTGATGCACCCATCGGCCCTGGTTTCGATTCAACGGGGAAACATTTCGACGTCCACCGTCTAGACCCATTTCGACGGACCCACTCAAGTCTGAATGGCACGAGCCCGCGATTCCAGCCGGCCCGATCAGGAGAATTGTCTTGAAAGTATTTTTGCAACGCCTTCCCATCGCTTTGTTACTGAGCTGCTTTTCGACGTTAGCCTATGGACAAGGCGCCGGCGCCGTAGTCGGCACGGTGACCGACAGCACTGGGACCGCAGTCCCCATGGCAAAGGTGACGGTGGTGAACCTGGGAACGACACGGGAACGCACGACCGAGACTAATGAAGCCGGCGTATTTCAGATTCCTGGCCTGCCGGCCGGCAATTACAAAATCACTGTGTCGCATGCGGGTTTCAAAACCACGGAGAGTTCCGGCTTCGGCTTGAACGTCGGACAGGAACGCCGCGTGAACCTATCGTTGGAGTTGGGACTGGTAACGGAAACGCTTACGGTGCAGGAAACCGCGGCGGCGACGGATACGGAGTCAGCGACGCTATCGACCGTGGTTGTCCAGAAAAGCATTGTGGACCTGCCGTTGAATGGACGGCAGATTCAGAATCTGGCTCTGCTGGTTCCCGGCGTGGTAGCCGGGTGGCGCCGAACCACTGCCGCCGATCGTTATTCCAGCGCGCGCGAGGGCCTGTCCGGCGCATTTACGGTGAACGGAGGGCGATCCAGATCCAACGACTTCATCATCGACGGCGTACCGATGAACCTTCTGCAATACGGCGTTGTGAATTTCATCGTGTCCAATGAGGCGGTGCAGGAGTTCGAACTCAAGACCAGCGTGCCCCAAGCAGAGTACGGACGGACGATGGCATCGACGGTCAACATGGTCACCCGCAGCGGGTCCAACGGCTTTCATGGCGCTTTGTATGAGTTCTTCCGTAACGACAAGATGGACGCAAACAATACGTTCAACAAACGCGGCAATGTTGCACGCGGCGTATTGCGGCAGAACCAGTTCGGCGGCTCCTTCGGCGGCCCAATCGTCAAGAACAAGCATTTTTTCTTTCTCAATACGGAACTCACGCGAATCATCGAAGGTGTGGAATCCCGCCTGACCAGCGTTCCGACACCGGAGGAGAAGCTTGGCCGCGTCGGCTATATCGGCGCCAACGGCACGCCGCAAATGCTCGATATTTCGAATCGCGTCACGCCGCTCTCCCAGAAACTAATGAATTTCTACCCTCTGCCCAACACATCCGGCCCGGGAGGGTTGAACTATAATGCGCCCCAAACCATTGTCCTCAACGACTATCAGTATCACGTCCGTACCGATCATCAGCTTACTGCTCGTGATTCATTGATGGGCCGCCTTTCCTGGAATTTGAACGACCAAGACTATCTGATCTTCCGAGGGGCCGGGCCTTTTGTCCCCGGCTTCAACCTGCCAAATCCGGAAATCACCTGGAACGGAGTTATCGGACATATACACACCTTCGGCACAACTGTCGTGAATGAGTTTCGCCTCGGTTCTGGCCGGTACACCAATGACCTGGGCAACGGCGACCAGACGAACGCGGCGGACATCGGCCTCCCCAATGGCTACTCTCTTGCCCCCGGGATACCGGCCATCAACTTCCTGGCCGGCAATCTGGCTGAATTGGGCGGGCGGCCCGTGTACGGCAACCGCTGGCAGAATGAAACGTCCGGCTTTTTGTCCAACTCCCTTAGCCTCACCCGGGGCCGGCACAATATTAAGTTCGGCGGCCAGTTTGCGCGCTATCACTTCAACACGCGCGGCGCGACGAATCAACGTGGAACCGTGGAATTCGATGGTTCCCGGAATGGTCTTATTCCCGGCGGCGTTGCCAATGCGCGGGCGAATGCATTGATTGACCTTCTGCTGGGCCTGCCTATCCGGGCCTCCATCACTATCGGGGAGTTCGGCCGGGGGTACCGGCAGTGGGCCTACGCCGGTTTTGTGCAGGATGCCTGGCGCGCGACGCGCAATCTGACGATCAATCTTGGCGTTCGCTACGAATACAACACGCCATGGACCGAAGTGAATGGCAAGCTGACAAACCTTGTTCCCGGCTTGGGCCTGGAAACAGTCGGCTCGCCCGCGCTGCCGCAGTTCTACCACCCGGACCGCAACAACTTTCTGCCGCGCGTAGGCCTTGCCTACGACGTGAGGGGTAACGGAAAGACAGTGATCCGCGCCGGATTTGGCATTTCTTCTGAGACATTGAACCAAGCCAATTCAGTGCAGCCAGTAGAGAACAATCCGCCGTTTTCCGCCTCCGCCGTCGTGCGAATGCCGGCTCCCTTTTCGCCGACTGGGGCGCCGTCCACAACGCTGCTGGACTTGCGATCGTCCGCACGCCCCTCAAGAGCAATTGCCGCCGTGGCTCTGGACGGTTTCCGCAATCCGTATATGACCCAGTTTAATTTCTCGATACAGCGGATGTTGACCTCTCAATGGATTGCCGAAGCCGGTTATGCAGGCACCCGGGGAATTAACCTGCCGGTCTTCCTGAATCCGAACCAGGTACCCCTTGCCCGGTTGACAACCGACCAGCGTGGCGCGATCGCGGCAGATATCGCTGCGGGGAGAGACACGACCGCAACGCTGTCCCAACTCCGACCCTATCCGCAATATGACGCCATCACTATGAGCACCAACACGGCGCAGTCCACCTATCACAGCGCGCAATTCAAGTTGGAAAAGCGCTTCGGGAATGGGCCAACCCTATTGGCGACCTACACTTTTAGCAAATCTATCGACAACTCCAGCAGCTTCGCGCCCAGCGACGCGTCCGAGCAGATCCTGGATTCGAACGACCTCGCGCGGCAGCGGGCTGTTTCCAGCTTTGACATGCGTCACCGGTTCAACGGCGCATTCAACTACAATTTGCCCTTCGCGAAATTCCTGCCAGGGCCCAAGGGCCTAGTGGACGGTTGGCAGGTCAACGGCATTATTTCCCTTCAAACGGGACAACCTTTCACTCCGTTCGTGAACATCTTCGATGCCTATAGGAATGAGTCCTTCAATCGTCCGAACGTGATTAGCGACCCCAACCAGAACGTTCCGCCGGGATTCGCGTTTAATCCCGCCGCGTTCTCGGTCGCGCCCAGCGGTACGTTCGGCAATGCCGGCCGGAACATCGTGCGGGGCGGCGGATTCAAGAGCGTCGATCTCTCGCTTTTCAAGAACATCCGCATTACTGAACAGTGGAGGCTACAGATGCGGTTTGAGTCCGTCAACAGCCTGAACAACGTAAACTTCCAGGGACCTTCCACCAATCTCGCGTCGAATCCCGGCGTTTATGTCGGAGCCGCGCAGCCGCGTATTCTACAACTCGGAGCCAAACTCACCTTCTAGCAGGGTTCACCGGCGCGGGCGCAGCCACCAGGCAGTGGCAGCCAGCGCGGGCAGAGAAAGAACGAGGAGAACCACAGACGCGGCCGCAACCAAAGGCGTAATCGCGAAACGGAGATTGGGCCAGATGATTGTGGGCAGAGTCTCCGTGTTGCGGGTAGCCACGAAGAGCGACAGGGTGACTTCGTTCAACGAGATGACGAGAGCAAACAAAGCGGCGGCCAGTACCGCGGGCAGGATCAGCGGCAGAGTGACAAACCGAAAAACGGCCCATCCGTTTGCTCCGAGCCCGCGGGCGGCCGCTTCCAGATGGGGATCCGTCTGCTGGAGCGATGCGCGCAACACCAGGTAGCAGACCGGCAAGGAGAGGACCGAATGAGCCAGGACGAGGCTGGCCAGTGTGCCCCAGAGCGGCGTTGCGCGAACCAGCGCGAGCAGTCCCACGGCAAGGGCGATGCCAGGGATGACCATGGGGAGGAGGATCGCCTGCTCCCACACGGCGCGCCATCGGAAACGGCTTCTCACCAGGGCCACGGCGGTAGAGGTGGCGGCGACAACCGATACGAGCGCCGTTAAGACGGCGGTCAGCAGGCTG